>CAZXOF010000032.1:0-14047 GCA_964642255.1 uncultured Eggerthellaceae bacterium | reverse complement strand
GATTCCGCCTCGCACATCCGAAGGTTTTATCTGACTTCGTTATCAGGAAATAAAAGGATCTGTCAAATATTTCAACTCCCTTGCAGATTTGTTGAAGCTTTACTCCGGATTCAGAAAAGTTGCCTTTGTATTGATTGCTAGGGCTGGGTAACCAGCGTTTTCGATCAACTTGGATAACTTATTGCAATCTAAAACTGCATTGAGTGCTTCTCCGCGTCCAATATCGGGTGTGTCAGCATATCTTGCAGCAACAGCATAATGAGAAAGATGTATCGCACAGCGAATTTCTTCTTGCGTGGCAGTCAGCCATTTATTGTTAATAGCCTCCATAAGCAAATCATCAAGGTGATGAGTTTTGCTTGGTGTGACACCATTTGCTTCAAATACATTTTTAATCATTTTCTCAGCAGCTTGTTGGGCATGAAAGGCTATGACTTCACAATGAATATCTATGTTCTGAGACAACGCTTCAATAGCAAGTACATCTTTGTAGGCTGCATACAAATATCCGGGGTACTCAACATTCATAGATTTTGACTCCTTCTTGAGTAACGCGTCTTTCAAGTCCTGTTGAGCGCTTCGAACGGCGTGAAAATTCATTTTTTGATAGGCAAAAAATATCCTTTGGGCGATTCATCCATAGAAGGGCCATGCCAACATCCGCCATGGCCGAGTAGTCTAATTTGTCGTAGTTCGATTTATTAGTCACAACATAAATGTCGAGGTCGCTATCTGTTTTCTCTTCGCCCCGAGCAAAGGACCCGAAAATATAAATGGTATCTGTAGGAACTGCAGATGTGATGCTTTTAACCATATCGTCAAGAAGGTCTTTTGGAAGATTGATATGTTCTGACATCGGATCACCTCGCTTTCATTTTACTTATAACATGACGTGTTGCATAGAAACATGGGGCTATAGGCCAAAAGGGAACCTAGTATCAACTCGCGATCTCCGTTGGTAATATTCGGCCTGCTGCGATGTCTTTCATGCTATATGGCGAACTCGTACAAGATACGCATGGGCGTGTCTTACCTAATCTTCGAACGAAAGTTTGAGTGCCATACGGCGCATGCCGGAAAGTTCGACAAAGCCGAAATGCTCGTAGAATGCACGCGACGATTCACCAACGAGATCAACGATGAGTGCTTTAGCTCCTGCAAGCTCAGCAACTTTCATGGCGTTTAAGATAGCATCCCGAAGCAGCGCAGCACCCAAGCCGCAACCATGAAAGACATCTAGTCCCTCCCGAATAGGTCGCGGGTGTATACCTTGTCCGCAACGTCAGTAAGCTCGCTCGACCAGCGATTAGCAACAATAAGGTCGCAGCGCAACTTAAAGGCTTCGAGGTCGTGTGTGACTTCACTACCAAAGAAGTCGGGGGCATCAAGCGTAGGCTCATAGACCACCACCGGTACGCCCTTGGCCTTTACGCGCTTCATAACGCCCTGGACAGAGGAGGCACGGAAATTGTCGGAGCCACTTTTCATGGTGAGGCGATATATGCCTACCACCGGAGCCGCTGTGCCAGAGTAAACGAGCTCGTTCACACGACGCAGAACCTCATCGGCGACATGGTCTTTCCTTGTGCGGTTAGAGTCCACAATAGCCTGTACAAGGTTCTGAGGGACATCGCGATAATTCGCAAGCAGCTGTTTGGTATCCTTAGGCAAGCAGTAGCCGCCGTAACCAAAAGATGGGTTATTGCAGAAAGATCCAATGCGCGGCGACAACGCCTAGGGGCTGGTTTTATAGTTACAACACTCTCAAATGAATATGGAGAAAGAAGTGGGATTATGTGCCAGAACACGACAAACACTGTATGAGATAAAGGGTGTTTCGATTAGGCGCACCGAGCAGTTTTCAATATATCAATAATCTCTCGAATTGCACCTTTGCCTCCAGATCTGGACAGAATATAGTTCGCCGATGCTTTGACTTCTCCAACAGCGTCCTTTGGACACACAACGTAACCACCTTTCAACGAAACGGCTTTTATGCATTCCAGATCGTTAAGGTCGTCACCTATGTAACAGACGGAAGATAAGTTTTCTCCTGTGCGGCTAACAATTTGCCTGAGAACAGCAAGCTTGTTGCAAACCCCTTGGTGCAAATCATTGATACTAAGCTCGACGCACCTCTGGGCTAACATTTCGCTCTGTCGACCGGTGATCACGACAGGGACAATCCCTAGTTGTGGAAGAATCTCCGCTATGCCTAAGCCGTCCTTGATATCAAAACCTTTGAACATTTCACCTGTAGCACCAACGAAAACACGACCGTCGGTCATTGTTCCATCAACATCCATCACAAGAAAGCGAATCTTGTCCAAGTTTCGATGCAATTTGATCTTGAACACAGCCTTTTTGACGGGAACTCCTTCGTCGACCGAGAGCTGAGACATATGGGCATCTTCCGGCAACAGATGAATGAAGCTACCAGGCCTCATAAGATGCGATTCACCTTTTACGTCGTTGGCGTAAAACAATACGTCACGCTCAGTATCATATGAATTAGCTATAGTGAGTTCCTTCAGCGAACAAACTTCGATGATCTCCTCTCCTTTAAGCATCACCTGAATGTCTGCATACTCACGATGCGCTTCATATCGGATCTCATCACGATCTTTCGTGATATAACTCTCGATATTGAGATAGTCTTCGCCACCAAGTTCGTAACAACCGCAAGGCATCTGCAGCATATCGTGGGAGCGGCAAAACTCGGCAACCTTTCCATTCAGCAAATCAAGTTGGGTGATATCGTTTGAACAGATCATTGTCAGCTCCTAAAGAACGATACCAGCGTTCACAATTTGTTGCCACGTGATAGTCCCCACAAGCTTGTCGTCATCGATAACGGGAAGGCAGTTGATCTTATGATGACGAAGCTGTTGCAATGCAACGACAGCAAGTGTTCCCACTTCAACGCATTTTGGGTTACGAGTCATCACGTCGTTAACCGCGACAGCATAAATGTCAACATGATGCTCGATGATACGTCGCACGTCTCCATCCGTGATGATCCCCAAGATATGGTCATCGACACTCACTACCGAAACGACACCGAGCTGCTTGTTGGATATCTCTTTGATCGCATCCATAAGAAGACTGCCACTGATGACGCGTGGGACTTTCTCCCCTAAAGCCATGAGATCATCAACTCGCAGAATGAGCCTTTTACCCAAGCTGCCCGCAGGATGACGTTTTCCGAAATCTACATCCTTAAATCCACGCTCCATGGAAATAGCGATCGCAAGTGCATCCCCATATACCAGCGCAGCAGTGGTACTGGATGTAGGTGCAAGACCAAGATGGCAGGCTTCTTCAAAGTCCGGGAAAACCTGGACGACATCGGCTGCCTTTGCCAGCGTTGAGTCCTTATTGCCTGTTATCGCTATGAATTTGGCACCTATCATCTTTATATTGGGAATGATCTTGACAACTTCTTCGCTCTCGCCGCTGTAACTTATTGCGATAATGACATCCTTCGTGTCAGCCATCCCTAGATCTCCATGCATACCCTCTGCAGGATGAAGAAAGAACGACGGGGTTCCCAAACTGGAAAAGGTCGCCGCTATCTTTTTCGCGATATGTCCAGATTTTCCCATCCCAGTGATGATGAGCTTTCCCTCACAAGTAAGAATCTCATCGAGTATTTCGACAAACACGTTATCTAACGATTCCCTCACGTATTTTAGAGCGGTGATTTCGGCATCGAAGACACGTTTACCTTCGTTCAATCTTTGATATCTATTCATGAAACCAACCCCCTTTTCCTGGGATGCATCCGTGCTGATTCCGAAACTTGGTCATTTCTAACGCACGGCAAAGTACACCTTCATCGCATCACCGATGAAAGCCTCTATGTCCTTGAGAGCAATCATGTTCGGCCCGTCACATAGAGCCTTGTCAGGATCGGGATGTATCTCCATGAAGAGGCCGTCTGCGCCCGCAGCAAGTGCTGCCTTAGTCAGATAAGGAACCATTCCTTTGCTTCCTCCACTTGACGAACCCATACCTCCAGGTTTCTGCACGCTGTGGGTTGCGTCGAAGATAACGGGGTAGCCAAAAATCTGCATCTGAGGTATTGAGGTCATATCAACAACGAACGTGTTGTAGCCGAATGAAGTTCCACGTTCGCAAAGTATGATTTGCTTCGCCCCGCCGTCCTCCAACTTCTTAACAACATTACTCATGTCCCAAGGGGCGAGAAACTGGGCTTTTTTCACGTTTACCATTCTCCCAGTTTTTGCTGCGGCGAGAAGTAAGTCGGTCTGCCGACACAGGAAGGCCGGAATCTGTATCATATCAGCGACTTCAGCAACGGGTGCTGCCTGCCAGGGCTCATGGATATCAGTGATAATCTTTACACCAAACGCATCTTTTACCTCTTGGAGGATCTCAAGTCCCTTATCCATTCCCAAGCCACGATAAGACGTGATCGAGGTGCGATTCGCTTTGTCGAAAGATGTTTTGTAATAGTAGTCAATCGGAAACTTCTCGAGCATGCCTACCATCGCCTCAGCAACCTCGAAACACACTTCTCTAGATTCCATCGAACAAGGTCCTGCAAGTAGCAGCATGTTATCCATTTCCTTCTCCTTTCTTATAGGCTCTGGTTGTTTGCATTCATGAGCGCCCTTACCTGCTCTAAGTCATCAGGAGTATCGACGCCAATGGATTTGTAAGGCGTTACTACCACCCTGATAGGATAGCCATTCTCCAAGACACGCAATTGTTCCAACGATTCAATCTGCTCCAAATAACCCTTTGCCATATCGCTGTATCGCTCAAGAAAGCTTCTGCGATATCCATAGATCCCGATGTGCTGATAGTAAGTAACGTCTTCCCTGTTGTCACGATTGAAGGGAATCGGGCACCTGGAAAACATCAGAGCGTTACCCTGATTGTTGATGACAACTTTGACTACATTGGAATCGAACACTTCCTCGGGATCGTTGATGCGTCTTGCCAAAGTTCCCATGACCACATCTGGCGTCTGGAAGCAGCTCGCCAGCTTATCAATCATCTCCGGAGAAATCATAGGCTCGTCGCCTTGAATGTTGAGGATGATATCATGATCGGTCAGTCCTAAGAGATTCGCGCACTCCGCAACCCGATCTGAACCACAGGAATGTTCGGGTGAAGTCATTATTGCTCTCCCACCGAAGCCGTTTACCGCAATCTTTATCTTCTTGCTATCCGTCGCAACACAAACCATATCCAGTAACGTAGACCTCGAGACTCTCTCGTACACCCATTGAATCATTGGCTTCCCGCAAATATCAGCTAAAGGCTTTCCAGGAAATCGTTTCGATTCGTATCGTGCAGGAATAATTGCCACTATCATTATACGTCCTTCTTTTTCGGCGTACGATTGCAGACAACTTTGGAGATGCGTGAGAGTATCTCCCTGAAGGCGATACAGTAAGCTAGGCAAAGCACGAGAACGACAACAAATGCCTGGTTCAGCGGCAACAGCGTTGTTGCCATCATAAACACCGTTGTCAAACCAATCTCAAAGGCCTGCTGAGATGAGAAGATCTTTGTGCGCGTTGGCTTTGCCAGCAAACTCTCTGCAAGGATGCTACGGACGATGATGCAGAAAACCATCCCCACGACCACAAAAGTGATGTTCATCAAGACATAGACCCCGATCAAGGACAATGCTATAGAGAGGGCGAGACAGCCGGCGTTGCACATAAGAAGCGCTCCCTCCTTTCGCAGCACCTTGAAGAAGGTGGTTCCCAAAAGGTTCATCTTCACGTCAAATATGCATATCGGTAGGAGCAGACCGAGGTATGAGGCTGCCTCATTGTATGCAGGAAGCCACCAACGAACCAAAAGAAGAAGCGGAAAGTAGAATAGGTAGATAATCGGTGTCACTAATTGGAGAAAGTCTCTGATTAGCACATATATGCGTATCTGTTCATCTCCTTTTGACTGCCTAAGTGCCGGAAATAGAACCATCGCGAATTGCGTTGCAAATGCCAAAACAAAATTAACTAGGGAGAGGGAGAGGGAGAGTTGTCCGAATGTGACAATTCCCCACGACTCATCAATCAAAAATCTGCCAAACCCCAATATGAGCATGCTAGTCAGGTTTGCTAGAAGCAGCTTTATCCCAACTTTCATGCTGGCGATAGATAGGGAAAAAGATTCACAAGTGCGAGGCGCTATCGCCTCGAGATACGACCTAGCCTTCGCAAGACAATATAACATCCCGATGACACGCGCTATCACATATGAAATTACGTACGGTCTGAAATTAGCAGTATTGAGGAAAATGAGGGCCAAAAGCATCACCAAGAAGCATATTCTGTCAACCATAGAGTAAACTGAGTACAGTTTTGTCTCGTTCGTCGCCTGGAATACATAACCGAAGTAATCGGAAGAATTTTTCAGAACGAGATACACCGCAGTGGAACACAACACGAAAGCCCTATTACTTTCATCGCAGGCAGCAATAGTGAACAGGAAAATTCCAAGCGCCGATAATCCCTCCAGTACGAGTCCGCAGAAGAACTGGCCCTTGATCTCGTCACACTCAATCTCTTCGCGTGTTTTTCCACCTTTAATCAGATAAACCCCATCATTCAGACCAAAGTGGAAGAATCCGACATAACTTGAATAGAAGATAAAAAGCTGCCAAAAACCGAACTGCTCAAGGTCAAGAAACTTCGGGACAATGAGGGAGGTGACCAAGCTCACCATAAGTGAGATAACTTGTGCAAAAAATGCATATGATAAGTTGACGGCTAGAGAGGTGTTCACGTCCAAATCACCTTGTCCCATTAACAGATCTTAAAAATTTCAAGTTGTCAACTATAGGGACTTTGCTCTGTGTGACTTTGTACAGAATCACTAATGCTAGACAGTAAACGAGGTTCGTTGGCGTCACCGCCCAGCATATCTGGCAGTAGTAGAAACTAAAGAAGACAACGTAGTAGAAGTAGACGAAGATAATGGCTGTGCAGTTCCGTCTATCACTGTCAGTTTTACTTGCTAGTGCTCCATAAAGAACATATGAGAAGATCCCGTAGACGACAGCCGTGAAAATCAAGGCTCCGATTAGACCGAAATCGTTGTATGGACGACATAACCACGAATAAACATTGCCTGCGAATCCACTCTGCCCGCCTACAAGCGTATATGCTTGGCCGACAACCTCTACCCCAAAGAAATTGTACAGCCCCTCGAATGTAAGCTCACCAAAACGTTGTGGTGATGGGTGAACCGAAAGCGGATTCTCTAAATATGAGGAGAACAGATACACCGGACTGCCAATATAATACGTAATATAGTCTATGAACGTTCGGGTACCCGTCGTACTCCCAATCTTGGTAATCTCACGAGTAGCATAGAACACCACCAACAGGGCTACAAATGCTGGAAGCATCTTCGTAAAGATCGTACGAACCTTCAGTCTCTGGCCCGTAAACTCATGAGCTAGTACCCAAAACACGTAACAGGAGCAGATGATCTTCAGAAGGTTTGCTCTGTTACCTATGAAGAATGTGCTTATGCATACGAGAGGCAAAGGAAGAAGGTAGAAGACATATCGTCCTCTCGTTTCTCGATTGTTAGCAACCATGTTTTTGAAGAAAATGAAGGCGTAAACAATAAACAGAAGCCATGTATATCGATATGCAAGCTTGGCTACGACGTTAAGGCCCCCATCCTCACTATACTTCACTTCGCCTATAACAGATAAGCCTGCAGACGCCGAACCGCTTGAGATAACCGAATAAACAACATACATGGTACATACTACGTCAAAGAATATGAGAAAAAACCCAATCTCCTGGGGGATATCTATTGTGTCAAGTTGTTTTACAAAACCACAATTTCGAGGACGTTGTTTCCTGTGTTCCCCGAACCGAAGAGTAAGAAAGCGTGCTATGCTTTCACCTGCTAACATGCTGCACAGACCGAATGAAGTCACACCATAGGCTTTCGCCGAATAATTCACATCCCAAAAATCGATATTGAAAATGACGCAAAGGGTAGCAACCATGAATACGGTGCATGAAATAATGGTGGGAGAAGCCAAGTGGCAGCCGCTTACTACACATGCAAAAATCAAAATCAAAAGCTCCGTGGCAAGCAGTAAAAACAGATACAACTCCATTAGGACAAATCAACCTCCGAAATATGTTCTCTTAAGACATCCAAATACCCATGGCCAAACTTCAGGTCAGGTTCTATGTAGTTGCCCTCACCCCATTCGTTCCAAGCCTGCAGGAAGATGATTCGATGTTCATCACTTTTTTCTTTGACCAGCTTTAGTGCGTCATCAATAGCTTCTCCAAACAACTCAGGGGTGCTGCCATCGTAAATGCGAGCATCCTTCCCGGAACGAGGAGTCCTATCAAGTCTTGGAATGATCTGGGGATGGATGTCCTCCCTTGTCTCAATCTGATGATGGAAATGGGACATGATTTCCGCATAGTCATATCGATGTGTAGTGACGTTTCCAACCAGCTTACGTATCCCCGCACGCACGATACGCTTTGCGATCCCACTAACAGATATCTCCGCATACATCTGCATGTCGGAGTTGATTGCGTCGTAACCAAAATCCAAATACCTTCGGTATCGCTCCTCGATGCTCGATGTGTAGTCAAGACCGTGCAAGAGCGACAACCTGTCGCACGCCGAGAGCCTAGCCACAAAGTAGATTCCCGGAAGACCATTTTTTTCGGCGAGCTTACGCCAGAGGCCGATGAACTCCTGCGTATCAGGAATAGCTTCAGGGTCGAACACAAGGAAGAGCGGTTTGCCATCGACCGTAATGTATCGCTTGTCGCGAAAAGCCCCGAGTACCGCCTCGAAATGCTTGGTATAGTCCTCTTCCCCTGGGTACGTCTGCTCTATGAATGTAACCTCTTTCGTAAAATGCTTGCTCTTCTGCCACGTCTTGTTCGACCAAGAATGATTTGCCCATCCGAGGCAAAACGGATAATCAGGCTCACCCGATTCGAGCACTTCCCGAAAAGGCCTGTCTAATATCCTCTTGCCATTTCCGAACCAGTAGTGCCAATAACAAAAGCCCTCTACCCCAGCTTCTTCGGCAAGTTTTGCCTGTTCCGCCCGTACCTCTGGAACCCTCAGATCGTAGAATCCAAGATCTGCAGGGATCTGAGGCTGGTAATGACCTTTATATTGTGGCGTTGCCTTCGCGACATTCGTCCATTCCGTGAAGCCCTTACCCCACATGGCATCGTTTTCGGGTGTGGGGTGGAATTGCGGAAGATAGAAGGCTATAACTCTTGCTTTTGTTTTCATGAGTTTACCTTATGATTCATAGTTTAACCTTTGCGCTGGGTGCTTGTAGCTCATTTCACTAGCGTGATTGACCGTCTTGGACACCGAGCACACTCTCGAGGCTCTTTCGCTCGAACCACTCAAGATTTCCCCCTCGGGTACAGTTGATAATCTCTATACCGTGCGAGACTGCGTAATCCCTTGCAGCTATGTACGCTTTGTTCATACCTTCCAAATTGGCGACAATCTCTTTAGGGTTGTCGTCCTCGAATACGTGGCTTTTGTCTAACTCGGTCTTGAGTATATTTCCGTTAACATCGCATACCAGTGAGTAGTTGTGATCCATGCCAAGCAGATATATCTTCTTGTAGCCGAGATAAACTGCACACTGAATCATCGAATACGTCACCGTGTGGTGATCGATGACATATTTACTAATGTCTTCACTGAATTCAGGCACGCCTTTAATCGATCCACGCTTGCCATGAAAGCACAATGCGTTGGAGTTGCTCACACCTCGTTTGCGCCAGAAGTAGTCACCGATGAATAGGTAATCCAATTCCAGCTCATCGATGGCAATGCCAACGTCAGCGTACCTGTCTTGAAGGAAGTAGTATTTGGGTCGCCATTCAGTACTGTCAAAGAGCTTGAATATCAAGTTTGAAGCAAAGCAATCCTCTTGCTTGATCGCATCTAAGTCTTCTAAAGTCAGACTGGGTCCGTTCCCAACGATAAAGCATCGTGCACCGCTCTTCAATCCACGAAGACCTTGAATCTTGCTCGTATGAGCATTGGTTGCGTTAAATCTCTTGTAGAACCGTAAGTTGTTGGTGTCAACAATGACCCTGCAGACCGCATGCAACCCTGGAATTTTGTAGATGAACTTCCTGAGCCTAATATCCATAATTAACACTTGTCTTTCCGTGTGCTATTCGAATGCGGAGCGTTTAAAACAGTCCTTTGTGCAGTGTGTGAACGTTGAATTTCTCGCTTGTGGAAAGAGATGAATTTAAAAGCCATTGTCTCAGTGTTGTACGTGTTCAACACATCCCGATACGCTTGCTCCGTCAGCTCTGTAGGGAATCGCTTCATGGCGGATCGAATACGTGCAGCGTAGTCCTCTGCCGTGTCGCACGCATAGCCATTTTCACCATCTCGTATCACACTCTTATTGCCCATGGTATCGCTCACTAAGCAAAGCTTCTTCATGTACATGCTCTCGAGCACACTCATGGCTATAGCCTCGCCGTACGAGCACAGCACAAAAACATTCGCTCCCTGAGCTATGCCCAAAGCTTAAAACCGGGGCTTCCATCCGGTGACCGTAAGATTCGATGCGGACAGCTCGCCTTCCAGCTCGCCGCCACCACAACTTATCAACCAGTCGTGAACGAGTGCAACTTTTATATTGCCATAGTTAAAACTCATTCGTTATCCACCAGTCTTCGAAACGCTCGATATCTTCTTCATTCAGAACATCGGCCAACTGTATTTCTATGATGTGAAATCCAATCTTAGCGTAAGTAGTGTGAAACATACCTACGTTAATGTGAATTAGAGAGTTAGTGTGAACCTCTTGTACGACACCATCAAGCACCACCTACCATATCCGCTCACGATTCTTCACTTCGATGTTGATGGCGTTGATAAGAAATCTGGCATCTAGACTCTGTAACAAGCTCTTTCGTAAGAGATTTAGCTCCATCAGGAAAACACTTAAATCGATGATGCGATATATATATATCAACGACGTCTCTCGCACATGAAGTGTAATCCTGTGGCCTGCTGCATTTGCAGTATTGCTATCACTCGCATAGCCAAGCATTTTTCTGTGTTCTTCAGCGATATTTTCTCGCCATCTCGTATAGACGATGTCAGTTTGCTCTTCTAGCAAAATATACCTACATCCTTTGGTCAGTTTGCAATTTCTAAGTAGTATGTAGTAAGTTTCTTCGCCGCACACTCGATGTCGTAGTCTATAAATTCTTTTTCACGCACATCAAGACGCTGGCCCACTTCAACCGCACAAAGTGCATCTGCCCACACTACGGGATTGTCTATGGGTAAAAAGTGCACATTTCCCGTCATATCTACTTCCCGAGTAATCCGATCAGACAAAAAGCAGGGCAGGCCTGCCCTCTGTGCCTCGACACCGACGAGGCACAGGCCCTCGTAGAGGCTGGGCAGCACGAACGCATCAAACGCCTGATAAAGCTGGTTAACATCGTTACGTTGTCCAAGAAAGCAAATCTGCTTTGCAACCCCGCGTTCGGCAGCCCAACTCTCTGCAAGGGCCTTGGCTTCGCCACTGCCAGCCAAAAGAAGTACGGCATCCTGCCGACGCTTAGCCACTTCTGCAAAGACTTCGATAAGGAACCGGTGGTTCTTCTGGGGCATAAAGCGCCCCACATGCCCAATGGTAAACTGATTGCCGACGAGGCCCAGGCTAGCTCGCGCTTGAGCTCGTGTATGTGCATTGAAAGAAAAACACGAGAGTTCTATCGCGTTGTACAGAATATCAAAATTTACTCCCCTACCGAACAGCCACTCTCCAGCATAGCGAGAACATGCCATCCGGTGTGTTGGGTAGATGTTTGAAAATTGCTTTAAAACGGTCTTTGTAGCATTCTTCGCCATCTCACCTTTACCCGCCGTACTGTGACTGTGTGCAATACGTACAGGAACGCCAGCGCGCTTTGCTGCACATAAAGGAAAAATTGAAAGTGTATTGATATGGGAATGCACAATAGACCAGCGTTGTTCACAAAAAAGATGTGTCAGCCTGCGCTGATAGACAAAAATTTGCTGATAGGGCGGCACTTCAAAGATGCGACCGCCCAAAGATTCGATCTCATCGCGCGGAACGAGTGTGGAATCGGCATCTACAAGAAAGTCAAACTGTACACGCTCACGATCAATATGCCGATAGTAGTTCATAACTACAGACTCAACACCACCACCGAGCATCTTTCCCATAACATGAGCTACACGTATCGGCTTATTCATCGTCTCGACCGTCTCTTACCAAAAACATAACGTCGAGGGCAGAAAGAAAGATTCGTGCATCAATATGCCCCCTTGCCAGTGAGCATCGTGCGAAGAGTACTCAAGATCAACTTAATGTCGAAGGCGATTGAACGGTGCGCTACATAATCTAAGTCGAGCTCCACCATCTTCGCAAAGGCCGAATCGCTCCTGGGTCCAGCTTGCCAAATACCACCACAACCAGGCTTAACGGTAAGACGTTGTTTGGTTCGCTCTCCATAGCGCATAACCTCAGAAGGTAGCCCTGGCCTTGGCCCAATAAGGGACATATCCCCTTTAAGTACATTTATAAGCTGCGGTAACTCATCAATCGAATGTCGGCGAATAAACGCGCCAACGCCAGGAATAACGCGCGGGTCTTCCTTAATCTTAAAGAGTGGCCCATCTGCCTCGTTTTTGTCTTGGAGCCTCTCGAGCATCTTGTCTGCATGAGGAATCATGCTTCTAAACTTCCACATGCGGAAAAGCCGGTAGGTGCCATCCTTGTTGAGACATCCTGCTCGCCACTGACAGTAGAAGGGACACGCACCCGGACTCGCGATGCAGATGGCGATGCAAAGCACAAGCGAAGGAATGAGAAGAAGAGTAATCGCTACCAATGAGGCAACAATGTCGAAGGCGCGCTTGGCGAGGCGGTAGCCACGCCGCGAGAGGTCGGGACGAAGTCCCGAGTTAGTGCCCTGAAGCAGCTGAGCTGCCTCTGCGTTCGATAAAGGGGGTACAACTTCTTCGGAGAGCATGTAGCCTGCAGCGACAAGATGAGTCATCTCTTTTGGAGATGGCCCGCTTTGAGGAGCAGTGTTGTGCGCAGTGCCCTCGCGAGCGGCGTCGATCTGCGTAGCGTCCGCACGAGCGGCGTCACTCTGCGTAGCGCTCGCACGAACAGCGTCGCCGCTCACGGATGCTCTATTCCGACTTGCTGACACCCTCCGACCCACCAACTTTGACGAACTCCCATAAATTTCCTAATACGAGAAAATTAACAATTCTCAATTATAACAGGGGGGGGGTACTTTTTGGAACAGGATTGAAAACTCGTATGCGCCATGGTTGTGTTGTCAGCCCCATCAACTTTACGCCATTTAGAGCCGTGCATTAGATGTCATCTGAATGTATAATAACTTCAATAAGAAGCAGTATTGACATCATGAAAACGAAGCAGGGAGAGAATATGACGATTGCAACCAAACCCACGACGCTAAGGATTGACGAAGATGTCAAACGCGAGGCCACTGACATCCTCGAATCGATGGGAATTTCCTTTAATGGGTATCTCAATATGGCGATCCGGCAGCTGATTAACCAACACCGCATTCCCTTCGATATTGTTCCTGCACATAAGATTCCGAATGAAGAAACGCGTCGGGCAATGCTACTTGCCGAGGCAAAAGCGATGGGTCTAATAGAAGATGATGCCGTAACGTTTGAGAATGCCGACGATGCGCTTGCCTACCTTGAGGCTCTTTGATGTACTCTATCGCATTCGAAAAGACCTTCATTTCAGATTTCAAGCGCGTCTCACGCCTACACCCTTTCGTAAAGCGTGAGTTTAATGCTGCGGTGCGTGAACTGTCCGAGAATGGGGTTTTACCTGAAGCCTATGGAGCGCATGTTCTTGACAGCCCGGGCGGTAACTATAGCGGACACATAGACTTTCATCTCTCTGATGGGAAAGTCGATGTGGTGGTTCTCTATCTGCCTCATAAGACAAACCCTGTGATACGGTTCGTGCGAATGG
>CAZXOF010000031.1:0-14232 GCA_964642255.1 uncultured Eggerthellaceae bacterium | reverse complement strand
CAGATGATATGCCGGGCACACAGTAGCATACGTAGAATCGCTGACAGTCACTGACATGGCTATATGTGCTTATTTGTTACTAATTTAGGGGTGTACGGTAGTTTCTGAGCGGTGAGTGGAGGCGCTCCCAGTTTGTGGGTGCTCAACACTTAGTTTTTAACATTCCTCTTGGTGGCCCCTTCATTGTTGCGTGATGGGTGGCCATGCCAAAACACACGGGGCGGTTGATTCAATGTGTGCAAGTATGTGGCAGTATCTATGTCATCACAGGTTGCCTATGTACACCCTTGCTTTCGTGTTTTCGCTTTTCCCGTGTGGCCTATCGCAAGGTTTCGTAGAGACAACAGTCCTTTTTCTATAATGAACCTAGCAAGGAGCATATACGTATGGTGTCGCTATAACAGCAATGCATGAAAGGAATAGAGTGAATGTTGTTTTAACCGTTATCTATGCAACGATTGTGCTGGGCTTTCTTGTGTTTATTCACGAAGGCGGACACTTTCTTGCTGCGCGCGCTTTTGGTATTCGTGTAACGGAATTTATGATTGGCATGCCTGGTCCGTCGGTAGGCATCAAACGTGGAGAAACGTGCTTTGGCGTAACTTGTATACCGTTGGGTGGCTATGCGCGTGTGTGTGGTATGGAAGGTGGCGAAATTCATTCTCACCTTAAGCCCGTGCTGGCGTCAGTATGGCGGCGGGGTACTGCAAACTCAGAAGATGTGGCACGTGACTGTGGTATCAGCAATGATGAGGTGCTTGAGGCTCTTGATCAGCTAGTTGAGTGGGGAAGTGTTGTTGCGCCACTGCGAAGTGATGAGCACAACACCTATCGCACACCTGCGTTTAAGCCAACAAGACTTCAGATACGTCGTGCTACAGCAAAGGGCTTGCCTGTACCAAACTCATATGAACTTGGTGCACCACGTCCTGTTTCTAGTGCGCACGAGGTGTTTGAATCTGAGTATCGTCAACAATATCGCTCTCTGCCATTTTGGAAGCGATCGGTTATTTTAATTGCCGGTCCGGGAGTGAATCTGTTATTCACCATGTTTGCTTTCGTTGTGCTGTATTCTTTTATTGGGTATGATGGGCTCACCACAACCGGTGAAGTAATTCATATAACCCTTGATCCGCTAACAGCTTTGCACCAGGGCTTTCTGTATATTGGCTCAGTTATTGAGGCGGTTGCGGGCTTGTTTAATCCGGCTACGGCAGCAGAAACCGTATCGAGTTCAACATCAATCGTGGGCATTGCTGTTTTATCGCGTAGTGCCTTTGAAGCGGGTTTTGTAAGCGTGCTTTCTTTTACGGCAATGATCTCAGTTTCGCTCGGTATTATGAATTTACTACCCATTCCGCCACTTGATGGAGGGAAATTTCTTATTGAGATCATTGAGAAGCTTCGTTGTCGCGTGCTTTCTCCGAAAGTAGTGAACTACATTTCTTGGGCCGGAATAGCGCTCTTCCTTGGGTTTTTCGCCATCATGCTCAACCAAGATATTCAACGGTTTGTGTTAGGAAACTGGGAGTAAGCGACGGTGGTGAAGAAAAAAGCACAACAACGTGATGGTTTAACGTCGCTTCATGGTACACAAGAGCCTATCGCGACTGCAGAGTTTGATTGCGGATGTTGCGCCAATTTGAAAATACATGATAAGGATGTAAAAACAGCCATGCCCTGCTGTGAACGTCGACCGAATGAACATACACGGCGCATTATGGTCGGCGATGTGTTGATGGGTGGTGGTGCCCCTGTTGTTGTTCAATCGATGCTTAATGCACCCGCAGATGATGCAGCAGCAAACCTGCAGCAAATACATGAGCTTGTTGAGGTGGGGTGCGAGATTGTGCGCATGGCAATTCCCCATCGTAAGTATCTCGACACCTTTGAACAGGTGTGTGCGGCATCGTCGGTACCTATTGTGGCTGATGTGCATTTCGATGCATATATTGCTGTTGAGGCAGCGCGGCGTGGTGCTTCAAAGTTACGCATCAATCCAGGCAATATTGGTGGGCTTGAGGCAACAAAAGATGTCATTGCTGCGGCGCGTAAAGCCGGCATCCCAATTCGCATTGGTGTTAATGCTGGTTCGCTTGATAAACAACTTGCTTCACGTAATGATCTTTCGCTGCCCGAAAAGCTTGCGGCATCCGCATCTGAATATATGAACTTCTTTTATGCCTGCGATTTCGAAGATGTGGTTGTGTCTGCCAAGGCGCATGACGTAACCGCAACTATTGCAACATATCGATTATTGGCACGTGTGCTTCCTTGCGTGCCGCTTCATATTGGGATCACAGAGGCCGGAACTGCATTTCAAGGCATCATAAAGTCTGCCTGTGGTTTAGGCGTGTTACTTGAAGAGGGTATTGGCGACACAATGCGTATATCGCTCACAGATGATCCGGTTGTTGAAGTGCGTGCGTGTTGGACTCTGCTTGCTGCCCTTGATTTGCGCCGTCGCGCACCTGAGATTATCAGTTGTCCAACATGCGGGCGATGTAAGGTTAACCTTATCAATCTTGCACAAGAGGTTGAAGCGCGCCTTGCACAGGTGTCAACGCCGGTCAAAGTAGCCGTGATGGGTTGTGTTGTCAATGGGCCTGGAGAAGCGGCTGATGCCGATATTGGTGTTGCTTGTGGAGATGGCTCTGGCCTAGTGTTTCGCAAGGGGAAAACCATCAGAAAGGTTCGTGAGGACGAAATTGTTAACGCGTTGATGGAGGAGATAGAGCAGTTATGAGTGCGATTATGCGCATGAGTGAGCTGTATGTTCCCACGCTCAAAGAAGACCCTGCCGATGCAGAGATTGCAAGTCATCGCTTATTGATGCGGGCAGGTATGATTCGCAAAACAGCGTCAGGGGTCTACACCTTCTTACCACTTGGACAAAAAGTGCTTGCCAAAGTAGAGCACATTGTGCGCGAGGAAATGAATGCGATTGGCGCGCAAGAGATTATGATGCCAGCGTTGCAGCCTGCAGAATTGTGGCATGAGAGCGGTCGGTGGGATGATTATGGACCAGAACTCATGCGTTGTTTTGATCGGCATGATCATGGCTTTTGTCTTGGGCCTACCCATGAAGAACTCATCACCGCGTTGGTGCGCAATGAGTTGCGCTCTTACAAAGAGCTTCCCATGACGCTGTATCAGATTCAGGTGAAATTTCGCGATGAAATTCGCCCGCGTTTTGGGCTGTTGCGTGCGCGCGAGTTTATTATGAAAGATGCGTACAGCTTTCATGCCTCGCAGGAGTCGTTGCAAGAAGTCTATGACGCAATGAGTGCGGCTTACGGCAGAATTTGCGAGCGCTTGGACTTAAGCTATCGTGCTGTTGAGGCTGATTCCGGACAAATTGGTGGCAGTGTGTCAACCGAGTTTATGGCGCTAGCCGAGGCTGGAGAGGCCGAACTGGTCTATTGTGAGTGCGGGTACGCCGCTGATACAGAAGCGGCTGAATGCAAGGCACATCCAACACCACATGAAGTTGCGTTCGAAAAAATTGCAACACCCGGTATTCATACCATTGATGCACTAGCGGCATTTGTGGATATTCCACATTCCGCAACCGTTAAAGCACTTGTGGGAGCAGGTGAGGCAGGTGAAATTGTTGCTTTCTTTATCCCAGGCGATCATGAGCTCAACGAGATCAAGGCAGGCAAGGTTGTGAGTGGTTTTCGGTTGCTCACTGACGAGGAAATGAAGGGTGTGGGCCTTGTAAAGGGATCGATAGGGCCAATCGGTTTGCCACAGGGCGTTCGTGTTGTGTGTGATTGCAGCTTACAAACACTAACCCATTGGGTTGTTGGTGCAAATGAGGACGGGTTTCACTACGTGGGTGCGCATCTTGGCAGCGACTTTCAGGTGTCTGAGTGGGCTGATCTATGCACAACCAAACCTGGCGATGTTTGTCCTCAATGTGGTCTTACACTTGCGGGCGCACGCGGCATCGAGGTGTCACAAGTGTTTCAGCTTGGTACTAAATATTCAAAAGCCATGGGTGCAACGTTTACCGATGAAAATGGCATAGAAACTCCCTTTGTTATGGGGTGTTACGGTGTAGGGGTGTCGCGCTCCCTTGCTGCCGTTGTCGAGCAACACAACGACAAGTTTGGAATGAGTTGGCCTCTGTCGATAGCACCGGCGCATGTATGTATCATTCCGCTCACCGTTGGCGATGAGCTTGTGCAGCCTACCGCCGAAACTATTGCTGCCGACATGGCTTCCCTTGGATTTGAAGTTGTCATTGATGATCGCTCAGAGCGTGCAGGTGTCAAATTTGCCGATGCCGACCTGATTGGTTGGCCTCTGCAAATTATTGTAGGAGCACGTAGCCTTGCAGAGGGCAAGATTGAGCTCAAGCGGCGCCGTACGGGAGAGCGACGCGATTTAACCATGGCAATGTTTCAGGAATTCTTAGCGTTTATTCGGCAAACAAAGGCTTGTGCAATAACCGGTTCAGTCCTTGACAAGCTGTTCTTGCATTAAGCCAAGCAAAACTAATGCACTAAGGTGCCACTTTTGTAAAGTGTACCGTGCTATTATCGAAAGCGCTTGCGTTAGTTGCTATGAATGCAAGTGTGCCTAATCCTACACACGAGCATCACAAGGGGTGAGATCATGCTTGATCTGAAATTCGTTCGCGATAATCTTGATGCTGTTGTGGAGTCGATGCGCAACCGCAACTTTGATTTCGATAGAGAGCACTTTGTTGCTCTCGATGAAGAACGTCGCACTGCTATTGCTCAAGCAGAGGAGCTGCAATCCGAGCGCAACGCCTTGTCAAAAGCGATTGGCAAGATGATGGCCGATGGCAAAAACGACGAGGCAGAAGCTTCAAAGAAGCGCGTTCGTGAGCTGAACGAGCAACTTGATGAGCTATCGGCAACTCGAGAGGCTGCCGAAGCTCGTCTTGCCACCTTCATGATGGCAGTGCCCAATATGCCTCATGAAACAACACCTGTTGGTGCAGATGAAAATGACAATCCTGAAGTTCGCCGTTGGGGAACGCCGCGTGAGTTTGATTTTGATCCCAAACCTCACTGGGAACTTGGACCAGAGTTAGGCATTATTGATTTTGAGCGTGGTGTAAAACTAGCGGAAAGTCGTTTTTATCTGTTGGGTGGGCAGGGGGCTCGGCTAGAGCGCGCGCTTATTAACTTTATGCTTGATACCCACATATCCCGTGGTTATAAAGAATGGTGGTGTCCTGCGATCGCTAACGCAGAAACACTTACCGGTACCGGACAACTTCCAAAATTTGAAGACGATTTATTCAAGACAACAGATGGGCTTTATCTCATTCCGACTGCCGAGGTACAACTAACCAATATTCATCGTGACGAGACTCTTGATAGCGATGATTTACCACTGAAGTATTGTGGTTTTACGCCGTGCTTCCGTGAAGAGGCGGGAAGCGCTGGCCGCGATACGCGCGGCATTATTCGCGTGCATCAATTCAGCAAGGTCGAAATGGTTAAGTACGCTAAGCAGGATGAAAGCCTTGATGATCTTGAAGCGATGGTTGCTGATGCCGAACATATTTTGCAGCTATTGGGGTTGCCTTATCGTGTGATCAGCCTGTGTACAGGGGATTTGGGTTTTTCCTCAACTAAAACTTATGATCTTGAGGTGTGGCTGCCATGCTACAACGCCTACAAAGAGATTTCGTCGTGCTCTGACTGTTGGGATTTTCAAGCACGGCGGGCGCGTATTAGATATCGCGATCGCGAGAAGTTTCAGGGCTCGCGCTACGCTCACACCCTTAATGGAAGTGGTTTGGCAGTGGGGCGTACTATGGCAGCACTGCTTGAAAACTATCAGCAGAAAGACGGCACGGTTGTTATTCCTGAAGTCTTAGTGCCCTACATGGGTGGTACAACCGTTATAGAGCCGCAATAAGTGCGTTAACAAACGCGGATCAGGTTTGTGAAACAGGTACAAAACGATAACGCCGTGCGTGCCTTTGGGCGCATACGGCGTTGGGTGGGTCGTATACTCAGGACGCTTACAACGCTTGTAGTTGTGACTATTGTTGTGAGCTTTGCAGCGTTTGCCTGGGATCGCTGGTTTCGCTATGACGATGTTTCTGATTTTGTAGGTGTGTGGAGTGTTGAGGGTGAAAACTACTCCATCACAATTACGGAAAGCGACATTGATCTTGCTGATAATGCCGTATTTTCCTACACCCTTGATCCATTTTCGAAAACAATTACCTATACCCTCGGCAGCCTTGAAGGGTCAGGACGTTATCGCTTTTCTATCGATCGCACACAGCTTGTTTTGGTAGACGGTGGAGATGAATCATGGTTTACAACCCTCAGTGATGATATGGCTTATGCATTGCAGTGTTTGTGGGCGTATTTTCAGGGAGCTGAAGTACCTAAGCTCGCTACGGGAGATGATGCTATCATTTTGATTCGTGAATCACAGTCTGCTGAAACATCAGGCGATGGCACGGATGTCTTAGAGACAGCAACAGATGACATTACAGATAGCACATCAGAAACACTTGAACATAATGAGATCACAACAGATAGCTAATGCAGAGATAGTGTGTATCGAGCGCATTGTGGTTAAGCGAGATCGCATAACATGTTTTGTATGTTTCCCTTATCCAAATATGCGTTATACCACGCCACATGTAGCTGAAGCTCTCTTACAACGCTTGCCGAATTTGTCTCACCATGCTTGCGTGAACGAATGCGGAAACACCTTCGGGGCTGTTATTAAGCACACATCCTTACCTCATGTGCTTGAGCACCTTGTAATTGATGTGCAGGTAGGTGTAGAAATGTCGCACGTACAACACACAGGTGAAGCTCTATGTACGGGCAAACCGTTTGCTAAAAAGGACTGTTGGTCTGGCGATAAAAATGCCCTTGATGCATCGCTGTATGTTGGTATTTCAGAATGGATTGATGAGAATACCGGCAGCGCCCGTATAGAGTTCAGTTTTATTGATGACCTTGTTGCATTGCGGGCACTTCGCGATGCAGCGGATATTCTTAATCGGGTTTGTGGACGTTGCGCACCTGATTTCATTTACGAATAAAGTTGAAAGCACTAGGGTATCGATGGGGTATAACAAGATTTAGCTTTGGAGCGTAAGTGAAGCAAATTTTGTCTGAGCGGAAGAACGAACAACCGAATAATGTAGGGGATGATAAGGTGTTATAACAAGCGGTGCAGGGTATAAAGATAGAAAAAGGTCTTGCTTTGCATCCTCTTGACAGTGCTATGAGCTCACCTACAATTCTAATTAGCACTCTAATGCTAAGACTGCTAAAGTTGTAGTGTACTAATGTTGTACGCGATTGCAGATGCTGTAGTAACGTAATTGTAGTTCGGTACAAGGTGTAAGAAAGGTATGGCGTTTATGCGTAAGTTCAAAACAGAGAGCAAAAAGCTCCTCGACCTTATGATCAATTCGATTTATACGAATCATGAGATCTTTTTGCGCGAGTTGATCTCGAACGCATCAGACGCAATTGACAAACTGTATTTCAAGAGCTTAACCGATACATCAATTGCGGTATCAAAGGATAGTCTTGAGATTTCCGTTTCCGTTGATCGTGAAGCTCGTACTATTACCGTGTCTGATAACGGTATTGGCATGACAAAAGACGAGCTTGATAAAAACCTTGGCACAATAGCTCATTCCGATTCCTTGGCCTTTAAGTCCGAAAACACCGAGAGCCAAGGAGGCGACGTTGACATTATTGGTCAGTTTGGTGTTGGTTTTTATTCGTCGTTTATGGTTGCTTCTGCGGTGCGTGTTGTGTCACGCGCCTATGATGATAACGAAGCTTGGGCATGGGAAAGCGATGGCGTTGAGGGCTATGTAATCAAACAGGCCGAGCGAGCAAGCCATGGTACCGACGTTATTCTCACCATTAAGGACGATGTCGCCGAGACGTCCTTTGAGCGCTTCTTATCAAGTGAAATGCTTGAAGACCTTATAAAAAAGTATAGCAACTACGTTCGCTATCCTATTCGCATGGAGGTTATGCGTTCAGTTCAAAAGCCGCGTCCTGACGATGCCGGTGATGACTATGAGCCAGAGTTTGAAGAGCGTAGCGTTGTTGAAACTATCAATTCGATGATTCCCATTTGGAAACGTTCGAAATCAGAAGTATCGCAGGAAGACTATGACCAATTCTATAAGTCGAACTTCCACGACTTTTTGAAACCAGCACGCACTATCACCATTCATGCCGAAGGAGCGCTTGCTTATGACGCGCTGTTGTTCATTCCAAGTCGAGCGCCCTATGACCTATACAGTCACGATTATAAAAAGGGTCTTGCACTGTATAGCTCAAACGTTCTTATCATGGATAAGTGTGAGGACTTGCTGCCCGACTGCTTCAATTTCGTGCGAGGCGTTGTGGACAGCCAAGACCTCAGCTTGAATATTTCGCGTGAAACATTGCAACAAAATAGTCAACTGCGAGCCATTGCGCGCAAGATTGAGAAAAAGGTGAAGTCTGAACTTGTTGCGATGCGCAACGACGATCGCGAGGCTTACGAGAGCTTTTTTGGTAGCTTCGGGCGCAGTATCAAATTCGCTTTATATGCTTCTTATGGTCAGCAAACCGATCTTCTTGCCGACTTGCTGCTTCTGTATTCAGGCAAGGAGAAAAAACTCATCACCTTCGATGAATATATTGAGGCCATGCCTGCCGACCAGAAGGATATTTATTATGCGTCGGGAGAATCGCTTGAGCGTCTAGCGCAAGCACCTATTACCACAACAATTTTGGGACGCGGTTATGATGTATTGCTGTGTACCGAGGATGTTGATGAATTTGCGTTAGGCATGATTGGCCGCTATCGCGATCACGAGCTTAAAAACATTGCATCAAGCAATCTTGATCTGGAAACAGAAGAGGAAAAGAAAGAGGCCGAAGAGCTTGCAAAAGATAACAAAGATTTGCTTGATGCAATGAAAGAGGCACTTGAGAATAAAGTGGTTAAGGTTGCTATATCGACGCGCTTGTCAAATGTTGCTGCCGCAATTACAACCGAAGGTTCGGTGTCGCTCGAAATGGAACGTGTGCTTGCCGCCAATCCGCAAGCTAATGGAGAGATACGGTCGCGGCGTATATTGGAGCTCAATGCAAAAGATCCTATCTTTGATGTCATAAAGACAGCATGGCAGGCAGATGATACTGACAAGGTAAAGCTCTATACCGAAATTCTTTACAACCAGGCTCTTTTGTTTGAAGGATTACCACTTGAAGACCCTATGGCTTATGCGCGATCTGTTGCAAAGCTGATGGTGTAAAAACGCTGTTTGCCCTCTTTTCACCTTGCATACGGTATGTTCTTATGCGTAGATATACACATAAGAAGCAAATCGCACACTGCGCATGATGCCGAATTGTCGCCGAACATCAGCTAGGCGGCATTTTCGGGTATGATAGTTAGTATGTGACGCATAGTCTGGAGAATAAACGAATTGTTTGCCAGTACAACAAAGCACAAGGTAGCGTGCGTGTATATGCGTCCAGTGGCAGCAAAAACAGAGCGCGAACCGGGAAAGGGTGGCACATGGCCGAAGGTATTGCCAAGGGATACAAGTACCATCGAGTGTTGTTGAAGCTGTCGGGGGAAGCGCTTGCAGGAGATCAGGGTTACGGTATTGATCCAAAAGTGGTTGATGATCTTGCCGAACAAATTGCCGAAATTGCACGAGACGGGATACAGCTTGCTATCGTTGTAGGGGGCGGCAATATTTTTCGCGGCCTTGCAGGGTCAGCCGAGGGCATGGATCGCGCGCAGGCCGACTATATTGGTATGCTCGCAACGGTTATGAATGCGCTTGCACTACAAGATTCTTTTGAGCGTCACGGCGTGTTTTCGCGCGTACAGAGCGCCATCACTATGCAAGAAGTATGTGAGCCTTTCATCCGTCGTCGCGCTGAGCGTCACCTAGAAAAAGGACGTGTTGTCATATTGGCTGCTGGGACAGGTAATCCGTATTTCACTACTGATACAACAGCAGCGCTGCGAGCGTGTGAGTTAGGTGTTGACGTACTCATGAAGGCAACTAAGGTTGACGGGGTCTATGACAGCGATCCAAAGAGTAATCCTCATGCCGAGCGCTTCAGCAACATTTCCTACCTTGAGATTATTTCTCGTGGTCTGCATGCTATGGACACTACGGCCACCTCGCTTTGTATGGATAACAACATGCCGATGATCGTGTTTGATCTTGGTGAGCGCGGTAATATTAAACGAGCTTTACAAGGTGAAAACGTAGGAACCGTGATTGAATAGTAGTAAGGCGCATCGTGTGAGTTGTGCGCTAAGATAGCGAGTGTAAGGTAACTGCAAGGAGGAGCACTATGGCTCATGAGGCTCTTACCAAGGCCGAGCAACGTATGCAAAAAAGTGTTGAGGTCTTGAGTGAAAACTTTACATCGGTGCGTACAGGGCGTGCGAATGCCCTGGTTCTCGACAAAATTAAGGTCGATTATTACGGTGTTTCAACACCAGTGAATCAAATAGCTGCTATCAAAACACCCGATGCCCATCTACTTGCCATTGAGCCATGGGATAAAGGAATGCTGCGCAGTATTGAGCAAGCAATCTTAGCAAGTGATCTTGGAGTAACGCCATCAAACGATGGTTCGGTTATTCGTTTACCTTTTCCTGCCCTAACAGAAGAGCGTCGTCGTGAGCTGGTCAAGCAGTGTAGGGCCTATGCAGAAGAGGCACGTGTGGCAATTCGTGGTGCTCGTCGCGATGCAAACGCCGCAGTTGAGCGATCTGCAAAAGACGATGGCCTGCCTGAGGATGAACAGCGTCGCATAGAAGGTGAAATACAAAAGTTAACCGATACCTATATTTCGCGCATTGATGAAGAACTGAAGAAAAAGGAAGCCGAGGTTATGGAGATTTAGCCCATGCATTTGTATGGATGTATTAGTGCTATCGACTCTTGCTTCAGATAGGCTTGTGCGAATTGGTGGCATTTGCTTGAGGTAACATGTTTCATAAGCCACTTGAACATATTTTTCCGAATCCGCCCGCAGACCTTGATCCTGTGCGACTTGATCCGGCACGCATACCTCAGCATGTTGCGGTCATTATGGATGGCAATGGTCGTTGGGCGCAACAGCGCGCGCTGAACCGTTTGCGTGGGCATAAGGCCGGTATTGAAGCTGTGCGTGAAACCATTCGTTGTGCTTCTGACGTGGGGGTTCGGTATCTTACTATCTATTCATTTTCAACTGAGAATTGGAAGCGTCCCGAAAACGAAGTAAGCGGACTCATGGATTTGTTCGCTAAAACAATGCTGGCAGAAGTGGATGGCCTGCACGAAGAACAAGTGCGCGTCATAACCATTGGGGATACAGCGGCATTGCCCCAAGCAACGCGCGATGCTTTCAATGAGGCCTGGGAAAAAACACAGAACAACAATGGTATGACGCTTGTTGTTGCGGTGAATTACGGAGGGCGTCAAGAAATCCTTCATGCTGTCGAAGCCTGTATGAAAGAAGTTGCGTTGGCGGCTAAGCATGGGGCGAAGATAGAAACTTCCGTTGAAGATTTGTTCAAACAAAGCCTTTATACCTCGGGTATTCCCGATCCTGATCTTGTAATTCGCACAAGTGGAGAAATGCGTATCTCGAATTTCTTACTCTGGCAGATAGCCTATGCAGAATTTGTTTGTACCGATGTATTGTGGCCTGCCTTTGATCGCTATGAATTCTTGCGTGCATTACTTACGTTTCAAGATCGTAACCGACGTTTCGGGGCGGTGTCGTGAGCGGGATAGGGGAAGATAAAAGCCTCACTGCCACCAAATCTGCGTACGCAGAAAGGCCAAGAAACGAATCGGTGTCTGCCGAGCTACGCGAAAGACGCTTGTCTTGTGCGGACGCCAAGACCCATGATAGAACAAGTGACTCAAAACCCAAGCGTGTTGAAAAAATCAAACATGCTGCACTAAAACGAACGCCTAAGCGCTTTAAGAACCCAACTGAACTGCAAGTTCGTTTGCGTACTGGAGTGGTCTACATTGTTGTTACGGTTGCATGTGTGTTGCTTGGCGCGGTGCCGATGACAGTGATGTTGTCACTTACGGCAGGGGTGTGTGCAGGCGAGTTTTACTACATGCTTAGGCAGGATGCAAAGCTTCCCAATGAGATATTAGGCATCGTTGCGGCTATGCTCTACCCCTTGGCCATGTTGAAGTTTGGTATGGGCGGGGTTGCGGTTGTAGCTTTTGTATCGTTAATAGCCTTGCTTGCGTGGTATGTGTTCTATTCGCGAGCGCGTGTGTCTGACGTGGGTGTGAGTTTTTTCGGTGCAGCATATACCGGTATGTTACTTTCGCCTCTTGTGATTGTGCGCATGTCTCTTGAGTCAAATCTGTTAGGCGGTGTGTTGGTGCTTGCTATTTTTTTAAGCGTGTGGGCCAATGACTCTTTCGCTTACTTAATAGGAAGTAAATTCGGAAAACATAAACTTGCACCACGCTTGAGTCCGAAGAAAAGCTGGGAAGGTTTTGCTGCGGGGTTGCTTGCGTCAATACTGGTCTGGTGTGCCATAATGCTTATTCCGGGCGTGACGATGCCCTTGCCCTCGGCAGTACTTATTGGTTTAACCTGCGGGTTGATGGGTGTGTTGGGCGATCTAACAGAAAGCCGCGTCAAGCGTAACTCTGGTGTGAAAGATTCGGGCACTATCATGCCTGGTCACGGTGGATTGCTTGATCGCTGTGATTCACTCTTTTTGGTGGCGTCTTCATCATCGCTGCTTCTTGTGATAGGGGGGTATATTCCCTATGTCGTGCTCTCGTGATTTTGCTTCTAATCAGCGTCTTACCTACAAAGATCCAACTTGTAACCAAGATCGACATAGTGCGTGTTCACCTATCTGCAACTATGCGGATTTTGATGGAGGTAATAAGCGTCTAAAGCGCGTTGCGGTTTTAGGGTCAACAGGTTCTATTGGTCTACAGACACTTGATGTTGCACGGCAGCATCCCGATGAGGTTTGCATTGTTGCTCTTGCGGCGGGCACAAATAGCGTCAAGCTTCTTGAGCAGGCACGTGTATGGGGAGTGTCGCACGTGGCGCTTGCCGATGAAAGTAGGGCTGCACAAGCTTCAACCATAGCGCCCGCAGGGGTATCAGTTGGTGCCGGGAGTGATGCTGTTGTTGATCTTGTTCGTCTAGACGACGTTGATATTGTAGTAAATGCCCTCGTAGGTGCTGCCGGTTTGCGAGCGAGCTATGAGGCACTTGTGGCAGGTAAAGTGCTTGCACTTGCAAACAAAGAATCACTTGTTGTTGGCGGGGATTTGATTATGCCGTTAGCGGCAGCTCTTGACAAACAACGTGTTGCATCGGGGGAGGTCGCAGGTGGTGCGCTTATGCCCATTGACTCTGAACACGGTGCGATCTATCAGTGCCTTGTTGGTGAAGATACACGTGAGGTAACTCGATTATGGGTGACAGCTTCAGGCGGTCCATTTCGAGGCAAAACACGTGCCGAGCTTGCCCATGTAACGCCAGCTGATGCCTTGAAGCACCCTGCGTGGAATATGGGCACCAAGATTACCGTTGACTCTTCAACCCTCATGAATAAAGGACTTGAAGTCATAGAGGCACACCATCTGTTTTCAATGCCGTACGAACGCATTGAGGTTGTGGTGCATCCCCAAAGCGCCATTCATTCGATGGTGGAGTTTTCAGACGGTAGCGTAAAGGCGCATTTGGGTACGACCGATATGCGCATTCCTATTCAGTATGCACTGTCATATCCCAAGCGATGGCGGGCGCCTGTTGAGCCGCTTGATTTTCGCACACTTGGTTCGCTTGATTTTGCCGCACCCGACACAACAAGTTTTCGTTGCCTTGCGCTTGCACAAGCAGCCGGGATGCAGGGAGGTACACTGCCTTGTGTAATGAACGCAGCGAATGAAGTTGCGGTAGCAGCGTTTCTGGCAGAAGAAATCGCATTTTTAGGTATTGAAGCGTGTGTTGAGGCCGCTATGAATAAACACATGGCAGGTGAGTGTGGTGGCTGCGTTGCGGTTCAGTCAATAGAACAATTATCTGAGGTGGACACATGGGCGCGTCGCATCGCTTGTGCTTGGTTGGTATCGCATAGTCAATAGAGTGTAATTATGGGCGCTGTGCGTCTGATCGGTTACGGTGCGCCCTCGTGGGTAATTCTTAAGCTTACAGAGGCGAGGGAAGTGTGGATATTGTC
>CAZXOF010000030.1:0-14519 GCA_964642255.1 uncultured Eggerthellaceae bacterium | reverse complement strand
GGTGCGCGCGTAAAGCACAAGGTTGCAGTGTAGAGCGCAGTATAGTTTGTACTAAATGTGTCAGTTGCGGTATATTCGTCGTTTTCTGCTTTATATAACCATTTTGCTATTATATATGCGTACAGTGGAAAGGGCAGCACCTTGTAAGGGGTGTTGTGTGGGGTAGTTCGATACAAAGGAGCATGTGCGATGTTCAGCAAAAGGCTGCTTGCCATGGTTCCCGGCGCAATGCGCCTTATTGTTGTTGATGTAGTACTACAGCTTGTTGGGCTTCTTGCTAACGTCGCGCTGTTTGTCATTATTGGCTTATTTTTGCAAAGCCTGCTTGAAGGAAGCATTGATGCTGATGCAGTTGCGCGCTTAGGGGGCTGTGCAGCCCTGGCTATTGTGATTCGTCTTGCGTGTCAGACCTTGGCGCAGCGAGCAGGTCAGGCAGCTGCTGCGGCGGCAAAGCGCACTATTCGTCAATCGGTATATGACAAGCTGGTAAGATTGGGACCCGCATATCGTGAACGCATCTCAACCAGCGAGGCAACTCAAATTAGCGTTGAGGGCATCGAGCAGCTTGAGGCTTATTTTGGGTCATATCTTCCGCAGCTTTTTTATGCATTGCTTGCATCAGTTACGCTGTTTTTGTGTCTAGCGCCATTGTGTCTGCCTGCGGCGGTTGTGCTTTTGGTGTGTGTACCGCTTATTCCTGCCTCTATTGCAGCATTTCAAAAGGTGGCTAAGCGTGTTGTTAGCAGATATTGGGGTTCTTACACCGATCTTGGAGGCTTGTTTCTGGAAAGCATTCAGGGTCTTACTACCTTAAAAATCTATCAGGCTGACGAAGCGCAGCATGAACGCATGAATAAAGAGGCCGAAACCTTTCGTGTTGCAACAATGCGTGTGTTACGTATGCAGCTTAACTCTATCAATATCATGGATCTGTTTGCTTTTGGTGGGGCAGCGCTTGGTATTTCCGTGATGTTGTTTCAGGCGGCAGGTGGCTCGGTAAGCTTTGCATCAGCATTTGCCTTTGCGTTTTTGTCAGCAGAGTTCTTTATTCCGTTGCGTACACTCGGTTCATTTTTCCATACGGCAATGAATGGTATGGCGGCATCGGATCGCATGTTTGACTTGCTTGATCTGAAAGAACCTAAAGAAGGGAGGCGTTCTTTAGAGCCAGAGCACACCGATATTGTATGTAGAGGCTTAAGTTATTCATATGATGGAGAACGTACGGTGCTCTCCGATGTTGACTTTGAGGCACCAAGCGGTGCGTTTATAGGTGTGACCGGAGAAAGCGGTTCGGGGAAGTCAACGCTTGCGGGTGTTTTGTCAGGTGCCAATGCTCGCTATACAGGCGAGGTGAAAATTGGCAGCATTGATGTACATGAAGTCTCGCGCGATTCCCTGCGCGATGCAGTGACCTATGTGGGAAGTCGCAGCTTTCTGTTTGCTGGCACGGTGCGCACTAATCTTGAGCTTGCACGACCAAATGCAAGTGATGAGGAACTATGGAATGCTCTTGAGCGATGCCACATTGCTGGCTTTGTACGTGCGTCTGGTGGGCTTGATGCTCCTATTGCGTCGGAAGGCTCTAACCTATCGGGTGGTCAGCGTCAGCGCATCGCAATGGCACGCGCTTTGCTTCACGATACACCGGTGTATGTGTTTGACGAAGCAACCTCAAACATTGATGCAGAAAGTGAAAGGGCAATTATTGCCTTTATTCATGAGTTAGCTCAAAGCAAAACTGTCATTATGATTTCGCATCGCCTCTCGGCACTTATTCATGCTAATCGTATATATGTGCTTGAGCTTGGTCGAGTGACAGAGGCGGGAACGCATGATGAATTGCTTGCAACACAAGGAATTTATGCGCATCTGTGGGATAGACAAACAGGACTTGAAGCGCTCTCGTGTGCCTCAGATATCAGCGAAGCTGCTAGTACAGAGTTTGCTGATACAAAACTAACTGCTGATGCGCACAGTGCCACTGAAGCAGGCGCTTTCGATATATATACCAATGAAGAGCCTGCCACCAATGCGACCACTGTTGATGCAGCATCTGCCGCGCGCGATGGCGTTACTACTGCTCGCAAGCAGCGCTCAAACCCATCCATCATGGTACGTCTGATAGGCTTGACCAAGCCTTTACTACCTGTTATGGGTCTTGCCATAGTGATGGGCGTTGCCGGTTTTGCAGCAGCTATTTTCTTAACAGTGGTTGCTGCTTATGCCTTGTTAGGAATCTTTGATGCGCAGGGAGGCTTAGCGCTTGTAACTTCTATTGGTGTGCTTGCTGTATGTGGCATTATACGGGGCCCTTTGCGCTACGGCGAACAGCTGTGCAACCACTATCTTGCCTTTAAAATTCTTGCTCTTGTGCGTGATCGCATCTTTAGACAGCTGCGTCGTTTAGCACCAGCCAAGCTTGAATCTCGGGATAAAGGTGATTTGGTGTCGCTTGCTACCTCCGATATTGAACTGCTTGAAGTGTATTACGCACACACCTTATCTCCGGCAGCCATTGCACTTATTGTTTCGTTGGGTATGACGGCGTTTATCTGGGTGTACTCTCCGGTGCTTGCCATGGTGGCACTTGCATCATATGTATTGGTTGGCGTATGTGTGCCTTGTGCAGCTTCAAAGGTCAGTGGTGAGGGCGGCCGAGATGTGCGCGACTTTATAGGAACTATGAACTCGTTTGTGCTTGAAAGCCTGCGCGGTCTTACCGAAACGCTTCAGTTTGGGCACGAAACAGAACGTGCACTTGAGCTGAGTGAGCGTATGGAAGCGCTTGAACGAGCTGAGCGTACCTTGAAGGGTCGTGCAGCATTTTCTTTGTCACTTGTGGGGGCTATTGTGGTGGCCTGCGATTTGGTCATGGTACTAGCGGCAGCAGGGTTAGTGTATGCAGGCTCCATTGACTTTGGGGCGGCATTTTTATCCATTGCAGCACTCATGTCCTCGTTTGGGCCGGTTATTGCTGTGGCAAATTTAGGATCCACGTTGCAGCAGACCTTGGCTTCGGGTGCGCGCGTGCTTGACTTGCTTGAAGAAAAGCCTGAAACATACGATGTGGAGAGTAGCGATGCTGCTCAAGCGTTTACGTTTTCGGGTGCTGCTGCACGTGATGTTGCCTTTTCATACCGGAAAGAACAAGTACTTGAAGATGTAAACCTGTTGGTGCCGAAAGGATCAGTTGTTCAAATTGCAGGGCGCAGCGGATCAGGTAAATCTACGCTTCTAAAACTGTTTATGCGCTTCTGGGATGTCGATGCAGGTGCTATTGAGGTATCAGACATTGATATTCGTCGCATTGCGACAAAAAGTCTGCGTGAAAATGAAAGCTTTATGACTCAAGATACCCACCTCTTTTTAGGGACAATTCGCGACAATATTGCACTTGCGTGTGCCGATGCCAGCGATAAAGAGATTGAAGAAGCAGTTCACAAGGCAGCACTTAGCTCGTTTGTGCAACGTTTACCCCAAGGTCTTGATACACCCGTTGGTGAGCTTGGCGATGCTTTGTCGGGTGGTGAGCGGCAGCGTATTGGTTTGGCTCGCATGTTTTTGCATGATGCGCCGTTTATGCTGCTTGATGAACCTACGAGCAATCTTGATGCACTTAATGAAGCAGCAGTGCTTCGTGCACTTGCGAATAATCGAGGAGAAAAAACCATTGTGCTTGTAAGTCATCGTGCATCAACTGCTGCAGTTGCCGACTTTTGCTATTCGCTTGAACGAGGTCGTTTATCGTAGGTCTATCGTAGCGGCTGTAAGCTAAACGTGCATGATAGAGAGATATCCATGTGCTACCATGGGCGTTTAGAAGAACGTAATTCTGAAAGGGATAAAAACGTATGTCAGGGCATTCAAAATGGGCTACCACCAAACATCGTAAGGCTGCGCAGGATGCAAAGCGCTCAGCTTTATTCGCCAAACTGTCACGCAATATCACTGTTGCGGCAAAAGAAGGCGGCGACCCTAATCCCGACAATAATGCAGCACTTGCAGCAGCTGTAGAGAAGGCAAAAGGCTATTCGCTGCCGAAAGATAAGATTAAAAGTGCCATTGATAAAGCCTTTGGCGCTGGTAAAGATGCAGCGAGCTATGAAACAATTGTATATGAGGGCTACGGCCCTGCCGGCGTTGCGGTGTACTGCGAGGCGCTTACCGATAATCGAAACCGCACCGCTGCCGATGTACGAAGTGCTTTTTCTCATGCTGGGGGTAACCTGGGAACTTCAGGGTCCGTTGCATTTCAATTTGAGCGCAAAGGTCAGATCATCGTGGAGAAGGAAATCGAAGGCGAGGGCAAAAAGGAAGGCATGAAGCCTAATGGTGCTGCCGCTAACGAGGACGATTTTATGATGGCCGTCGCCGAGGCGGGCGGTGAGGACTATGAGGATGCCGAGGATGAGTGGGTTGTGTCTACAGCTCCAACCGAATTGATGGCGGTGAAAGCTGCCCTTGAAGTTCAAGGCATTATCACAAAGGGTGCTGAACTTACTATGGAGGCCACTACGCCCACAAGTGTTACTGTGGCTGACGCAAAAAAGGTTATGCGTCTTATTGATAAGCTTGAAGAACTTGAGGATTTACAAAGCGTCTATCACACCATGGAAATCACTGAAGAAATTGCTGCAGCGCTTGAAGATTAGCGTAAAGGCGCAACAGTAGTTTTGCAAACTGCGGCAACTACGGCAGCAAAAGCGCAAAGTTTTCAGATAGCTCGGTACGTTTACATATAAAAAGGTTCAGCGTGAATAAACTAACACGCACGATACTTGGTATCGATCCGGGGCTTGCTCATACCGGATGGGGCTTGGTGTATCAAGATGGCTCGCAGCTTACTTGCGTTGCTTACGGCTGTGTAGAAACGTCGCCAGCTCAGCCCTTTGCTGATCGCTTGCTTAAAGTGCATGATCAAATTGGTGCTGTAATCGAGAGATTTCAGCCTTCATGTGCAAGTGTTGAAACAGTATGGTTTGGGCAAAACATTACGGCAGCGTTTGCAACAGGGCAGGCGCGTGGTGCAGCGCTTGTAGCATGTGCGGCGGCAGGACTTGAGGTGTGTGAATTTACGCCAAATCAAATTAAAAGCTCGGTGGTAGGTGAAGGCCATGCAGAAAAAGATCAGATTCAATATATGGTGCGACGCATTCTATCCCTACCGTCCGATCCAAAGCCCGACCATGCAGCCGATGCATTAGCTGCGGCCATTTGCTATAGCTCACATACAGGAATAACAGCGCGCGAGCGCTTAGGTGCGACGACGGTCAAAAGCACAGGCTAAGGAAATGCAAGATATGGTGCATGCGATAAAGGAAGTGGTGCAATGATTGCATTTCTAAGTGGATCGCTGATAAGTAAATCGCTGTCAACGGTATGTATCGAGGTGGGCGGTGTCGGTTTTAGTCTTGCTATGCCCAGTTCTGATATTGAGCGTTTGCCAGAACTGAATTTGCCGGTGATGGTGTATACCTATCTCCAGGTTCGTGAAGATAGCATGTCGCTTTATGGTTTTCTTACGCTTGAAAAAAAGGCGCTGTTTGAGCGTTTAGTAGGAGTAAGCGGTGTGGGGCCAAAAATAGCACTTGCAGCTTTATCCGCATATTCTGCTGCCCAGCTTGTTGATGCAATTACTACAGGTGATGCTACTCGCATTGAGAAAGTGCCTGGTATTGGCAAAAAGATGGCTCAGCGTATTATCTTGGAGCTTAAAGGTAGTCTTGAAAAGGAAGCTACAGCGCTTTATGGTACTGCGAATGGTTCGGAAACTTCAGCTGTAGTTACAGCATCGCAGGCTCATGAAGCTGCGTCAGAAGCATTGCTTGGGATGGGCTTTACATCAACTGAGATTGATCTTGCCTTACAGGGGGCACCGTCTGAATGCAGTGATGCCGCCTTGTTACAATACGCGCTGAAGAAACTAGGCGGGTTATCATAAAAAGACAGGCGCTTTTAAGAAGCGGATGAGACTTATGTTGCAAGGATAAGGTGCGTGGCTCAAGGTATTGAAATAGAAGGTATTGCGTTTGAAAACAACGCTAAGCTGCCAGAGCAGCCTTCAGGTGTGCGTTCAGTGACGCCTGAACTGATCGCAGACGATCTTGCGCTTGACCGTAGTTTACGTCCAAAACGCCTTGCAGATTATTGCGGTCAGGAGCGCGTGAAAGAATCGCTTGCTATTCTCATCAAGGCGGCGCAGCAGCGCTCAGACGTACTTGACCATGTGTTGTTCTTCGGGCCGCCAGGCTTAGGTAAAACAACGCTTGCAACAGTAGTTGCGAACGAGATAGGTGCAAATATTCGCACCACAAGTGGGCCGGCAATCGAGCGGGCTGGGGATTTGGCAGCACTGTTGACCAACCTTGAAGAAGGTGATGTGCTCTTCATCGATGAGATTCATCGTCTTAACCATGCGGTTGAAGAGGTTCTTTATCCGGCGCTTGAAGATTTCGTGCTTGACATTGTGGTTGGTAAAGGGCCTGCCGCCCGTTCGATCCGCCTTGATTTACCCCGTTTTACGCTTATTGGAGCAACAACACGCACAGGTCTTTTAACCGGACCATTGCGTGATCGTTTTGGTATTACGTTTCGTCTGTCTTATTATGATTCCGACGAACTTGCGCGTATTGTAGAGCGCTCGGCAGCTTTGCTTGATGTGCCGATTAAGCGAGGTGGAGCACTTGAAATTGCCCGGCGCAGTCGAGGTACGCCGCGTTTAGCGAACCGCCTGCTCAAACGTGTGCGCGATTGGGCACAAGTAAGGGGTGATGGTGTCATAAACGAAGAGATAGCCGATGCAGCCCTTAAGTTTTTTGGGGTCGATACCCTTGGGCTTGATGCAACAGATAACCGCATTCTTGAGGTATTGGCCGTGCGTTTTGCGGGGCGCCCTGTGGGGCTATCAACCCTAGCATCTGCTTTGTCGGAGGATACGGGAACACTTGAAGAGGTGTACGAGCCTTTTCTTATGCAGCAAGGATTGCTAGTGCGTACCCCGAAAGGTCGTCAGGCAACAGCGCGTGCGTTTGAGCATTTGGGGATCAATCCCCCTCAAGAAGGCTAAATCAAGGGTGTGACTATAAGATGTAGAAAGAATCTATCACAGGGCTGTACCTGTTATAGCTATTCAAGAGCGCTTGAAAGTAAAAGGCCACGCATGCTGTAGTTGGCCAAGGATTGACAAAGATGCAGATATAAAAAAAGGAGAGCTGTGTTCGAACGTGATTATCTCATGCGTGTTATTGCGCTTTTTGCTGAGGCAGTGCGGCGTAGTTGGACGCAAGCAAAGGAAAAAAATGATCCGCGCGGCGCTGCAGACAGCCTTGAGGCAGCAATAGGAGATGCTACTGACATCGATGGCGCTATTCTGTTGTCGTTAGCGCCAGAATCAATAGCTGGTGTTATGCAAGTTTCAGGCGTTGACCCAAAGGTGACCGAACAAATTGCGCGTAGTCTCATTCTTGAAGCTGCTTATCTTGACGAAGCAGGCGAGATAGATCTTGCTCAGCTGCGTCGTGAACAAGGTTATGCCATTGCAGAAGCCTACGGTGTAGAACTTACCTCTCCTGATGAAATTATTGATGATTTTGTGCTGTGTGATACATCCGACGAAAACATTGCCACAGATACAAATGTGGCAGCAGAAACAGATAAAGCTACTATAAAGACAGCAGACTCAATTCCGGCACATATGATAGGACCAGCGAGCGAAGATGCGTAACATATGCATTTCGTACGGCGCATCCTATTGAGTGTGATACATTGTGCGCTTCAATTTGTGCAAAAAGAATCACGCACCGCCGAATCCTCAAACGTGAATGCTTGCGTTTGAAGTATAGTATGCGCGTGCCCTTGAGGTGAGGGTGTGTGTTGCCGCCATGCAGCACGTGTTCGTACTTCCCTCCGGTGCGAGGGAGAGAAAAGAGGATTCAAATGGCGGAAGGTACGGTAAAGTGGTTCAACCCGGAAAAAGGTTATGGCTTTATCTCTCAGGCAGATGGGGATGACTTGTTCGTTCATTTCTCGGAGATCCAGATGGACGGCTTCAAAACCCTTGATGAGGGTCAGCGCGTGTCCTTTGAAGTGACAACGGGACAAAACGGCAAGTATCAGGCTAGCAACGTTACGCGCCTGTAGAGCATCCTTGATCTTGTTCGTATTGAAACGACCTTGCTTATATGCAAGGTCGTTTTGCTATAAACCCCCTCTATGACGACGGGTAAGATCGTCTATAGAATAAGCATTGCATCTCCAAAAGAGAGCATGCGGTAGCGTTCGCGCACGGCATGGTGGTAGGCGGCCATAAGTTTTTCGCGTGATGTAAAGGCCGACACCAGCATCATAAGTGTTGATCGCGGTACGTGAAAATTAGTGATCAGACCGTCAATGACATGAAACTTATATCCCGGCAGAATAAAAAGTGATGTAGCCGCACGATTGCAAGGCATAACTGCTTGCTTGTGTGTGTCCCAAGCGCTCTCAAGGCTGCGAACACTTGTGGTACCAACTGCAATAACGCGCCCACCACACGCTTTTGTATGCTTAAGTGCTTCAGCAGTGCGCTTTGGTACGGTATAGTGCTCGGTATGAATAATATGATTGCGTGGGTCGTCCTCTTCAACAATGCGGAAGGTATCAAGACCAACTTCAAGTTCAACGGTTTCCCACCCAATTCCTTGCGCTTGCAAGTTTTCGATAAGACCGGATGTAAAATGTAGACCCGCAGTGGGTGCTGCTGCCGAGCTTTCTCGAGTAGCATAGACGGTCTGATAGTTCTCGTCATCTCCAGAATAGCTTTTGATATAAGGCGGTAGTGGTGTGCGTCCTACGGCATGAAAAGCCTCATCAAGTGAAGGAAGCGGCGTTGAAAGATGTGCAAGCCGCTCTCCTTTTTGTCCGTCTTTAACCCAGTCAATAATTTCAGCGGAAAGTACGCAGTCTCCGTCTTTATTCAGGAAGTCAACAACAGTGTTGCTGCTAGGTTTGAGCCGTTTGCCGGGGCGTACAAGTACCTCCCATAAGGCATGTGTATTGGTGCGAGTGTAGCCAGGTTGCATCGCTCTTTCGCGTAGCAGAAATACCTCGGCACTTCCACCCGTTGTGCGCTTTGTGCCAAGAAGACGTGCTGGCATGACGCGCGTTTCGTTTGCGATTAGTAGGTCGCCGGGTTGCAAGTACTCTTTAATATCGCGAAAGATATGGTCGGATAGCGCTCCGGTTGCACGATCCATGACCAGCATGCGACATGTGTCGCGCACGGCAACTGGTTCTTGCGCAATAAGGTCTTCGGGTAAATCGTAGTTAAAATCGTCTGTTCGCACGCGTACTCCTTGATGCGTGGCGGGTTGATACACAAAAAGGCTTATCCAGATACGTTTTCAGTGTGTGCGGCTTGTGTGTTGTCTTGTTTGCTTTGTTGGGTTCGAAAGGCACGAAGTATTTCACGCTGTTTTCGGCGTTTTGCATCGTAGGCGGCGCGCTCAGCTTTTCGCGTCGCGCGTTGTGCTTTAGCTGCTGCACGTTCGGCTGCATGCGCTTGTGCTTCACGTGCCTTTTTGTGCTCACGCTCTCGTTTGCGTTTGGCGCGCTGTTCTTGTGCTTCTGCAATGGAAAAGCGGCATCCACAATAGTTTTGTCGATACATACCTATATCACGTGCTCGTTGCGTTGCCTGCTGATAAAAGGGACGAAAGTCTCGAAATTCGGCCTTGACTCCGGCCTTGTGTGCAGCTCGTTCAAGTTCTGCGTGAATAGAGTCAATGTATTGGTAGGGACTAACGGAGAGCGTGGTACATATGGCATCGTATCCGTGTTCGGCGGCATAACGAGCGCTCTCTTCGAAGCGCATGCGATAGCATGCCCTACAGCGCGCTGCGCGCTTTGCTGGGTCAGAAATACATCCGACTCTTGTTTCCCATGCATCGGGATTGTAATCACCTTCTACAAGAGATAGGTTTTCGTCGTTTGCCCATGCGGCAATAGTCGTAAGGCGCTGTTTGTATTCAGTACTGGGGCTGATGTTTGAATTGGCATAATACAAGGTTAGGTTATAGCCTTCTTCGGCAAGCAGACGAGTTGGCTCAAGTGAACATGGCCCACAGCATGCATGCAAAAGAAGACGAGTTTGATTTTGCGCATTCATGCGTTCATGCTACCACGCCTTTGGGCTTCTCAAGTTGTGCTTTCTAGCGATGGACGATTTTATGTCCAGTATCGTATACTTTTGTACAATGAGATCTAGCAGGAGCAAGTTTCATCGTGCTGCTGCGAGTGTTTGGTGTCGCAGGTGCTCTTGCTTTTCGATATAGGAAGCAGGAAGGGCATGAATCCCACTGATACACACATGTATCGAGCTGTCTTTTTCGATCTTGACGGTACGCTTGTCCCTATGGAGATTGACGAGTTTCTAAAGGGTTACTACACCACACTTGGCAGATATGTTGAAATTCATGGTTTCGAACGTATTCCCTTTCTTGAGGCACTGAACTTCGGCATTGACGCTATGATCAACAATTCTAATGGAGGCGCAAGCAATGATGAGGCATTTTGGGCGGTGTTTCCCGCACGTATCGGTGCTTCTGAATCTGAGCTGCGTGCACTGTTAGAAGAGTTCTATGAGCATGACTTTGGCCAAGTTGGCCAGGGGCTTGTTCCCATGGAGGGCGCCCGACGTGCAGTCGAGGTGCTTGTTGAAAAGGGCTATCCTCTAGGTCTTACTACTATGCCGCTTTTTCCGCGCTCGGCGGTCGAGTGGCGGCTGCGCTGGGCAGGCATTGACCCTCATGTCTTTGCTCGTATTACAACGTATAAGAATTCAGCTTCCACCAAGCCATGGCTTTCCTACTTTGCTGAGAACCTTGCGGCATTTAGGCTGCGCGGCGCTAATGTACTTATGGTTGGCAATAATACGGTTGAGGATCTTGCAATACAAAACCTCGGGGCAGACGCCTTTTTGGTAACCGATTATATGATTGATCCTATAGGTTATGACCTTACCACCGTGAAACATGGCTCCTTAGATGAATTTGCTGTATGGGCAGAAACGCTACCACCATGTAGTCGCCCAGCTCAAGGTGTTACGGATGATTTAATTGAGTACATGGATGCTGAAGCTGCGCTTTTACAAAATGCTTGTCCAGAAGCACTGGTGGCTCAAAGCAAGGCACGCCAAGCAGCCCGTACAGAAAGCGAGCGTTTGGCACGCAATGAAGCTTTTAATGCAGTAGCGAATATCGGTAGAGCGCCAATTAGTGCCGCTGTTGGTAGTAGAGCATAAGATAGGCATAAGCAGCGTATGGCACTGTTTGATTTTTTGCTTGAGGCAGAAAGCGGGCATGCGCGGGCTGCTCTGTTTGAGACAGCTCACGGTACCATTGCGACGCCAACTTTTATGCCGGTAGGTACGCATGCTACGGTTAAAGGCATTATGCCTATTCAATTGCACGATCTTGGTGCTCAGGTTGTGCTTGCTAATACGTATCATCTATCTTTACGTCCCGGTGCCGATCTGATTGCTGAAGCGGGTGGCTTGCATGCTTTCATGCGCTGGGATGCTCCTATTCTTACCGATTCGGGCGGGTTTCAGGTATTTTCACTTGCCGATACGGTGAAGCTTCATGATGACGGCCTAGAGTTTCGCTCTATCTATGATGGCGAGCGTGTTTTTTGGACGCCTGAAACCAATATGGAACTTCAGCAGAAGCTTGGTGCCGACATTGTTATGCAGCTCGACCAATGTACACCCTATCCTGCCGATCGCGCGTTTGTAAGACGTGCCGTGTTGTTATCTGCTGCATGGGGTAGGCGATGTCTTGCGGCTCATGAACGCCCAGATCAAACACTTTTTGGTATTGTACAGGGTGGTATGGAGCTTGATTTGCGACTTGAGTCGATTGCGCGCCTGCTTGAAGCTGATGAGGAAAGCGCAGCGCACGGACATTGCCGCTTTGGTGGCTTTGGTATTGGTGGGTATTCAGTTGGTGAAGAGCATGATGTGATGTTTGAAACTTTGGGTGAGGTTACGCGTGCTTTGCCCATAACACGTCCGCGCTATTTGATGGGTGTTGGGAACCCAACGACATTGGTGCGCGCGGTACGAGAAGGTGTTGATCTATTCGATTGCGTACTGCCAACGCGTACCGCACGAATGGGTACGGCGTTTTCAAGTGCGGGACGCATGAAGATGCGAAATGCTCAATATGCGCGTGATTTCCAACCGCTTGATCCAGAGTGCTCGTGTGTTGTGTGCCGCGAGTTTTCACGTGCGTATATTCGACACTTAGTGAAACAAAAGGAAATGCTTGGCGGCATCTTGTTATCTATCCATAATATTTATTTCCTCCTTGATTTGATGCGACGCGCTCGTGAAGCAATATGTGCTGGTGCGTATGAGGACTTTTATCGCGCATGGATGAACTCTCCAGCTGTCGCTGACTATTAGCATGTGTATTTTCCGTAAGGCGTACGTTTTGTAGTCTGTATGTCTAAAGAATACTGGGTGTTAGCAGGAGATTTACGCATTCAAGCAGTTGAAGGATAAAAGTGCACTTATTCCAGCAGCTATTGCGGAGCTATGTATATACGATACGAACTCAATTGAGTCGCGGTAGTTAATCCTGAGTAGAACGTGATATATACCGTGCGCTTCTTGCAAGTTTGAAATGCTCGCGGTAAGATACCGCATTGTCTGATTGGACGGAGAGCTGACCGAGAGGCTGAAGGTGCTCGCCTGCTAAGCGAGTATACGCCACAAGCGTATCTGGGGTTCGAATCCCCAGCTCTCCGCCATTTTGCTGTATTGATAGTGCAGCTACCGTTGTGCGGAGTTGTTGTTTCGCGGTATTCGTTTCCGACCATGCCTTTTTAAGCCACATACTTCGCCTACATAAGCTTGGCTGCGCTCGGCTGTGTTTGCCTATGTGTTTGGTAAGTCGTATTCTTGTAAGGAGCGATCACAGCGAATAATGCACCAGATGTACGAGCGCTCACGAAGGGGCTTGCATGGAGCAAAGCGTTGTCGGCTCGTCTCGCACCGAGCAGGTGGGATTAGGCGTCGATATTGTTGAGATTGAGCGTATGAAAACCGTTCTTGCGCGTACACCAAGCTTTGCGCAGCGCGTATTCTCTGACGAAGAGCGCGCTTATTGCGAGGCAAAGCCTGCCCCAGAGATTCACTATGCAACGCGATTTGCCGCAAAAGAAGCGGTGCTCAAGGCACTTGGAACCGGGTTTACGCAAGGTATTCGTCCTTGCGATGTAGAAGTGCGACGCACCACAAAGGGAAGGCCGTATGCAGTATTGTACGGTGCGGCAAAGGCTATTGCACGCAATAAGGGTGTGCGTGAGCTACCGATTTCGTTGTCATATACCCATACTGAGGCTGTTGCATGCGCAATGGCTCTTACCGAGGATTCTGCACGCGTAGCTCAAGAGCAACGCGATCCCATGGCTGATCTTACCAAGCGTTTCAAGGAGCTTCGTAGCATGCTTGATGATGCACCTATGTCAGGGACAGTTGCTTCTCAAGACCGATGCGCTCAAGATAGGTGCGCATCTCATGATGAAACATTACAAGCAGGTACTGAAGATGAGATAATTGAGTGCAAGCTCAGCGGCAGAGAGTTCAAGGAATAGGGTTCTCGATGACACCCCTCTTTTCAAAAGCACGCATTCCTCAAGGTGTCATAATCAAAAATTACTCTGATACTGATGTGGCAACCTTGCTCCCGTATCCCGCTGCTGATGCTCACAAATATTCACGTGGCCTATTAGTGGCGGTTGTAGGTTCGCAGCAGTATCCGGGCGCCGCTGTGCTTGCCGCAACAGCGGGACAGCGCATGGGTGCAGGCTATACTCGTGTGGAAACAGATGCAGCAGTTATTGATTTGGTTCGTGCAGCAAGTCCATCGCTGGTAGTTCGTGATCGCGCATTATGGGATACGATAGCAGATGAACCTTCTACCTCTGATCGGCCACGTGCCTATGTGCTTGGTTCGGGCTTCGATAGTACCGATCCTTCCACTATTGATGTGACGCGCTCGGTATTGGGTTTGGCGTCTGCGGTAGTACTTGATGGAGGAGCACTTGCCGCGCTTACATCGCATGAAGTGCGCGCAATTGTGCAAGAGCGCTTCGTGCAGGGTTATGCAACACTCATAACGCCCCATCTAGGAGAGGCGGTGCGTCTTGCGGCTCCTTTTGGCTTACCAAGTCATGATGCAGCCTATCTTGCATGGTCGCTTGCTTGTGCATACGGGGTTATTGCTGTGGTAAAGGGGCAGGTTACTTGGGTATCTGATGGGGATGAGCTTACTTGTATGGATCAGGGGACGCCCGCACTTGCTAAGGCGGGTACAGGCGATGTGCTTGCCGGTATGATAGGGGCACTGCTAGCACAAGGTGTATCGGCCTTTGACGCGGCTTATATGGGGGCACTCCTTCATGCGCGTGCTGGACAAGCTGCTGCTTGTGCATTAACTGAAATATGCGTGACGGCTGAGGATGTAGTTGCTCAT
>CAZXOF010000029.1:0-14696 GCA_964642255.1 uncultured Eggerthellaceae bacterium | reverse complement strand
GTTTACAGCGTAAAGATAAAGCTTTGCCCGTACATCGTAGTAGCAGGGCAGACCATAGAGAAATTCAGCTCGAGAGCCAGCATCCAAGGTAAATACCTTCAAAGATAAGATACCTACATCATTGTCTTAAGCATCAAGAGCTACCCAGCAAGCTAAGCTATCTTTAAGACAGTTCATAGAATGAAATCCGTGAGATACCTATACAGACACTTACAACTACAAGAGCACACACAAATACTGTTTGGAGCTGAAGGCGGACGCTTAGAGGGTGTGTGTTGGACAAGTGTTTGTTCTGAAGTATCTGTATCAGCATGACAGAGTGCTAAAAGGAGTGCAAAGCCTGCCAACATAAGAACGCTATTGCGATATGTCTAAAGGCTTAAAATCGCAAGCAAGACAAACAACAGAGGTGGCACTATTTTGCCGCCTTTGAATAGTTGTCGTGCACAGAGTGTAGCCCTACTGCGATAAAGAACACCTATTCTTTCATAGATAGCCATGCATTATCTCAAAGAGCTATGTGGGAGGCAGAGGAACAAGTATGAACCAAACATTGACAGTCTTAGTTTTTGAAGTCTATTGCTTGTGCCCCTTATACGTCGTTTTGTAGTTGCTCTACAACAAAGGCTATAGCGTTATACGAATGCCAACGTAATAGGAAGTTGATGGTAGGCCATCAATGTTATAGACGCTTGATAAACTAATGGCCGAGACGCGCCACGTCAACGTTCCCACATCAGTAGTGAGCGTTCCTTCGCGGTAGAGGTTTCCTGCACTGTCGGTGCCTGAACTGGAAATCGAACTTTCTGCAAATCCTTGGGAGCTCATAGCTGATGCTAAGGCTGTTTCAAGTGAGTCACTTGAAAAGTCGGCATAGCGTACACGTACAGTAGTCGAGCTAGAGCGAGTGATATCAAGTCGCCACGAGCCATACAAGAGGTTAACTGCGCTCGTGAGCGACAAATTGGAAATGCCAGTCGCATACAGACTTGCGCCTTCATCGCTCGTCATCCCATCAGGTAATTTAACGATGTCAATTGAATCTTCATCATCAATCATTGATGATGAGATTATGTAGGTTTCATAACCTTGATCGACAAGAAGCTGTTCAATTGCAGCATCGTCAAGGCTTAGTAATGAGGTCAGATCCGGTAAATTAAGATTTTCGTCTTGAGACAAAAGTTCTTCGAGGTAGGCTTGCTCTTGTGCGGCGGCATTGATTACATCGTTATAAAGCCATGACAGAAAAAACACACTAATTATGATAGCAATAAGCACAAAGATAGAAATGAATTTCCAATCTGTCCTAGTAGGCTTTTGAGGCTCAAGAAGAACTGATCCGTCAAGGTAATATACGCCAGAGCGACCTTTCGCTCGCGTCGGTTGTTCTTCTGCCACGATGTTCCTTTGCTCGTCGTATGTATGTTCGGCACTTATAGGAATAGAGGCAAGTATAACATTGCGCATTGTGACACCCCGTGCTAGCATTTCAAGCTGTCTAGTGGGGGAGTAGTTGGCATAGCGATATGCGGCGCGCCAACATCCTGACCAACCTTCGGTCTGGTGCGCCTTAATTAACGAGACTCATGGCGCGCGTAACGCGTCGCGGGTCTTTTTTAGTGCCCAAGGCGCTGCTGAAAAAGTGTGTTACTCATAAAGTGACATAAGCCGTATGAAGGTGTGGGCGAGAGGATGGGCGCTGTGTTTGATTTTTCTATTTTTGCAACAACAGATACATGGATAACGCTGATTAGTCTTATGTTTCTTGAGGTAGTACTCGGCGTTGATAATTTGGTATTTATATCGCTCACCACAGATCGGCTTCCTCAAGAAAAACAGCATCTTGGGCGAAAGCTTGGCTTAGGTGCTGCGCTTGTGATGCGTATTGTCTTTTTGTCCCTTGCCTCTTTTCTCGTGCATATGACCGATCCGTTTTTCACTGTTGAACTTGGATCGTACACCCATGGCTTTTCCGTACGTGATCTTATCTTGCTCGCTGGCGGTGCCTATCTCATTTATAAAGGCATCTCCGAACTTCGTAGCATGCTTTCTTTGACTGAAGTAAAGGCCGAACAGAGTGAAGAACATCGTATCTTGCATACCTTAAGCTTGCCGCAGGCAATAGCTACTATTATGGTTATGGATGTGGTGTTTTCTATTGATTCAGTTATCACGGCGGTGGGGATGGCTGATTATTTGATTGTCATGGTCTTAGCAGTAATGTTTGCAGTACTTGTCATGATGATATTCATCGACGCAATTTCAAACTTTATCAATACACATCCTGAAATTAAAATGCTTGCCCTTGTCTTTATTGTGGCAATTGGTTGTTTACTGGTCATTGATGCAACAGGATTTCATACCGATATCGAGATACTTCACATGTCAATTGATAAACTTATGGTGTATTTCGCCATGGTATTTTGTATCGTGCTTGAATTGGTGCAAATGCGCTATAGGGCACATTACGCCGCATGGCGCACCGCATGCATGATGCATGATGCGAAAACTCGCCTTGAATGTGCAACGCACGTACTTGCTGAGCAGCTGGAGGGTGTATGCGCCTCACATTTCAAAACGCAAGGCGACACAAACGTAGCTGAACTACCCACGTCGCAAGAGTATAGCTCGCCACAAGAAATTGAGTGTCAGCCACTTATTGTGGGGAATGCTGTGTATATGGTGACACTTATTGAAGGGCTTGATCCAGAAAGCGTACGCAAGCTGTAGTGATGTGTCATCAATATAGAAGCGTTGTGAAGCACAGTTGTGCAACCTGCGAATGACCCTCGATATAGATAGCTCGTCTGAAGTTGCGTGCACAAATAAGGATTAAAGAGATAAATAACAATTGGGGTTACATCCTGTATCTATGCTACATTTCGTGTCTATCTTTGTTGTGGCGAAGTGTGTTTTTTATCGCTAGAGGAGAGAAACGGCTTTCTTTGTGTTTCACCTATCGATGACGTTGCGAGGTTGGCTTCGCTCGAAAAGCGGGTATAACCCTCTTCTGAGATTACCAAGCGTGTTGCCCTTGGTAGTACACGGACGCAGAAAGGTGTTGTTGCATTGATAATTTCTCCATCATATTGGATATTGAGGGGTGGATTAGCATCAATACGCGCATGGCGTACCTGAAAGATCTCAAGTGCATCGGTACGATTAGGAAAGTCGCCCTCGCGATCTAAAAAAGCAGCTCCAAGTGCAGGAATAAGGCCAAAGGCATTTTCAGTTTTGAGTATCACTATGTCAAGCAGGCCATCACGCGGGCTATTGTTATGTGTAATGGGGATATCAAGCTGCAACTTCGAAAAATTGACAACAAGTACCCCTATCCCTCGAACAGTTTTTGTTGTCGTATCAGTTTCAATAACGATATCCGAGCGCTGTGGCAGTGGGTTGTTGAGGGCTGCTGAAAAATAGGCAAAGATCCCAAGTACATGTTTTGACGCTTGAGCATCATTCATAATGGTTGCGTCATAACCAGCACCAGCCATAAAAGCAAAGCCATAGCGTGTATTTTGCGCTATGATTTCGCCAAGGTCGAAATCAAGTGTTTGAGGTGAGCGAGCAAGCTTGGCAAGTGCATGCGATTCGGTGGGAGATTCTAAGTTGAGCGCAAGAAGATTTGCCGTACCAGCAGGGTAGGGTAGTACGGGAATGTTGGTGTTTGCGAGTGCGTGACACACTGTTGATATCGTACCATCGCCACCACTTGCTACAACGAGATCAAAATCACTGGCATCGGCAAGAAGAGAGCATATATCGGTGGTACCGTCGGTTGTGCGTATAAGGAGTTCATCACCATCTTGTGTAAAGGCTCGGGCAAAATCATAGACAGCACCGTCTGCTGGTCCGGAAGCAAGATTATTCACCACGAGTAGTTTCACCGGGATATCCTCCTTGCGCTATGATGTGTGCATACTACCTTAAACTTCATAAAACGCAATCCAAAGGAGTCGTGTGTATATAGCTGATCAGTCAAACTTTGAGGCATTTTTAGCGCGCGCTACTACAAGCTCTGTTCTTGCTGTTGATACTGAGTTTCTGCGTGAAAAAACCTATTATCCAACATTGTGTTTATTGCAGCTTGCTACAGATGATGAGGTAGGTATTATTGATCCATTTGCGGTAGCTGACCTCTCCCCACTTGCTGCGCTCTTTGAAGATAAACGCATAATGAAGCTTTTTCATTCAGCCTCGCAAGATATAGAAATACTGTGGCGTGAAGTAGGTGTGATGCCGCAGCCTTTATTTGACACACAGCTTGCTGCTGCCTTGCTCGGGCATGTCAAACAAATTGCCTATGCGTCACTTGTGACAACCTTTTGCGAGGTTTCACTCAAAAAAGGCGATTCTCTAAGCGATTGGTCGCAGCGTCCTTTATCTGATTCTCAGCTTGATTATGCAAAAAATGATGTCATTTACCTGCCTATTATTTATCGGAAGATGCTTGCTGAGTTGCGTGCAAAAGGCCGTTTGCACTGGCTTGATGCAGATCTTGCCGATTTGGTTGATCCTTCGCGCTACGCCGATGATGCGTATATGCGATATCGACGCCTCAAACGTGGTACCCAGTTGAATCGCCGTCAATTATCGGCGGCACGCGAGGTGGCTGCATGGCGAGAAAAGTGTGCACAAACGAAAAACATTCCACGCAAGCGGGTGTTAACTGATGAACAAATTGTTGAGGCATGTCGGCGTGGGGCGCGTAGTCTCAATGAGCTCTTTGCAATTCGTGGTGTGCGTGAACGTTTATCAACGGGAGAGGCACGTGATGTTGTTCGCTTGATTGCACAGGGACTTAATGCGCCGGAGCACACGTGGCCAGAACTTGATCATGGAAGCAAGAATGAACCAAATGTTGATGCGCAAATTGATCTGATGAATGCACTAGTTCGTTTGCGTGCACGAGAGGCCGAGATAGCTATGCCAACACTTGCTTCCCATGACGATCTTGCAAAACTTGCACGTGGCCATCTTGATGATCTTGCCGTTATGAGAGGATGGAGACGAAAGATTGTTGGTGACGAGTTAATCGAGCTGCTTGATGGGCGCATCTCCTTGCGTCTGGCTGCTGGTGAGGTGCTTGTTGAGCGCTGTGATAATGTATCTGTCGAAACTGATATATAACTGCATACAGCACGCATGTGCTTACTTGTGTGACATTGACATGTAGATAGGTATTTGTACAAGCGCCGTTATTGACAGGGAAAAAGAAGGGATGGCAAATATGAGCTACTGGATGCTTGTTGGTGTGACCCTGGTGATTGGTCTTGGTGTTACAGCAAATGTGAATCACCAGCTGAAAAAATATAGTCAGGTTGGAAGTGCTGCCGGTATGACAGGTGCGCAAATTGCACAAGCGATGCTTCGTGCTCATGGCGTATCGGGTGTGGAAATTCATCGTGGTACTTCTGGTGAGAATCATTTCGATCCACGTACGAATTCAATTACTCTTGATCCGAGCTCCTACGAAGGAAGCACGGTGACCGCTATTGCAACTGCCTGTCACGAAGCAGGGCATGCGTGTCAGTTTGCTGAGAGCTATGCGCCAATGAAGGCGCGCTCGGCTATTGCACCTGTAGTTGGTGTGGCGTCAAATGCTTGGATTTTTTTGTTAATCATTGGCATCTTCTTGCAAATGTTTTCGCTCATGTGGCTTGCCATTATTGTATATGCGCTTGTTGTCTTGTTTCAGATAGTAACCTTGCCGGTTGAATTCGATGCTTCACGTCGTGCTATGGTCTACATCACAAATCAAGGTGCTCCCGCAGTGGAAATCAAAAGTACAGGTAAGGTACTTCGAGCTTGCGCGCTTACCTATGTCGCTGCCGCTCTTACTTCGATTTTGCAACTTCTTTGGATCATTTCACAGACGCGCAGATGAACTCTCAGGTAGACCACCATAGTAGTAAAGCATGCGTAGCGACTCCTGATGCCTTATCGGTATCAGGAGTTATCGCTGTGGCACAAGATGCTCTTAGTGGTATATATGTACGTGTTGTAGGCGAAGTTTCCGAGATTTCAAACAAACCCGGGTATAAGGCGGTTTATTTCACCATCAAGGATGAAGCCGCTAGCCTTCCTTGCATGATGTGGGTAAATCGCTTTCGTGCTGCTGATGTCGACGTGCGTGTTGGTTCACTTGTGGAACTAACTGGTCGTTTTACCATATGGGCACCCAAAGGGCGTATGAGCTTTGAAGTTTTATCGCTTTCTTTATCGGGCGAGGGTGTGCTACGCATGCAAGTTGCTGAACGGGTACGGCGACTACAGGCCGAAGGCCTTATGGATGCATCGAGAAAACGCCCTCTTCCTCTCTATCCACAAACCATTGGTGTGGTGACTTCGCCACGTGGTGCTGCTATTCATGATGTCTTGCGGACACTGCGGCGGCGCTTTCCCCTTGCTCGAGTGCTGCTTGCAGGCGTTCCTGTTGAAGGGGCTTCTGCACCGGCAAATATCATTCAGGGATTGTCCTGTGTATGTGCTGCTCAAGCTGAAGTTGTACTTGTGGTACGTGGTGGTGGCTCTTTTGAAGATTTAATGCCATTTAATGATGAATTGCTTGCCCGTACTATTGCGTGTGCGCCCGTACCAATTGTGACGGGTATTGGACATGAACCCGATACTACTATTGCAGACATGGTATCTGACCTGCGGGCTTCAACACCAACAGCTGCTGCAGAAGCTGTCAGTCCAGCGCGCGATTCACTTGATGCGCGCTTGGTGATGCAGGGTTCAGCACTTACGCATGCGGCCTTGCGTGTTCTTGAGCAAGCAGCTGCGCGCCTTCGACATATTGCTGAGCGTCCCGTAATGGCAAACCCTGAAGCCCTGTTCTCAAATGAAGCTCAGGCACTCGATTTTGCGGCAATGCGACTTGCTCGTGCTATACCGAGTAGCATTGATCATGATCTTATGCAGCTTGCTAGTCTTAAATCGCGATTTTGTGCTACGGTACACTTGCTTGTTTATCAAAAACAATCCGAGTGTAAGCATGTATCCAGTGCGCTTCAGCGTATCGGTGCAATATTATGTGAATATCATACAACAAAGCTCAGTTTAATGGCTTCTCGCTTGCATGATCTTTCACCTCTTGCTGTGCTTGCGCGAGGTTATGCAATTGCACGAAGTGAGGACGGTGCGCTCGTACACAGCATCGCTGAGCTTGCATCAGGAGATCGTCTTGATGTTGCAGTAGGAGATGGCTGCGTGTTTTGTCGCGTCGAGAGTACACAGGCATCACATATTGAGTTGACCGCATGGAAGGAAGTGGAATGACTGACGTGAATGTCAATCGAGCTATTAAAGACTTGACATTTCGCGAGGCAATGTCTGAACTTGATACTATTGTTGCAGCGCTTGAGAGTAATACGCTCGAACTTGAAGAAAGTCTCAATCGTTATGAGCGGGGAGTGACACTGCTTGCCTCGCTACAAAAGCGTCTCGACGAGGCGCAGCAAAAGGTTGACGTACTAATGGGTCAGCTTGAACAAGCATCCGATGATACTGCTACTGACATGGCACTTTCATAGAGCGTTTATGCACGATAGATAAACAAACGTCTTTTAGTATTGAGAAAAGAGGATGTTTCAAGTGAGCAAAGAAGATTGTCTGTTCTGTAAGATTGTTGCGGGCGAGCTTCCTTCGACAAGGGTCTATGAGGATCGCCATGTTCTTGCTTTTGAAGATATCAATCCACAGATGCTTGTGCATACTGTTATTGTGACAAAGAATCACTATGACAGCATAGCTGACGAGATTCCCGAAGAAGAACTCGGCTGGCTTTTTGGCGCCGTGAGAAAGGTGGCGCAAATCGAGGGAGTGGATGAAACAGGGTTCCGCGTGATTGTCAATGCAGGACCTGATGGACGTCAGTCTGTTGATCATGTGCATGTACATGTTTTGGGTGGAGCCCGCATGAATTCCGGTAATCCCTTGCTTCCTGAAGAAGAGACGCCAGAAGAGTAACATCACTACTTACAAGCATCACTCTCGCAGATTTCAGAGAGAAGCGAGCGTCTTTGCGAATAAGGAGGGCATGTCATGAACGTACTGGTTATTAACGCTGGTTCTTCATCATTGAAGTACCAACTGTTACACGTCGAAAGTCATACTCTTCTGGCTAAAGGGATTTGTGAGAGGGTAGGTTTTGAGGGTTCCTTCCACAAGTATGGCCTTAGAGAATACGAGCGCATAAACAAAGTTGCCATACCTAACCATACTGCGGCAATGAAACTTGTCATTGAATCTTTGCTGACAGGTGAAGATAAGGCTATTGACAGCCTTGGGGATATTAAAGCTATCGGGCATCGTGTTGTGCAGGGAGGCAAATACTTTAAGTGCTCTGTTCTTGTTGATGAAAATGTCATTAGCAAAATAGATGAACTTGCCGAGCTTGCACCACTTCATAATAAAGCGGCACTTGAAGGTATATTTGCATGTCAGAAGCTGATGCCGTATACGCCAATGGTTGCGGTTTTTGATACCTCGTTCTTCGCAACGCTGCCACCGAAAGCTTATATCTATCCACTGCCCTACGAATTGTATGAGAAGCATGATATTCGCAAATATGGGGCGCATGGCACGTCTCATCGCTATCTTGCCGAGCGTGCTGCGGCGTTTGTAAACCAACCAATTGATAGGCTTAAGATGGTTACGTGTCATTTGGGGAATGGCTGTTCGGTAACTGCTATTGACGGTGGTGTTGCGGTTGATACCTCAATGGGTCTTACTCCCTTAGATGGCCTTATGATGGGTACGCGATGTGGAGCAATTGATCCTGCCATAGTAACTTTTCTTATTGATCGCGTAGGCATGACGGCACACGAAGCAAATGATTTGATGAACAAGCGCTCGGGTTTGCTTGGTGTTTCTGGTATTTCAAATGACCTACGCATGGTGCAAGAGGCTGCCGAGAATGGTAATGCGCAAGCTCAACTTGCTCTTGACATGTATGTGAGCTCAGTAAAAAAACACCTTGGTAGCTATAGTGCAGTCATGGGCGGCATTGATGTTATTGTGCTTAGTGCCGGTGTAGGAGAAAACAGCGAATATATGCGACACATGATCTTTGAAGGCCTAGAACCGCTTGGCATGAAGCTTGATGAGAGACGAAACCATGCCGGTCACGGAACGGAGCGAGAAATATCTTCTGATGATTCGCAGGTGCGCATTTTGGTCATTCCTACCAATGAGGAATACATGATTGCGCGTGATACCTACGACATCGTGCGCGAATACAACTAGTTAAGCGTGCGTCGCAAGCTCTAAAACACAATACTCCACATCAGCTTTTCCTTAGTCTACAATTACGCACGAACACGACTCGAGGAGCTTATATGTTCTGCCCACATTGCCAAACAAACAATCGACGTGGATCGAAATACTGTAACGAGTGTGGCTTTCCGCTTACGGGCTTAATTGCGCAGAGCGAATCTGAAAATGCAACACCTCCTTTATCGTCACTAAGCTCTCATGCAGAAGATACAAAAAAGCAAACAGATATTGCTGTAATAGCACGCGACAAAGAGAATGATGCCGCGTCGAAACAAGCATCACCGACAGCGCAGGAGCACTTAAACAATACAGCTCAAACAACAGTTACTCCCCAGTCATCAACCGCTGATAGTGATACAAGGCAATTCTCGAACCGCCCGTCCGTTGCACTGCCCATAATCGAAATACAAAAGTCACATAATTCTGAAGGAAGCACATCGTCTCAGCATATAAGTGAAGTACCTACGAACGCAAGTACTTCAACGCAAACAGATACTTCGAGTCTTGATGCGCTTGGTGTAGGCAGTGAGTTGCAGGGTGTGAATGGTAGTACCATGGAACTACCGCTTGTTGCCGATCCGTCCATGCCAGCAAGATCTGGTTATCGTGCACCAGATGCTAACCCTCCAAAAAAGCATCGTCCTGCGCGTATCTTTCTCATTATTGTGGCGCTTATTGCGGTTGCAGGGTGTGCTACAGCTGCCACTACCTATTCGCTTGGGCTTTGGGATGGTAAGCTTGCACTGCTGAGTGGTGAGACAGTACCGGATGTTCTTGGTATGACCCGAGCCGATGCTACTTACACACTTGAAAATCTTGGTTTTACTGTTCGCGCAACCGAAGTAGTCTCTGATGAGACAGAGGGACTTGTTTTACTTAGTGATCCGGTATCGGGCAGCTATGCAGAAGAAGGTGCTGAGGTTGTCATTCATGTGTCGGTTGCACGTACTATTCCTGAAGTGCTTGGTATGTCTCAAACCGATGCACAGACAGCGCTTTCAGAGGCGGGGTATACGCGTATTGAGGTTGTGACTGAAAAATCAAACGAAGAGGCAGGTACAGTGCTTGCCATTAGTCCTGAACCGAACACAAAGGCGAATGCTTCAACAGCCATCACGCTTACTGTTGCAGAGCCATATTATGTGCCTGATGTGGCTGGTCTTACACAAGATGAAGCTACAGAACTGCTTGAAGCAGAAGGCTATGTTGTCAATGTGATAAATACATACAATGAAAACTATGAGTCGGGAACCGTTATATCAAGCGATCCGACTGCAGAGAGTCAACTCGATTCGGGATCAACTATCACTATATATATAGCCAAGTCGCGAGCCTTAGAGCTTTTTGAGGTGACGTACGGGATTATTTATCGAGGTGCAAATTTAACAATAGGGGGTACGGCTTACACAGTTGTGACACTTGAAAATGTTGCCTACCGTGGAAGCAATACGGTGTACTATCGTTTCACCGGGATAAACGCCAGTGGCACTCAGGTGACTGTTGACGGTACGATAGTTTATGATGACGATAACGAAATTATCTCATCTGCTTCAAGTCCTTCTTTCTCAAAAACCTCATAGATATATAGATATATTGTGAGATGGATGTTGTAATTTATGGCAAAAGAAAGCTATACAGTGCATGCAATTGTGCTACGCAAAACCAAGCTGGGCGAAAGTGATCTTATTGTTACGCTTTTAAGTGAAGACGGATCGCAAATTCGTGCTGTTGCAAGAGGGGCGCGCAAGCCAACAAGCTCATTTGCATCTCGTCTTGAAGTGTGTTCTGTGTGCAAGGTACTGTGTGTGCGCGGTCGTTCGCTTGATATTGTAAAAGAGGTTCGTATAATTGCTGGTCACAACGCCATTCGTGCCGATTTCGATCGTATGATGCTTGCGAATTGCATAATGGAAATGCTGAGCCGCATAACCCAGGTTGCTCTTGAGCTTCCTGCTCTTTTTGCGGTGACTATCGCTGCACTTAATGCTCTTGATGAGGCTAATCGGGAGAGTGCTTATGCGCTTACTTTCGCTCATATGTTAAAAGTTTTTGCCTTTGTTGGTGTGAAGCCGGAGTTTATGCGCTGTGTGTTATGCGAGCGTAACCTCATGCCGCAAAACGGTATAGACAAACGCACCTACTTTTCCTTTAAGGAAGGAGGTGTGTTATGTCTGGATTGTGCGGCATCTCGAGAGACAGAAGCGCTTGCCGCAGGTTTGATTGGATGGTTTGACGTTTTGTTGTACTCTTCCTTCGCACAGATAGTTAGCTTTGGATTTCCCCGTGACGCACACTACAAGGCTTTTGATTTTTGCCGCCGTTGGACACAAGCACACCTTGGCTTTACCATAAAGTCTATTGGGGTACTGATGTCTCTACCAGGCCTAGCATATGCAAATGAACAAGCGAGTTTGTAAGGTTAGAAGTCACAGGATGTCTTTCAACAAATTGAAGGCTTTCAAGAATGCAAAAAAATTCTTTTGCTGACCTCTGTCTTCCTTGAATTACCTGCATGCTTCAGCTACAATCGCAGCTATATCAAACGTCAAGCGCCGTATGTGCTGTGACGATCGTTTTGGTCAGTAATCTCCCAGTTCTTGGAAGCGATGATTGTTTATTGCGAGCTTATTCCTATCCATACTATCAGTGTGTAGTGCTATCTATGCGTCTGCCTAGTTGGTGGTACGTAATAAGGAACGCGCAATGCGACTGCATTGTGGTAGAGCGCAGAGATAGCTTGGACAGATAAATCACAGGAATGTTTGTATGTGTCTTGTGTGTTGCGCAGAGCTGCGCAACACAGTATTGTACTGAGGAGGGTTCGTGAAATTTTTTCTTGATACAGCCGATCTTTCTGAAATAGAGGAAGCGGCATCTTGGGGAATTCTTGCAGGTGTAACAACGAATCCGACGTTATATGCGCGCGTCGGCGGCACCCTGAGTGATTTCCCAGCACATATTAAGCGTATCTGTGACATGGTGGATGGCCCTGTTTCGGCTGAGAGCGTTTCAATGACATGCAATGAAATCATTCGTGATGGTCGGGAGTTAGCTTCAATTGCGCCGAATGTTGTGGTGAAGATACCTACTATGATTGAAGGACTTGCTGCAACGCGCGTACTTGCTCATGAAGGCATTCGGGTGAATATGACCCTGTGTTTTTCGGTACCGCAGGCCATCATGGCAGCTCGAGCCGGAGCACGCTATATCAGTCCTTTTGTGGGGCGTTTTGATGATATTTCCGACGATGGTCTTGAACAGCTTTCTTGTGTTGTTGATGCCTTAAGCAACTATGACTTTACCGATAGTACGATAGGTGGCGAAGAAGTCGAGCTTATTGCCGCTTCCGTTCGCAGTGCACATCATGTTACGCAAGCGGCACTTATGGGTGTCGACATTGTAACGGTACCGTTCGCAACGCTGCAAAAGTGCGTCGAACATCCGCTTACTGATCGCGGAATTGATGCCTTTCTGAAAGACTGGGAGAAAGTTGGCCAAGCATGATGCCCGAACAAGAAGAGCAGACAGAGGAAAGTAATTTTCACTTTGCGAGTACAACATCGGCTGCAGGGCTCATTGTGAACGATAAGAGGGATTCTGTTGTTCCGTCGAGTAGTACTACGACTATAGCGCGTCGCCCACGCCGCAATCGTTTAGCCTCAGCACTAGAGACCTCTTCATCTTCGGAAATGAGTCCATCTACTTTTTCACAAGAGGCCTTAGATTTGTCAAGTGGGGAAGAGGTAAGTCCTCTTAAACGTCGGCGAGGTCGTCCGCCGAAAAACACAGCACAAGAAGAGACAGCTGCAAAAATTGAGAACGCAAAGATACCATCTCGCGCAGCAGAAACAGTAGAGATGCATCCTCTGTTTGATCTAAATGATGCTGCTGTAAGCGAATCTAGTGCACGACATAATGCTGACAGTAATTCTGAACGTGACGGACAAACGGCACAATCTAGGGAACGCTCGAAATTACGCCAACACCATCCTCGTCGTACTCAGCAACGCGATCGTTCAAATGTGCGTCAAAATGCAGGCAAGTTGCATTCCCATCAAAGTGGCCAGCAAAATGGGTATCAAAATGGTAAACAACAAGCCAGTAATAATTTTCGTCGTCAACAACGCCGTCCGTATACTACAAATCAACATAACCGTGATTGTACGGTAAGTGTTACGCGAGAAGATCTTAGCAAGCTTAAAGTTGCTGAGTTGCGAGAAAAAGCAGAAGAGCTTGGCATTTCTTTTGTAGGGTTGAAAAAAGCTGAGTTGGTGGAAGCGATCTTTTCTCATACGGCGAAGGCCGAAGGCTTTATTGAAGTATCAGGCGTACTTGATATCTTATCTGATGGCTATGGTTTTCTGCGTACGCAAGGATATCTACCAAGTGAGACAGACTGCTACGTTGGGCTATCGATGATTCGTCGCAATGGCCTGCGTAAGGGCGATATGATTGTTGGGCAAACGCGCCCAGCGCGCGAGAATGAGAAGTGCGCAGCCATTCAAAAGATCATCTCGGTTAATGGTGTCAGTTCCGAAATTGCCACGCGTCGTGTAAAGTTTGCCGACCTAACGCCGGTATATCCCAATGAGCGACTGGTAATGGAACATGGCCATAGCACTTACACCGCGCGCGTTATTGACCTTACGGCACCTATTGGCAAGGGTCAGCGTGGCCTTATTGTATCGCCACCAAAGGCAGGAAAAACCACTATTCTTAAAGATATTGCCGCATCTATTACGGCAAATAATCCCGAGGTTCACCTTATGTGTCTACTTATCGATGAGCGACCCGAAGAGGTGACTGACATGGAGCGCTCGGTGAAAGGTGAGGTTATTTCTTCCACCTTTGATATGCCGTGCGAAAACCATATTGCAGTAGCCGAATTAGTTATAGAGCGAGCAAAACGTCTAGTTGAGACGGGTGCTGATGTTGTGATTCTGCTTGATTCAATTACCCGTCTTGCACGAGCTTACAACCTTGCACAACCGGCGAGTGGTCGTATTCTGTCAGGTGGTGTTGACTCTACAGCATTGTATCCACCAAAGCGCTTTTTGGGGGCGGCGCGCAATATAGAAAATGGCGGAAGCCTTACTATTCTTGCTTCGGCCTTGATTGATACTGGTTCGAAAATGGATGAGGTTATCTTTGAAGAGTTCAAAGGTACCGGTAATATGGAACTGCGCCTTGATCGCAACTTGGCTGATCGTCGTATCTTCCCGGCAATTGATCCGGTAGCAAGCGGTACGCGTAAAGAAGAGCTGCTACTTGATGCTTCAGAAGCACCGCTTATATGGGCAGTTCGTCGTTTGCTTGCTAATATGAATAATGTTGAGCGCGCTATGGATATGCTTATCAAGTCATTGAAACAAACTGATAACAATCAGGACTTTTTGCTTCGTGCAGCAAAA
>CAZXOF010000028.1:0-14864 GCA_964642255.1 uncultured Eggerthellaceae bacterium | reverse complement strand
CCCAAGGCGAAAGAGTACCGCATCAAACTCTTCACACCGGTTTGGCTGCAAACTGCGACGCACTGCCTCTAAAACTTCACGCTGCGCCAAAAAACCAGGATCAATATGCCATCCATGACGAGTCATATCGCCTGGTAACTGATAAAAATCTCCAAAGGTACGGTGCAATACAGTCTCAGCATCAGCAGGAATACAAATGTTTATTCCTTCAAACATACAGGATACACAGGGTACAATCTGCTCACGTGTAAAAACAGCTGGAGATTCAAAACGACCCCCCAAATTATCCAACGACCATACGCACGAAACAGCTGCTTCAACATCTACAATATCGCCGCTAGCACGTGCTTGCCGAACCACATCATCCAAGATGCGCAACATCGCTTTGCCATCATGATAAATGTTCAATGGATCCCATACCTCACGCAAACGTTGTAGCTCATCGCTTAAGACCTTATCCTCGCCGCTCAGACGAGACACAACTTTATCGCGCGCCTGACAGCGGACCGCATAGGCTTCTTGCGGTTGCAACGGCGACCAATCATGGAGAAAGATATCAATAAAGCACGGGCTGTTGACATCGGCATAGCGAAAGCGCACCTGCCGACATAGTGAGAGCGGATCAAAGCTTTCAACCACTTCATACGGGGTCTCGCGAATACAGGCAACAAGCCGTTCAAAATCATCGCGTGACATACCAACATCAATATCATCGTCCCACGGAATAAAACCTTGGTGTCGCCACGCACCCAATAAAGTACCCGACAGACACCAATAGCTTAGCTGCTTACTTTGACACAAAGCATCGAAATCGTGAAGCAGCTGAGCAGTTCCAAGCTGTAAAAGGCGCAACAAGCCTGACGCAGGCGGTAGCGATGCAAAGAAACGCTTACGCACCTCAAAATGGCTTTCCTTCTCAGTAGATAATAAGAGCCACAACAATTGCTCAGAATGGCCAATCTGTTCGCTTACATCACTACTTAATCTGTTAAAGCGATCTTCAAGGCAAGCTTCAAAACGAGCTTCAACTGAGGTAATGCGATGAGACAGCGTTGCAAGTTCGGCAAGCAACTCTTGATGCATGACAGCATTCATATCAGTTGATTCTCGCACCTGACGTTTTGACGAAGGTAGCCTGTCTCGAAGGTAATCACGTAATGTCATGAGTGCATCACCTGACATCTGATATTATTCCCGAAATTAAACAAACTTCTGAACATAAGCTTAGGCTTTCTTTAGCTTACATAAATTTATACAATCTCTCAGGCGTGTAGAAGTATGCTTGTGGAAACTATCTATGAACGAACTGATACAACGACGAAGGGCAGCAGAGTATGGGTCACACCGATGCGACACTCTCGTTCGAAGAATTTGTGATCCTTTCTAGCACAGAACTCAACAAGCGCACAGATACCTCTCACACACCATCACCTCGCCTTCTTTCCAACCTACCTCCCGAAGCATCCTTGATAGAACCCGCTGCCTTAACGCAGACAGCAGCGCGCCTCATAGCATGCGGGTTTTTACATGGCAACTTACATAACGCAAGCATTACGTCTGCTGGCCTAGCGGCACTTGAACCCTATCGCGTGAAGCGTGCCGTCATCCTTGCTGCCGGCACGGGAGAGCGCATGCTTCCTATCACGTCAACAACTCCTAAACCGCTCATACACGTTAAAGGAACTCCCCTTATTGCGCGCACCCTTAGTTTGCTTGCCGATGCTGGCATTACCGATGTTGTTATTGTTCGAGGTCATTTAGGCTCCCAGTTTGATCAGCTACGTCGCGACTTTCCCTTCGTTCGTTTCGTGGAAAATCCACACTATGCTGCCGGTGGCAATATCTTGAGCCTTGCAACTGTAAAAAACCTGCTTGGTGGTTCCTACATCATGGACGCCGATTTGTTAGTCACAAATCCCAAGCTCATTACGCGCTATCAATACCGAACGAACTATCGCGGCATCCCTTTGCAGCATGCCTGTGGATGGTGCTTTTCCAGTAAAGACAGTGTGGTTACTGGTGCTGGCTTACAGGTAACAGAAGGCATTCATCAGATCGTAGGCATTTCATACTGGACACCTTCAGACGGTCAGCAACTTGAGTGCGACCTTGATCACGTGCTTGCTAAGCCACAAGGAACGCAACGCTATTGGGATGAGATTGCAGTGACTTGTTTCCCCCAGCACTACGTCATTCATGTGCATCCTTGCAGTGCAAACGACGTTATTGAAGTCGACACTATTGAAGAGCTGTGCGCCCTCGAACCATCCTACGCAAGCTACCTTGAAGCATAGCGCCGATGCTCATAGCACACCCACACATATATCCCACAATGCAGGCAAAACCGAGAGCGCATCAACTCAAAATGCTTGGTCGCTACGATACGAAGGCAAGCGGAACAGCTGCCATCACAATCAAATAACGCAGCATAAAGCCACCTACCAACACACAGATATCTGTTGCTCCTCCTAAACCTCGTGCAGCAAAACTGGTTTCAAACTCATGCGAAGCAATAAATAGCGAGTAAGCCTCCGCTATAACAGGCACAATAAGACCAATCCCTGCAAGCCCAAGCCAAAACATAAGTGACCACTCGCCTGATACCAGCCCCATAACAGATTCAAGACCAGTCTCTGAAGTGCTCGCCGTTACTGCAAACACCGCCGCAATAAGTAATATCTCAATAATGGGCAAGAAGAAATGAATCTTTTTCGTACTCCCAGCCTGAGCCAACTCATCGGGATAGCGTATTGCTCCTGCCAACAAGACCGCTGCCATACCTGCCGATAGCGCAGACACCAAAAACAATGCCGGGAGCAAGCCATTGTTCCACAGTGGATACGTAATGCATGCTCCAAGCAGTGCGCCGGTATAGCCAGCAACACACACCGATAAAACGATGCCAGCAATCCATAGAGCAGCCGGAACTTGTTTCTTTAAAAGCTCAAGCAACAGTGTTATCAACTCAAGAACCATAAACAGGCTTAAAAACACTACACCCCAGGTCATAACCGAGCTGAAATTCGTCAACAAATAAATGAAACGCCACGGATTGTATAAGCCTGCCTCTGCGTCAACAATCAAGAGCACTAAGCCAATTGCCACCACAATAGGTGAGATGATCAACGCCGCACGACGCATGCGCACGGCCTCGGGACACTTCCATCTCAGCAAGGCAGCTGTAATGAAAGCGCCTGCTCCAACACCGGCTAAAAACAAATACCATGCGATGATGGTTCCCCATGTTTGTTCGTACAGCATATTTGTCACCTCACATAGTAGAGTTTTGCCTTGGTTAGATCACCCGCAATAGGCTCAGCACCCGTCTCTTCAATAGCCAAAGACAATTCAGAGTCTGGATCGTCTAAGTCTCCAAAGATGCGCACACCGGTAGGGCAGGCGGTTACACAGGTGGTCATGGCGCTATTTGCGTCGGTATAAGGAACATATTGGGTACACAGACGACATTTATCGATAACTCCTGTTTCATGAATTTGCACACGAGCGTCATAGGGACAAGCATTAGCGCAATATTTGCAGCCAATGCAACGCTCATCATCAATAAGCACCGTACCAGCCTCAGTGGTATAAGTAGCGCCAGTTGGACACACCTGCTGACACGGCGCATCATCACAGTGCATACACTGGGTAGGCACGGTTTCAACACTCAGATTTCCCGACTCATCACTTTTTTCGAACACATGATATTTAATAAAGGTCACCTCGGCGTCGAGCCTATTTTGATTCTGGCATGCCACACGACAGGCATAGCATCCGATGCAGCGACGCGTATCGACTAGCATTCCATAGCGAGTCATTACGCACTCACCTTCCTTATCGACACAGTTACTTCATGACTCATAGCAGCTCCTGTCGCTGGCTCAGCGGCACGAGGTACCAAAGTGCGTGCCACACCGCCAAGACCACAGGCTTCAGCCATGCTTGTAAGACGACTGCCATAATGGGGTGGCAAATACACCGATTCGGCATGAATGCGCGAAGTAACGCGCGCAACTGCAGTCACACTTCCTACCGATGAGGTAATTTCGACTTCATCGCCGTCAGATACTCCTGCAGCTTCTGCTGTATCAGGATGTATCCACAGTCGAGCGTCTTGGTTGTGCAATGCCAAGGCAGATACCTTATCCGACGCCTCCGTGTATGAGCGCACCTGAAACGCCTGATCACCCAGAATAAGACGAGGTTGCTCCACCGTACCTCGCACTTCAGGCTCAAGCCACTCGGGAGTAAGCCCATAGCCCGCATCGGCAAACTCTTGACAAGTAAACTCAATAAGCCCTGATGGCGTTGAGAAGGAAAGCGGCGCTCCGTATTCCAACACGCAGTCTTCAAACGCAATAACACCTTCGGATTTAAGCTGCTCATAATCAAGGCCATAACCACGGCATAATGCCTCGTTATACTCCTCAATAGAGAAGGAGAAATACTCGCCTACACCACAGGCCTCACCTAGATCACCCATAATTTCTGCAATGCTTTTGGCTTCAGGATAGACCGGATCAACTACAGGAACACGTATAGCTGCTACCGTTTCTTTGGCGGTTGCAATGTCAACCACCTCTTCATGCTCAAGATAAGTCAGCGCGGGTAATACATAGTCAGCTTCTTGAGCGGTCTCGTTCAAAATAGAACTGATAGCTACTTTAAGCGGGATAGCATTAAGATCGGCTTGCACTAGAGCGGTGTCGGAGTAGTCTCGCAGCGGATTGCTTTCTACAAAGAAGGCCACGTCGATAGCGCCATCTTGCGCACACCCTAAAGCCATCTGACAGTTACCAACATAAGGATAAGCAAGCGGGTAATCACCATCGCCTATACGTGCTCCTTGTGCAGAGGGAGTAGAAATAAATATGTCAGGATCAAGTGCTGAAGAATCGAGCGTCGGTGAAAGCGGAAAGAGCAGTCCACCTTCTTGATTAAGATTACCCAACATTGCATTAGCAAGCAGTAAGGCACGCAGCATCTGAGCACTATTTTTATATCCTGAACCAACCGATCCACCCCACTGCATATCAATGTAGCAATGAGGCGCTGATGCAGCTAAACCTTCGGCGATCTCGATAATCTTACTTGAGGGTATATCACAGAGCTCAGAGGCCCACTCTGGAGTAAACTCTTCCATAGCTTCTTTGAACTCGTCAAAGCCTAGACCATATTCGTTGCAGAAAGCCTCATCATAGCCCCCGGACGCTACCAGATGTCCTATCACGCCAAGCAGAAAAGCAAGCTCATAGCCCGCACGAATAGGCACCCATTCATCAGCTATGGCACCATAATCGGGTAAACGCGGATCAACAACCACGATATGTCCACCCGCTTCACATGCATTCAGCATCTCTTCGCCCTCAACAGGACGTATACCCTCGTAGTAACTTTTATCAAGCAAAACAATGTAGTCAGACTCACCCGCATCGGGGGACGGAAATGCTCCAAGCACCCTATTGACCACTGCAAGAATGTCAACATCGGTAAGTACGGATTCACTTATATAGTTTGGCGAGCCAATTGCTGACATGAAACGCTGGGTGAAATAGCTATTTGTTGAGCGCCCATCCTGAAACATAACTACCTTATCAGCAGTAGTTTGTCCTATAGCTTTAGCAATAGCCTCAAGCGCTTCTTCCCAGCTTATTTCTTCAAGCGCTCCATCCGAGTTGCGCTTCAATGGTGTTTGTACGCGCGCCTGAGAATGCAGCACTGCGGAATAAGCCTGACCTCGACCGCAAATGCAACCGCGCACATACGGATGATTTTCATTACCTGCAACTTTCCAAAATTCGCCCTCCTGAACGTAAGCAATTAGGCCACAATTATTGCCGCACCCTGCGCAGAGCGTATAGTGGATATCTGCAGAATGATTTTCTTCGGTTTCCTCACCAGACGAACATCCCGAAAGTGACCCTGTTGCGGCAACGGCGCTAAGCGCCGCCGTCGTTGCAACAAAGCCCCTTCGTGATACTGCCGTGTCAAGCATGGTATCCTCCTTACCCAAAACCTCCTATACTCCGCTGTTATGACACTTCGTGCCTGGGTACACGTACACACACTTCATCTACCCCTCAATGACGTATTGAAGGCCCATATGCAGAGTATCTCAACTGTAAACGCTTGCCATACAGCGGGGTATCGCCTATTACCGATCAAATAATTTAAGCTTGAATCGGACAAGTCGCCTATAATGGGTGACATCTATACTCAGAGAGGCATACTCATACTTATAGATCTATAAGTATGACTTGTATACCAACAACAAGATGATTTTTTGCATTGAGCACAAGCAATGGTGCGCGTTTCTAATCTACATACCCTAGGAAGACAACCTTATGGATACATCCGACGGCATAAAACAAATATCGTGGTTTATACGCATTACCAAATCGTTCTCTACGTATTTTGCCATTGTCCGCTGCATAGCTCCGGTCATCTTAGGTCTTGGATGTGCCCAGGGTGCCTTTGGAGTCGTTAGCTATGGGGGAGCACGCACTGATGCATACAGTTTCATTCCCGAAATTGCACTTGTAAGTGCCTCTTGTATCCTCCTTGTTGGAATGGCAACTTTTGGACGGCACAAGACTCACCTGCCTAGTTCTGCAATTACCACGCTAACAGTAACTGGAGTCATCTTGCAACTTGTTTCTGCAGGCATTCTTGCACTCCTCCATAGTGCGAACCTTGACCTATTTGAGATCATACTTGTCTGTTGTGCATGTGAAATATTTGGCAGTATCCTAGTAATCACACATTGGCTCAGAACTATTCGTTCTTTACCGATAACCGTAATTGTTGTAACAGCCTTTTCCGGCATGATGGTAGGAGAGCTATTGTGTTCAGCCTTTGTTCTGCTTCCTACTTTTATCGCATATGCCCTTGTCGGAGTAGGTGCTCTGCTGCAAATTGTTCTTATGCGCTGCAAGATTGCTTCAGAAAAGCTTACCTTTGTTTTAGAAGATACGACCCCCGAAAAAAGTCTTACGAAACCAACGTATTTAAGCATTGCGCGTCAACAGGGGTACAACTCGCGATTTCTGATGAGCTGCGCTTTAGCTGTTATTGTTACTTCTATTACAGGAAGTCTTCTTTGGGGTTTCTCCTGTGGCATATCAGGCGAAGTGAATAGTATAGAGCGCCTTATTGCCGGCGTTTTTACCATCACTCTTCTTGCAGAAAAAGCGCGACGCGAGGCAAATCCTAATAATGAAGGCGTACTTTCTACTTGGAATTGGCTGATCGCATTAAGTATGCTGGCACTGTTTACCTATGCCGCTTTACCGTCTATACCTACAGCAGGTCTATGCTTTTTAGTAGCCTTTAACGACATTGCGACAGCCTATGCATGGTGTATCATTGTGGCCTTCATGGAAAAGGGTGCTTTCGATTCTCATGGCTATGCCTTGGGAGGTATGATAGCTTTTTTTCTTCCCGGTGCGCTTATCCGCACAGCATCACTGGTGTTTGTCGCTGACATCAGCCCCCTTGAAAATGGTCATTTTCCTTATGATACGCTCGTTACTGCCGCAGTGGGTGTTTTAGTCGTATTTCCTGCCATTATCGTGCTCGAAAGCGTCACTGTCACACAACGCAAAGAAACGGCATACGCACAAAAGACCGTGGCGACCTTACTTCGATCCGTCGGGCTTTCCGACAAGGCACAGGTACAAGCTCCAACTGATATACGAAAAGTACTGCTTCAAGCGGCAATTGATGATATGAAAGACGCTTTTATGCTTTCCGAACGAGAGTGCGAGGTGCTTACTCTCTATGTACTAGGTCTCACTCAAAGCAAGATAGCCGAGCAGCTACATATATCACCAAACACGGCACATTCGCATATCACGCGCATCTATACTAAGACCGATCTGCATTCTCGCCAAGAACTCATCGATTACCTTGATACGCACTCCCACCCATCAGCCATACAAGAGACATAAAAACTGCTCTTATAAAACGCCATGATACATATTTTGCTAAAGCATCCTTGAGAAGAATGCTTTAGCAATAGCTTGCATAAAAGCTTTTATGAGTTTTTCAGAATGACACTGTGCATAGTGTCTGCAACGTGTTCACAAGCATCTGTACAGCGTTCCATACGAGCAAACAGCTCACTCCATGCAATAACATAGAGTGGGTCATCGCGCTTGGCGGTGTGTAGTTCATGCAAGATATGCATAAACAGTCGGTCTGCTTCTTCTTCACAGTTATTGATACTAATGACAATAGAGCGGAACTTCTTTGACTTTTTGAAGTTACGAAAGTCCGCCATAGCAAGATTGAGCTGCTCGCAAGCGCGTACGATAATCTCGGCAAACTCATAAGCTTTTTCATGCATAGCTGAAACGTCGTACACATAGAGACGCTGCATAACATCCTCTAAATAATCGAGAATATCATCAAGACTTGAAGTAAGTGTAATGATATCTTCGCGCTCAAGCGGTGTAATAAAGTCACAGGCAATGGCTGTGTACACATCATGTCCTAATTGATCGCCCTCACTTTCAATTTCGCGCGCTTTTGGAAGTATCGCACGAACATCATCAATCGAGGAAAATCCTTGGATAACATCGATGAGCAGCTTTGCCTCCTTGAGGGCAAGCTTACTTTGCCGCTCAAACGCATCAAAGTAATCAAAGGCTTTTTTCTTTTTCCCCATTGCTTTTGCGCCTTTCTTTCCTTGTACTTTTGCGAATACGCTTATAACAAGTTTTGATAACGCTTTTATGTCTTATAACAAAACAAAGAATAGCTTGGCACACAAAAATCCTAGTAAGCCGCAACCAGGAAACGTAAGCACCCAGGTTTTGACCATGTCAAAAGCAATCTTCCAGTTCACCGATGATGCCCTCTTCGCTGCACCAACTCCCATGATCGCCGTTGTTTTGGTGTGCGTTGTTGATACAGGCAAACCCCCAAAGGTAGAAACCAGCAAGCAAACTGTAGCGGCAAAACTGGCAGCGAAACCCTGGTATTTTTCCATTTTCACCATGTGCATACCAACACTTTTGATGATCTTTTTACCGCCAATAGCAGTGCCCAAGCCCATGTTGATGGCGCACAATAGCATCAGCCAAGTGGGTAATGCTAAATCATCAAGCTGACCTGTTCCGAGTGCAAGAGTAATAGCCAAGACGAACACACCCATAAACTTTTGCCCATCTTGGGCACCATGCATGAAAGCAACACCGGCACCAGCTACAATCTGCGCCCATGTGAAAAAAGTGTCTGATTTTCTACGATCCAGGTTTCGACATAGCAGCATAATCCCTTTTGAGCTAAGCCATCCTAATCCAAACCCCAAAAAGGTTGACAGCGCAATGCCATAGAGCACCTTAACCCACTCTGCGCCATTGATACCACCAAAGCCGCCTTGCAGCGCGATCGCCGCACCGGTAAGCCCGGCAATAAGAGAATGACTTTGACTGGTAGGAATACCGAAAACCCAAGCAGCCACACCCCACACAATGATGGCTACCATGGCTGCCATAAGTGCGATGATAGCTTGGTAAGTATCGCCCCCAAAATCAACCATATGAAAGATGGTATTTGCCACTGCGGCAGACACCATTGTAACAACAACCAAGCCAATAAAGTTGCACACGGCAGCTAGAGCAATTGCTGGTCCTGCCTTCATACAGCGTGTACCAACCACAGTTGCAATGGCATTTGGTGCATCGGTGGCACCATTCACAACGATGACTCCGATATTGAGCAACGTTACAGCCACAAGCAGCGGGTTTGCCGCGAGCTCAAAGAGAAACGCGGTCCATTCTATGGTCACGGCTTGTTGCGCCTTTCGACAGCGGTTTAAAACGTTGAAAATGCGTCGCCTCTATTCCACCTGAGAGCGCGCACGCTTTAGTGTAGCGGAATATATGAACGCCAACAACGCCGAAAGCCCGCTTTTACGCGAGGCTTTTATACGAGCAAACACTCAATACAACAAATTTTACGGCACAGCGGAGAAAACGCAAAGCCAGTAAATACGCTGTTATATAGCACTTAGTGACCTATCTGTATGCGAAGCGAGCAAAAACACGCTGGCGCTCAGCCCCAATACTGGTTGAAGAACCATGCCCGGGAAGTACTACGGTATTATCGGGCAACTTTGCGAGCAGATCCAACGAGGCGCGCATATCATCCATGCTGCCACCCTCAAAATCGGTACGACCTATAGTGCCCTCAAATAACGTATCGCCCGAAATCAGCACCGGACATCTATTGGAATAGCGTCCCTGTTCTGGCGAAAGATATAAACACATACTTCCCTTGCTGTGCCCTGGCGTCAGCAACACCTCCCAGGTATACGAGCCAAGTGCTAAGGCCTCGCCATGGCATACGCGCCTATCAACAGGACACGGATCAGGTAGAGGAATGGCAGAAGTACCCACCTTTTTGGGATTCTCAACAAGAGGCGCTTCTACATCTGATGCAATCACCATAGCACCTGTTGCTTCACGTAAGGCAGCAGCGGCGCCCATATGATCGGGGTGATGATGGGTAAGCACGATAGCAATCAAGGTGCGATTCCCAATAACATCAAGCAACGTGCTTGGCTCACACGATGGGTCAACAATAACTACCGAATCGTTGTCCTCAATCACATACACGTTGTTATCCAAAATGCCAAGCACGCAACACTCAATTGGAACACAAGGTGTGTGCACATCTGCTACGTTTACCATGTTATTTTCCTTTCTTATGCACTACTCATGCATCTGATCCGGGAAGTGTGCGCATTGCCGTAAAGACCCCTTCGACAGCAGAAAGTTTGGTGAGCACTGTATCAATGAGGGAAACATCCGATACTTGGAATACAAAGCGCATCTCCACTACGCCATCACGCTGCGTACTTGTAGTGGATGACACAACATTGGTACCCATATCTGCAAGAGTAGCCGTTACATCTCGCAAAAGACTTAAACGATCGAGCGCCTCAAGATAAACCTCTACTTGATACGAGGCATTTTTCGCCGGTTCATCCCCCCACGAAACTTCAATGATTCGTTCGGGATGCTGTTGAAGATCATGGGCATTCGGGCAGTCAAAACGATGTACTGACACCCCACGTCCACGCGTCACAAATCCAATGATTTTATCGCCCGGGACAGGGTTGCAGCAGCGCGACAGACGCACCAACACATCCCCAACTCCCTTGACCACCACACCGTGCGATGAATGCACTTCGTGACGCTTTGGTCGCTGCACGCTGGTAAGCATAGGTGGCAACTTGCCCGTTGATATCTCGGAGGCGCCAATGCCAGGCTCTCCCGCCTCCTTGGTTCCCCGATCAACAAGAATCTTAAGCAAGCGATTGGCCACATGCTGGGCGCTTTCTTTGCCCGTACCAATCTGAACAAGCATATCGTCAGCATCACGATAACCCAAGTGTTCAGCAACTGTTTTCATAGCTCGCATAGATTGCGCACTTGAAATACCAATGCCATGTTTGCGCATCTCGCGCGTAAGCTTGTCGCGACCAAATTGCATGTCATCGCTACGTGATGCCTTTGAGAAATACGAACGGATCTTGGAACGAGCCGAGGGCGTCTTAACCATGTTGAGCCAGTCACGCGACGGTGTGGCACTCTTTTGAGTTAAGACCTCCACACGGTCACCCACCTGTAACTCATACGACAATGGCACGATGGAGCCATTTACCTTTGCGCCAACACAGCGATTGCCTACTTCAGTATGAATAGCATAGGCAAAATCCACCGGAGTTGAGCCGGCACGCAGACTCATGACCTCGCCTTTCGGAGTAAACACGAACACCTCACTAGGTGCAAGATCAACTTTGAGAGACTTCAAAAACTCGCGCGAGTCTCTGGTTTCATCCTGCCAATCAATCATCTGGCGCAACCATGCCAGCTGCTCATCCATAGCTGCGTCGGCATTCGTGCCTTTTTCCTTATAGCGCCAGTGCGCAGCAACACCATATTCGCTTGTATGGTGCATTTCCTCGGTACGAATCTGTACTTCTAAGGGACGACCTGCTGAACCAATAACTGTTGTATGCAAGCTTTGATACATGTTGTATTTCGGCATTGCAATATAGTCTTTAAAACGTCCCGGCATGGGGTGCCACAGTGTGTGCACTGCACCAAGTGCCGAATAACAATCGCGTACCGTTGAAACAATAATGCGCACGGCAATAAGATCATAGATTTCTGAGAAACCTTTGCCCTTGCTTGTCATCTTCTGATAGATTGAATACAAATGCTTCGGGCGACCTTCTATGTGAGCTGATATACCTACTCGTTCAAGTTCTTCGCGCAAAATATCTATAACCTCGCCTAAGTACTCTTCACGCTCTTCGCGGCTTTCCGCAACCATACGAGCAACCTGTTTGTATTTGTGTGGCTCAAGATAGAAAAACGATAGGTCTTCAAGCTCCCACTTTATAGAGTTAATACCTAAACGATGAGCAATGGGTGCATATATTTCAAGCGTTTCGCGTGCCTTGAAAATACGCCGATCTTCACGCAGTGCGTTCAGGGTACGCATATTATGTAAGCGATCGGCAAGCTTGATGACAATAACGCGAATATCCTTGCTCATGGCAACGAGCATTTTGCGGATGGTTTGCGCTTGCTCATCAGAAAGCGTTTCTACCTCAATGCGCGTGATCTTAGTCACACCTTCAACAAGCAAGGCAACTCGCTCACCAAACTCATGGGTAAGTTCTTCAATACTTACCTCGGTATCCTCAACGGTATCGTGCATTAAGGCTGCACAAAGCGTTTCAACATCCATGCGTAAATCGGCAAGGATGAGCGCCACCTCTACCGGGTGCGCAATAAAGGGTTCTCCACTTTTGCGACACTGCCCAGCATGCGCATCATGAGCAAATGAATACGCATGCTTAAGCATCATCTGATCATCAACCGATAAATATCCCGAGGTCATTTCCTGGAGTACACAGAAACGCTCTTCGGGAGTTTTGGAAGCTCCAATTTCACGGGCGCCAGACGCGAAAGATTTTTCGGCCACATATGGGTTGCCCAACATGATCTCAGCACCATGGTGCTGTTCATTAGTTGCAGCATGTGTTGTTGCCATAAGCCTACTCCTTTCCTCGTCTCGTGTGGCGCGTATCTGCACTCAATCTTTCTATAGTTACGCTTTATATGCGTTATGAACACTTAGGCGATACCATAACCGTCGTAGACACCATCGACAAGTCTGCATGAGCACTGCCTTGTTCTGCATACGCCTGACGCATTATCTGCACAGGAAGAATGGGGTGAGAGATGCGACGTTGCAGCTCTTGTTCTGTTGCCCCCAGCACCCACTTGCAAAACGCTTCGAAGCGCTCACGCTCACTCATACCTTCGCGATATCGAACACTGTCAGTTAGTTCCACCTTTTCGCTTGTTTCTTTTACACGTACTCGGCGCAGTGTCTCTCCCATCGAAAAGCTTGTACGAAGTTCAATAAGACCAAGCTCACTAAACACCGTCAGCCCGCATACCACCGCCGCATCAGAGCGGTAAGAAGCAGCGTTTTGTCCTCCTAGCGCTGCCAGATCGGCACTTGAAAGCACAAGAGGCTCATCTCCCTTATCCCGCTGCATCTGACGCAAATGACGATACACCGTTGCTAACATGTCGTAGGTCGGCGTTATTTCGTCAAGTAAGGTCTCGTTAATATGCGCATCATGCTTACCAAACAACAGATGAATGAGTGCATCCGCCCCATCGCGTCCCGCACGCCCTGTCATCTGATTAAACTCAACATCATTGAATGGCATATGGTAAAGCACAACGTGCCTGATATCGGGAATATTGACACCTTCACCAAAGGCCGATGTTGCAACTAATGCAACTAGCTTACCTTCTCGAAAGAGTTGTTCGACAAGCTGACGCTCGCTACGTGATAGACCGGCATTATAAAAACCAATCATAGCACCCAGCTGCGGTACGCGCTTGCGCAAAAGACGTGCCAAAGACACCGACTGCTCGCGTGAATTAACGTAGATAACGGTTTTTTCACCCGCAGCAACCAGTCGTGCCAAATAGTCATCGCGATTTTTGAGGTTGCGTTGATCATCAATGAAAAGATTCTCGCGTGTACTACCATCACACACTAAGTATGCAAGCGAAAGCTCATCTACGATATCACGTGCAATATCATCATCGGCTGTTGCAGTGAGAGCCAACACTGTACGTGGACAAAGCATTTCAATGGCATGTCCCAATTTCTTATAAGCAAGTCGATACCCGGCTCGTGCCTGACCTATATGATGTGCTTCATCGACAACCACAAAACTAATGCGCCCGCTTGCAGCAAAATCGCTCACGTGATAAGTAAGAAATTCTGGCGTGGTAAGCACAATGTCAATGCTGCCATCGGAGAGCCCTGCTATCACGCGAGCACGCTCCTCGGATAAAGTTTCACCTGTTAAAACAGCACTTGTCACACCAAAAGCAGATAGTCGCTCATCAAGATGGTAAGCCTGATCCGCAATGAGTGCACGCAGTGGATATACAAATAAACTTGCCCTATGATGAGCAAGGGCTTCACATACTGCATGCACTTGAAAGATAAGCGACTTCCCTCTCCCCGTTGCCATAACAGCAAGCGTAGAGCTTTCTGCGCGCAGACGAGCAAGTGTTTCACGTTGTGAGTCATGCAAGGAGCCATCTCCTATGATGGCGCGAATGACGGCAGCCTCGATTCCTGCTACATCACGTGCAGCTTGTTGTTCCCATACTTGACGCCCAACACGCATAGCATTCTCATCATCCGATTGCAGCAGTTCTTCATGAGTATCAGAACATAAATCTGCATCACTTTTTGCATAGAGTTCAGCAACGAAAGTGCGTGCCTTTGGATCAAGCCATGCCTCA
>CAZXOF010000027.1:0-14930 GCA_964642255.1 uncultured Eggerthellaceae bacterium | reverse complement strand
CAGAGCTTTCGTTCAGCGACATCAATCTCTTTGAGAACGAACTTGACGAAACGCTGGCTCTTGTTGCATATACGGGCTATTCTACGTCACAAAAGCATAAGCTGGGCTTATCGACCGAGTGGACAACTGACGGTCAGTTTCCCAAAGCTTGGAGAAGGATAGACAAAAGCCTCTATCTCTTCAAAGCGGGTACGGAAGGCTATGCGAATGCAGGCATGGAGCCATATTCCGAATACCTTGCCGCACAGGTCGCAGAAAGAATGGGAATCCCCCATGTTTCTTATGACTTGCAGAAATGGAAAGGCAAACTTGCCTCTGTATGCCCTCTCCTAAACAGCAAGGATATATCCTTTGTGCCGTATTGGGTCGCGTCCAACCAGTCAAGGTTCCCTTCTCCGCTTGCTGCCGCGCTTGCATTTTCTGACGAAACCTTTGAGCAGTTACGCAGCATGATCGTATTTGATGCTCTGATCTGCAACACAGACAGACACGCTGCAAATTACGGAATGCTCAGGGATAATCACACGGGAAAAGTTGTAGGACTGGCTCCTCTTTTTGATCATAACTTCTCCCTCTTTCCGGGAGAAATGAACGCAGATTTTCCGTTCTTGCATGAAAAAGCAAATTCAGTATTCGCACCTACAGCCAGCCAGCTCTCTTTCAAAGATCAAGCAGGCATCGTCATGGGTGAAAAACAACATGAGCAACTTCGGAAGATGATAGGCTTCCAGTTCAGGAATCATCCCAACTATCCGCTCCCAGAAGAGCGCCTGTCCGCTCTCAATACTTATATCGAGAAGCAAACCCAAGAGCTAATAAAAATTCCAGCAACAGACGAAGCCGCTCTGCAACGTGAAATGACCCAAGAGCTTGAAAGGCTCAATGAGCCTATCCCTATGCTGAATGCAGCCAATCAGAAACACACTACGTCTACGCCGCTTGCAAAGATATGTCGTGATGCCGCCACTGTTAGCCACAGTCGCACTACAGCCTCTTCCTCAGAAACTAACAGGCGGGGATCCTATACAATAGATCCCGCCTAATCAAAAAAGCGCAATTTTAAGGTCTATTCTCGATCGAGCTCAAAACCCCATCTTAGAACGACTCTTCGTAAGCTGTTTATCGGGTGTTTATACATCCGTGATTGATTGCACATTTGACCTGATCAGAACAATTCACCATTGAGTATTACCTTAGTGCGATGATATAAAATTTTATAGCACCCTTTTAACAAAGATCATAAACTAGCCACGTATGGAAGTCTTGGCATATGTTATCAAACAAAGATCTTTTAGACGTGCTGCTCCATCAACGTGAACACAAGGTGGATGACAGTATGTATAAGATGATCCAATGTGACTTTGCATACAACTCTAATCATATGGAAGGTAGCCGTCTTACACCTGAACAGACACGAATGGTGTTTGGCAGAAAGTTTATCAGTGGGGAAAATATTGCACTTGATAAGCCGCCCAAAAAACATCTTGTATCCTTCAAGGGAAGAGTATATTTGACGCTCTAAAAGAAACATAGGGCTCGAAAGAGTTGTTACAAAAGAAGGGGTTAAGATTTATGAGCGGTAATCGTAGCGCAAAACGCAATAATACAGATTCCCAAATAAACTTGAATAAACAGTATTTGGATAGGCTCATTAAGGAAATAGTAAAGACTGTACCAACAGAAGCTATTTATATTTTTGGGTCTTATGCGCGGAAAGAAGAAACGCCTGACAGCGATCTAGACATTTTTGTAATCGTTAGCGATAACAAAAAAAAAGCAATTGAATATGCTATAGACATACGGGCAAATTTCTTTGGTCTATATTCAGAAGATCATTTATCTAAAGACATAATATGTTCAACACTTGATCAATTTGAACAGAACCAAAAGGATCCTGCGAAAATGGAATATGCCATTTTTGCAGAAGGAGTAAAAATCTATGAAAAATTATGAGCCAGATAAATATCAAGGATTTTTATATTCAGCCTACAAAGATGTTTTAGCGGTTGAGACTTTGGGAGAGTTTAGCAATATCCATTATGAAGCGATTGCGTTTCACGCTCAACAAGCAGCGGAAAAGATGATAAAAAATGCTTTAACAGAAGCAGGTATCGCCCCTCCTAAAACGCACAACATTGATGATCTATTAACATTGGCAATAGATCATCAAGTATTATCCCCAGAAAAAGAGGACATTGTTTCAGCAGTAAGATTGAGCCAATATGCTGTAAATGTAAGATATACACAAATGCCTGATATACAAGCAGGAGAAGTAATTAGTGCGATATATGACTGTAATCAAATTTCTAAAATGCTTGAAAAAGCAGGTTTTGAAACAATAAAGATAAAGATGCCTAAAAGCTTAATAAAACCACGGTCATTAACTGAAAGAGAAATTTCCTCCAGACAAATAAGTAAAGAGTTAGAAAATAAGAAAATTCATAATCATGATAGACAAGACAACGAGAGGTAGCTGTTTTGGTTGTTTCCAGACAAGATTTTCAATCTCTCATATTTGGATTTCCACGTCTATTGCTCGACCGAACCCAAAACCCCATCTTAGAACGGCTCTCCGTAAGCTATTTATCGGATGTTTATAAAGGCTCTTTACATCATGAATATAGATTAGCTCGTTTATTTGCCTATGTTGGCCATAGTTCTGTGTGGCACGCATAACAAAAGCTTGTTCTATCCACGATAAGTTAACAGAACCTAAGATTACAGACGAGACACAACGAAAACGCATTATTGCACAGTGCCATATACCTGACCCCAAGCATGGCCTACAATGGCTGAATTTATTTGATCGCACAGGCGCTGGCGTGTGTAGATCCCCGGTGGAAGCAGCTGCGTAATTTCTATAAGGTCTGATGGTAAATCGGCAGCCTCCGCAGCCATCACTACATCAAGTCGCCGCACTGTATTGGCATCGCGAAACAGTGCATCTACTACTGTTTGTAAGGCACCATAATAAGCATTTTTTTCGATGTTGAAATCACAACGCGACATCAATGCCACCTATTCAAGCTGATGAGATTCTATAACACGTTCATTAGGGGACTGGGCAGCCCAGCCCTCGAGTCATCTTCCCTACGAGATGTCAATACATCAAGCCCACCAACCGCCGCAACAAGTGCACCCGTATAGACGGGCGTTGCTGCCCCCACAGCGCGCAAAAACTGCGCACCTGCCGCACGCAATCGTCTTGCGGCATCAATCATAGTATCGGGATGGCCATAAGCATGACACGGCGATACTGACCGGCGCACATCACTTATTGACACTAACAATTCCACACATATTGGCAGATCACATGCCGTCGCAATGCGACATACGCACGAACATACAGTATCAAGATTGGCACCCGTTCGCACACCAAGCACATTCGCACCGTATTCCTGCATCATTGCTATTGCGTCTTCTAAGGTGTCACGTCCATGCACCGGTTCGCCATTATCATCTATCACAAGACTTGCTAGTATTGGTCGATCACTGACCTGACGAATCCCCATAAGAGCACATTTGAGTTCTGCTGCATCGGAAAAACCAGATAGAAAATACGCATCAAAGTTAGCAGTTGCTTCACACACTTGTGCCACACGAAGATACTGATCGCGGTGTTCTTTGAGTGATGTTGCATCGTATCCATCAAAGGGCAGGCCACACGGTTCAAACTCAACCAATACATGTTGAGGCGAAAGATTGGTAACGATAGATAAAGCCGCAGCAATCAAATCTGATACGTTATCACGCATGCCATCATGAGCAAGACGCGCAGGCGTCATCTGGCGCGTAGGTGCCACCATGCACTGCGCACCTGCCACAAGCTCAAGTCTTAATGCATCGGAAAGCGTTTCGGGTTCAAACAACGCAAGCAAATCAAGATCACGTTTGACCACTACGCCTTGACGTTCTAGCGCGGAATCAAACGGTGCAGAAATAACCAGCATATCTTGAGCAAAGCGCATTGCTATATCGGGCATAAATAACCTTTCCTCACACAAGCGACTGTTGCGTCCTGCGCACTTGTATCTTGTATGCTTGCGTCCCTCGTATGTACCCCTTTAATGTCCACCGCCAGCCATCATCTTAACCGCATGCGGTAGCACCGACACAATACCCTCCCAATTTTCACGCACAGCCTTTTCGCTGCCTGGCACATTGATCACCAGCGAGTGTCCACGTTGCATACACAATGCACGTGACAGCATGGCAAAAGGCGTGATCTGTAAGCTATGAAAACGCATGGCTTCGGCAATACCCGGCACATCTCGCTCGCACACATCACGTGTTGCTTCAGGTGCTACATCGCGCGCAGACAGCCCGCTACTACCACAGGTAAATACAATATCGGCGTCTACCTCGTCACAAGCTGCAACAATGGCCGCTGCAATATCTGAGCGCTCGTCTTTTACAACAACATGACTTTTGCATTCCCAGCCCTGCTCAGCAATAAGAGATTCAAGTGCTGCGCCTGCCGTATCGCTGTTTATGTCGCGCGTATCAGAACAGGTGATAATCGCACACTCAAGAACTTCTTGTGCCATAACTTACACCCCTTCACCTCTATACAACTTACTGTTGCCATCGAGAACAATATCTATCTCTTATAGAATAAGGCTTCTATAGAACAAGGTCTTCAGATACATCTAACAATAAACAATCAAGAACATCCCCAGCTGCTTTAGACCCACGCCCTTCAGGCATAATCGCAAGACAATTACTGCGTTGAATAACGCTAAAGAGTGCAGAGCCTTGGTTTTTTGCTGGCGTCACAACATAGTTGTCACCGTCACGTGCAATGGTGGAACGCAAAAAGATGCGACGTGGATCTTTTTTCTTCACATCGGTTGCCAGACGCGCTTTTACACATGTCCGCACCAGGCTGGTATACCCCTGCATTTTGCGCAAAGCAGGGCGAACCAGCAGCTCAAAGCCACAGTAAGATGCTGCCGGGTTGCCAGCCAAACCAAACACCGGCGTATTGTTGACGATACCAAAAGTTTGCGCCTTACCAGGGCGCATATTTACCGACGTCATGTGTAGCACCCCTAAGCTGCTTATGACAGGCTTAATGAAATCAAAGTCCCCATTAGAAGCACCACCACTTGTCACCACAAAATCGTGATCAATTACAGCTGCTGAAATTGCTGCCGAAAGTTCTTCTATAGAATCATGAGCTATTGGCATGATTTCAGGCAATGCTCCAGCCGCCTTCGCGCAGGCAGCAAGCGCAAAACTATTGGAATTGCGCACCTTGCCCGGTGCGGGAACTTCAGTTGGCATTACAAGCTCAGACCCAATAGAGATAATTGCAACACGGGGACGACGATATGTTGGTACCTCTACAATACCGCAACCCGCAAGAAAACCAACTCCGGCAGAATTGATAACCTCACCAGCCGAAACAACCACTTCGCCAGCCTTAGCTTCTTCGCCCGCAGCGCGAACATGAGAACCCACAAGCGTTGGTACGGAAAACGACACACGACTACCTGGACGCCCGTCACCTGCCACAAGATCCACAATCTCGTATTTCACAACAGAATCTGCCGCCTTGGGCAAACAGGCTCCCGTCATGATGCGTATGCATTGACCCTCGGCTATATTACCCTCATAGACATCGCCTGCTGCAACTTCTGCAACCACATCAAGCTCAACCGGTAACGCTTCCGAAGCCTCAGCAATCTGCTGTGCTCGCAGCGCAAAACCATCCATGGCAGAATTTGCAAAAGGTGCAACATCAATATCGCTTACAAGATCAGCCGCCGCTACGCGCCCCACCGCATCAAGCAGCGGAACCAACTCTGTTTCAAGTGATGTGACCTGCGATAATACTAAATCACGTGCTTCTTCAACCGAAAGCATCTCCTTCATGACATCCCTTTCCATCTCAAGCTTTGTGTGGATTGATGCGCATCAATTATGCACACTGAAAGATATATTTCACACAGTATAAGCTAAGAGACGATAAGAGATACAAAAGACACGCTGCAGCATGAGCACCACACGCAAGCGATAGGGGTAACTATATTTTGATAATACAGTTGCTACAGCAACACAAAAAATATCAGTGTGTCCACAACAAACAGGGGGACAAGAATGCCACATGACCACACCATATACCCAAAGAAGGTAGGCATTTTGACCTGCGCACGTTCAGCAATTGACTTCACCATAAAATTCGGCGCGTTGCCAATATAGGTATTGGCACCCATAAACACTGCACCTGCTGAAATCGCAACAAGTGAGGCAATTGCAACATCACCCACCGTTGTTGCAATAAAGGCAGTACCATCAGCCCCAATTGAGCCAGCAGTTGTGAGAAATACAAGGTAGGTTGGCGAGTTGTCAAGAAAACTCGATAAAACACCCGTTGCCCAGAAAAATTCCCATGACTCATTAATACCAAGTGACGCTCCATTAGCACGCAGCAGGGCAAGTGCTGGAATCATCGTGATGAAAATTCCAATGAACAGACGCGCAACTTCAGCAATAGGACCCCACTCAAAGTCATTCTTGTCACGAACCTGCTTTGGCGTGATCTTCATAGAAATAGCTGCAGCAATGAGGATAAGTGCTACCTGCACAATGTAATCAACGCCAATATGGATACCTTCAAACACTTCAAAACCATAGGTCTCACCCGTTGCCGGATCAATAAACGCATCCATTTGCGGAATAGCACCGTTAAGAATTACCGCTGTAACAATAAGTATGATGCAAAAGATATTGCGCTTGCCCTCAATACGAATCGGTGCACGATTATCAGCCGATTCCATGCTGGCAAACGCTTTGGCTCCCTCTGCGCCTTCTTTCTTTATGAAATGACGATCCACAAGAGCAAATATCACCATTAAAGCAACGCCATTAAACAGCCACAGTGGCCATAGATTCATAAGCGGCCAGAAAAATGGCACACCACGGAGATATCCAAGGAATAGTGGCGGATCACCTAACGGCGTAAGGCTGCCGCCAATATTAGCTACAAGGAAGATAAAGAAAACAACCACGTGTGCCTTATGCTGACGCCATGCATTCGCGCGCAGCACAGGGCGAATGAGAGTCATAGCTGCACCTGTTGTACCAATAATGCTTGCGAGCACCATACCAATAGCAAGCATAACAACATTGTTTTTTGTTGTACCGGCAATAGTACCGGCAATATGAATGCCACCTGCGGCAACAAATAGCCCAAATAACAGCACTACGAACGGGATATAGTCAACAATAACAATTTCGGCAAGTTGTTCAATAGCAGTATGAGCACCATATCCTATGGCAAACGGTATAAGAAATAACAGCGCCCAAAACGCTGCGACATGTAGCTGATGGCTTTCCCACCACTCACCTTTGACAATAGGGAAAATTGCAATGGACAGCAACATGCCTACAAACGGAATTATGCTCCAAAGAGGCAGGGTGGATCCAATATCCATTGAGCTTACTCCTAACCGTGCTCCTGTAATACACATGTTAGTCGGCGGGAAAAACTAACACAATGCATCCCTCCGATTGATTCACTCGGCGGGCGATTATAGCAAGTCCTTAAAAATATCCTCTGTCATATTCCGCGAATAGACCATTTGGGTGGGTAAATGACAAGGGATGCGTTTCAAAGTACGTGTTACAAGTGTTTATTTATACAATTGTTAGCTATCGAGAAATATTGTAGAAAGCGCTCAGACCAGCATAGCAAGCTGCTTCTCCTAGTTCTTCTTCAATGCGCAACAACTGGTTGTACTTCGCTACACGGTCAGAGCGACAAGGTGCACCCGTTTTAATCTGCCCGGCATTAACGGCAACTGACAAATCGGCAATAGTTGTATCCTCTGTTTCTCCTGATCGATGACTGATAATGCAGGCATATCCTGCGCGCTGAGCCATAGCGATGGCATCAAGCGCCTCGGTAAGAGTACCTATCTGATTGAGTTTGACCAAAATGGCATTTGCACAGCCCAACTCAATGCCTTTAGCAAGACGTTTTGTATTGGTAACGAATAGATCATCACCTACAAGCTGTACATGTTTGCCAATACGCTGGGTCAAGGCTTGCCACCCATCCCAATCCTCTTCGGCCATGCCATCCTCAATTGAGATGATGGGATATTTCTCGACAAGAGCTGCCCAATAATCAACCATCTCATTACTGGTAAGTTCGCGATTTTCTCCTGCAAGCACATAGCGCTGTGTGGCAACATCGTAGAACTCTGTTGATGCGGGATCTAGGGCAAACATAATGTCAACACCTGGCTTATATCCAGCCGCTTCGCACGCCTTCATCAGATATTCCAGTGGTTCTTCGTTAGTAGTAAAGTTCGGCGCGAACCCACCTTCATCTCCAATGCCTCCACCAAGTCCAGCATCATGCAATACCTCTTTGAGCGCATGATAAATTTCTACACACCAACGCAATGCCTCCGCAAAACCAGGCGCACCTACCGGCATGATCATAAACTCTTGAAAGTCAACGTTATTGTCAGCATGAACGCCACCGTTTAGCACATTCATCATCGGTGTTGGAAGCGTATGTGCATTGACACCGCCTAGATACCTAAACAGCGGCAAAGCAACCGATTGGGCAGCAGCCTTCGCTGTAGCAAGCGAAGCACCCAAAATGGCATTTGCACCAAGCGCCCCTTTGTTATCGGTACCGTCAAGTTTGATCATGGTGCTGTCAACCAGACGCTGGTCGGTACCATCAAGACCCATGAGGGCCTCAGAAATCTCATCATTCACATGTTCTGCTGCATCAAGCACACCCTTGCCCCGATAGCGATTCTTGTCACAATCGCGCAGCTCAACCGCTTCGAACGCCCCGGTTGAAGCCCCGGATGGCACCATCGCACTCCCACATACAGCATCGGAGAGCACAACCTCAACTTCCACGGTTGGGTTACCACGCGAATCAAGCACTTCGCGGCCACATACGTCAATGATGATGCTCATATATTCCTCCTGATCGCAAATTTGTGCTTTGAGTATGCGCATCAGAGCTTTGGTCTGATGCGCTTGATCAGCATCATAGCATGACCACCTAAGCTGCCTACAAGGTAGCAGCAACAAGCACACAGACACCAAGACCTACCACTGCAGTAATAACACTGCACGCATCAAGCTTTTGCTCGACAAGCGAGGTGCGCCGCACCTCCGGCATACCATAGCAGCGAGCATCCATAGCCTGAGCAAGCGCATCAGCTCGACGAAACAAGCGTACAAATAATGGTATAAAAACGGCACTCCATGTACGCATTCGTTCAAATAATGAACCGGTATCAAAAGGGGCACAACGCGCCCACTGAGCATCACGAATGCGCCAAAATTCTTCAAAAGTCACCGGAATAAAACGCAGCGCAATGGAGAACACCATAGCAATATCATCAACGGGTAGCCGTATGTAACCCAACGGGGATAAGAAGTCGCGAAAAGCATTGGTAAGTGCGGTTGAAGTGGTGGTATAAGTTACCACCAAACTTGCTAACACCAACGCAAAGATGCGCAGCGCATAAAAAGCTCCGCGCGCCATACCAGTACCCGTTATGCCAAAAGAGTCTACGAGCACTAATACCGGTTCCCCTGTCTGTTCTATCCATGATGCAAGTGCTGCATCAAAGGATGCAATACCCAGACGTGGGGCATCAACAAGTGCGGCATACACGTTATACGAAACACCATTGAATACAATAGTGAGCACCATCAGTACCGCTGTTGTAACAAGCGGCGCTGCGAATGGCTTGATACCAATACCCGATACCGCAACGATCAAAGCAAGCGCCAGGTGCGCACACACCATACCCACCCATGTATCCACAAGAAACAATGTGGCAACATATGCAATAAGCAGCACAATTTTTACGCGTGCGTCACAACTATGCACAGGAGAGCTTCCCGTTTTATAGATTGAAATAAAAGTATGCATAAATGCAGTATAAAAGACGTGAGGTACAAAGCCGCAATACAGACGGCGCCTAACTCGCTGCAAGGTGCATGTTACGATGCGCATTACGATGCATATCGCTCTAAGTATTCAAGAAGTTCTTGACGAGAATGCAGACCGGTCTTTGCATAGATACGCTTGATATGTGTATGCACGGTTCCTTGACTGATAAAGAGTTTCTTTCCTACACCTTTATGTGTAAAACCCTGCGCATATAGCGTCAGTACTTCTACTTCACGTTCAGACAGAAGAAATTGCGCCCCCATTTTTGCTGCACTGAGACTCATTGCTTCTTGGCGTATGTCAGTCAAGCTAGCTGGTACGTCACTTGCCAAATGTATCGGATCATCAACCCCCATGACTTTTTCAAGCGTTGTTCCCCATTCAGAATCTTTTTGAGTATCGGTACTACTACCTGTGACGCTCAGTAGTGTCATAAAGACAATCTGCGTTGAAGCAACAAGGATTAACCCTACCAAAGCATAAGCAAATACGCTCCCCGCTAAAGCCGGAAAAACACACAACAATGCTACACGTGTAAGCGCTCGACAACCCATCCATATAAGATGACCGGCAATCGCATAGTAGTACGGATCGCGCCATCCACAACCCATGAAGAAAATGGCAACATAGTGAGCAAATGCCACCATAAGCGCATTGAGAGCTGTTGTAAAAACAGCTCCAAGCTCCAACACATCAGGAAAAGCACCGTATAACACTAAAGCTACACAGGCCAAAAGTCCCATAGCTGCAAATACTCCTGCAAACACCATGTGCTGACGACCGGTCAGCGCCAACACAATAGCTCCCGCGCTCATAGCAATCACAACAAATACGTAGGCGAGACGTGTAGGTGGTGTAAAAGAAATTTCAAGACCGCCAGGATAACTGCGTAAAAAACCAATAACGATAGATAGCAACCCTACACCAACAGCACTTGCAAATAAAAAACGTTTATCGAAGGCTTCTATTGCCGATGACCCTACAAACCCTTGTAACCCTTGCTCGGCACCACGCATGCCGCTGATATCACATGGCCTTGGCTTCGAGCTCTCCCAAACCATACATGGATACTGCAAGAGCACAAATACTGCGCCAACAGCATACGCAACAGTTTCGGGCAGCAAGGCACACAGATACAGCTCGACCTCGCTAATACTAATTGCAACAAACACGATGATGGCTGCAATGGCAGGCGTTGTCCCCTTTGCACAACGCAACCAGTAAAAGATAGTGGCACATCCAAAAAAGGTTACTGCAGCACACAGACAAAGACGCATTTCAGCAAACTCGCCAAGCACTATATTCGCACTACCAACTCCAATAACACACAAGCATTCGCAGGCAACACAAATATACATAATGCGCGTAATAATACGATCGGACATACTTGTCTTGCGCAGGACAAGTATGACAAAACAAATAAAGAAGCCCCCCAAAGCAAGCAGCGTTGCACCATCGGTAAACAGACCAGCATCGGTACTACGATAGCTGTTATAAGCTGCAACAGTAACGCCTGCGCGACCAAAGGTAATACCAAGAATAAGCGGCCATAGCGCGCACAAAAATTCCGGTGCCTTTCGGATACTCACAGCTGCACCATGCGACCACAAAACCGTACTCTTGTTATTGACTGAGACTTCAGAACTGACCGTTACTTTTTTGATAGAGTCATTACGTGAACCACTAGGCTGCATGCCCTGATGCGGAGTTACAGTCTTGTGTACAACACGCACACAAGAGTTGACGAAGCCGCCGACAAGATCGCTCATACGGCTCGCTCCCCCTATTCGCGCAGCCAACGCCTTTCGGCCAGTTTTTATTTGATCACAATGTAAGCACCTCTGTGGTACGGGGTGCATACGTATTCTTCAATTGTAACGCAAGTAAACAAAGGTGTGGGCTATAGACCAACAATGATCTCTCTTTGCTCTTTGTTGGGGAGATAAGGGCATTGTTTAGACATGGGCGTCCATATTCAGAAGCGCACCAAAAACAGGCAATGTGCAGCTTATGCCTACGCACTATCCTTGTATACTTTTGCTTGAGGCAAACTCAGAGAGCACCGACCTCACGCCACTACGCAAAGACATAAGGTCGGTGTATATATAAAGCATGCTAGACATTCAAAACTCGACCGACAGCATTCCATTCAGCTCGTGCCTGAGCAAGGCGCGGTGAGAGATACTTAGTCGAATAAAAAAAGACCTCCCCATTCGAAGCAACCGTACGCTCAATATCACGGTATTCATCTAAGGAACGCACGGCTTCCCAAACTGCTTCAATATCGTCATCCGTCATACAAAATGGCGGATTTTTCAAGCTATCTGCAGCAAGAGGACGTGGATAAATACGTGAATCCTCACGTACGCAGTCAGTAAAAGTAACTAACGGATTGTCCTCAGCAGCAAGAAAAGCCCAGTGAGCATAGGCATCTGTCATGACTGTACGATCATATAAATAGCGACTTCTCTCACCTTTAAGCATAGCAACATTCTCGCAGTGAATCGTGCGAGCAACAGGTATGCCGTCATTGTCGGTATCGGGCACAAGAACATATTCGCCCTCAATATACGCAAGGCGATACCCTTCAGGCAGCTTGAGTGATGCAAACGGGGACTCGGGATCCTCTGTATCAGGATTGAAAGAAGCCTCTTGGGCTGCGGCCTCTTGTGCCGCACGCTTAGCGTCTTCGGCACGCTGTGCACGTTGTCGTGCTTCTTCGACACGTGCGGCTTCCCGAGCTGCGCCATCTTTTTCAGCTTCTCGGTTGCGCTCAAACACCGGCACACCCACCGTACGCGTAGCAGAACGCGCCTGCCACAGACTACGAGATCGCGCTCGCTCATTAGCAGCAGCTACCTGTGCAGCACGATCAAGCTTGATATGCGCCTCGTTGTTAGTTGCTGTGGACTGCTTTACTGCACCATGTTCTTCAAGATACCTATACACAAGTTCTTCAAATGCTGCGGCATCCATGTGCTCAGGTATAAAACCTTGCTGAATCCATCGCTCAGACTCAACAAGCCTACTTGCACGGGATTGTTCTCTCACATCATCAAACACAGTGGCAAGGGCATTGTTCTCAACAACAGCACGCATACGCTGCTCATACTCAATAGACTCATCTGCTTCAATGGAGTCAACAGTATCAGGAATCGCCTCAGCCTCGGCTTTAACAAAAGTATCAACGTCAGCTTCGGTAATCGTATCACTATCGGTAGGTACTCTAATTGCAGTGGGGGTTTCCGCTTCAGCAGGCATAGTATTCGCAAAAGTTTGCACATCAACTGGTGCAGCATGGGTTTGCATGGTTGCCTCTGCTTGAACCACGTCATCCTCATGTGCGTACAATGAATCAGCTATTGATGTCTGGGATGTACCAGCCTCTTTTATCATCAGCTCAATGCGTGTATCACGCAATGAGCAATGCTCGCCCATGATGCAGTCAAAAGATGACACATCACATGACACACATTCATCCAGTTGCGTGCGCGAGACACCTTGTTTCATACGGTAGTCACCAATAAGTGCCCGTACACCACAAGTAGCAAAATAGAGTGTGTGAATCTTATCCCATGGCACACCGTCAACAGCATGTTTCACGTCGTCGGGTGTGATAGCAAGTGCCTCGTCAAACGATAGGCCTTCCAGCATGGTACAAATCGCACTTGCACACGCCGTCATAGCTAAACAGCCACGAGCTTTGAAACCTACGCGTACAAAACGTTCAGTCTCAGGATCAATTACAGCAAACAGACGCAGCGCTACCTCACCGCGCTTCGACTTGCCTACCATGCTTTGCGCATTAAAACCTTCTGGTGCACCATTGTTGGAAAACGTTGCAACAATGGAAAGCAGCTTATCTGAATAACCCGTTACGCCGTCTTCCATCTCAGCGATATGATATACGTCCTCCGTCCGAATGACCGGCAGACCTGCTGGTTCAGCGAACACGTTTCTCGTTTTTCCCATAGCATCTTCCCCCTTGTCTTGCAGCGGTCTCTTTAGTTTTGTCCCTTCGTGCAAACTAACCATCTTTAACAACCACGATGTAGAGCAGCAACAGGCAGCGCGCATATACTCACGCTGCCTGAAACCTCGTTGCCAAACTCACCGCACTACAAAGACAAACTATCTTTTTTAGGGAAGAAGCCCCAGTGACTCCAGGTCTTCTTTTACATCGCCCATCTCGTAGTAATCAAGGCACTCAGCTGTGGGGCAACCAAGCGTCTCGTCCCACATGAACTTGCTATAGACCATCGTCAGAGCTGTCTGGAAGTCCTCGCGCTCCATTTTGTCGGTTCCCTCTGTAAACGGATCAAGATCGGGATCTGTCTCATAAGGCCACTCGGTCATAACGTCATGGATGTTGCGGAAGTCATTACAACCCATCGTGCCATCGGAGGCAATCATGCCGCGCGCACTGTTAGCCCGCTGTAATGTCATGATCTTAGCACCCGCCTTATACAGGTCATCGGTTGTGACTTCCTCACCGGTGACTGCCGTGAAGAACTGAGCTTCAAGGTCAAGGTCACCACGGTAATTACGAGCCTTCGTCGGACTCATAGCCATTGGCCATACCCAATTGCACAAGGTAAGTGAATCATGCAGCACATCAGTAACAATAGACCACCAGCAGAAGTTCGCCTTGTACTCATTCATTGGTGTGTAGTTATCGTCCTCATCAATGGCATCAGCGCTACCCCATATCTCGGCAGCAATCTCCTGTTTCAACTCAAATGGCAAACCGCAGCCTTGGAAGTTAACAGCAGAATGTATCATATCGTCGCGATTGAAAAGCATATTGTATACAGCACCTACCTGCGCAAAACACTCATGCGCATGGTGTACTGGCCAACCGCGGTAGTTGATTAATGACGACCTTGACGTGTCGAACCATTCCATGTCGTCCCAACGCTCGCACCACACAATAGGCCCGTGCGCAACATAAGACATCTCGTTGTCGCCTTCAGCAATATGACGCAACAGC
>CAZXOF010000026.1:0-14972 GCA_964642255.1 uncultured Eggerthellaceae bacterium | reverse complement strand
AAAAGTTATAGAAGAGGCTGAAGTATGCAGATGTGTTGTGTGTTATACGCGGCTTCGCGCTTACCTGAAACGGAATGCACTGTGTTGGGGAAGTAAGTGATCGCGTACAATAGAGAAGCCAAGGAAACAAAGGAGCGCTTCGTATGCCGAATTACGGTGTTGTCGATCTGGGATCAAATTCTATCCGCCTTGTTATCTATGATGTGAAACACCCCGTTTCAGCGCAAACTTTTGGCACTCATTTCAAGCGCATCATTAGTGACAAAGTAGTGGCAGGATTGGCAGCCTTTGTTAAAGATGAGAGTTTTACTCCTGCGGGAGTAAAGCGGGCAATTAGTGTACTAAAAGGCCATCTGAAGCGTGCACGGTATTTCGAATGCGTGCGGTTTGATGTATTCGCAACTGCTGTACTGCGTAACTGCATCAATTCCGATGAAGCACGAACTGCTATTGAACAAGGTGTTGGGGCGCCTATTGTATTGTTGTCCTCGCACGATGAAGCTCACTTAGGATTTGTAGGAGCTACCTGCATGGAAGCTATCGATTCTGCTGTTCTTATCGATATTGGAGGCGGATCAACAGAAATCACGCGTGTAGTCTGTGGCAGTGAAGCACATAATGAAAGCCTGAATGTTGGGTCGCTCTCGCTTTTTGCTACTCATGTTGAAGGACTTATGCCAACTGAGCATGAGCTACAAGCCATTTCCAATGCAGTGTGGAGTACCTTTTGTTCTCGTATTTATGATCCAAGTATCTATACCTCAACACATTTTGTTGGTATTGGTGGCAGTATTCGTGCTGCAGCAAAGCTCTATGCACACATAAAAGGTTTATCAGAGCGTCCACGTACTTTGTCGCTTGCTGATCTTGAGGATATTCTTGAGTTTGTACGAGTCAGACCAAATGAGTTCATTCACCAAGCACTGAAAACCTCTGCTGAGCGCGTACACACCATTGTGCCTGGCGTTCTGATTATGCATCGCCTTATGAGTGAGCTTGGTGGCGACGCACTTGAAATACGCAAATATGGCGTGCGGGAAGGCTATCTTGTCGAACGTATGTTAGGTGCATCTACCCCTTAAATATCAAAAAGAGAGCGAGACTGCATGAGCGAACCTTTGACCAGTGCTGATCGTTGTACTACAAACAGCGCATTTGATTCTCAGGATATGGTCGATCTATTTGACGATGATCCAAGTACGTCTTTTGCTGTTGTCCCAGATGAGTTCGAGCTGTCGGATGGCTCAGATGAGCCTGATTTTGATGAAGTTATTGACACTGCTCCTCCATATAAAAACAAGGGTGGTGCTCGTCTTGCTCCGCCGTATATGCAAAATCGCGAAATTTCATGGCTTGCATTCAACGAACGTGTGCTTGATCAAGGCGCTGATGTCACCGTGCCTCTGCTTGAGCGGCTAAATTTCATCTCTATTTTCTGGAGCAATCTACAAGAGTTTTTCATGGTGCGTGTTGGTAGTCTAACCGATCTGTCTTTAATGAAGGCTAAAACGTGCGACTCAAAAACGCTTATGACACCATACGAACAGATTGATGCCATTTATAAACGCTGTCATGAACTGTGTTCCATACAGGAAGAGGTGTTTTCCGAAGTGCGCACACAGCTGGCAAGGGCAGGCGTGACACATCTCTTTCCCAATGAGCTTTCCGATAAACAGCGTGCTTATTTAGACGAATACATGAGCGATGAGGTTTTGCCGTTCTTATCGCCACAGATTATCAATTCAAGTCATCCCTTCCCGCACTTGGAAAACGGTGGCCTCTACGTTGTCGTTCGTCTTGATGAGCAGGCTGCAGCTGCTGGCAAGTCGAGTAAGCGTTCGAAGGGTAAATCGGGCAAGGACAAGGGCAAAATCGGGAAAACTGGCAAAGTAGATAAGGCTGACAATGCATCTGCGAAGCAATCTAAAAAAATAAAAAATGTTGCTGCCGAAGATGCGATGTTTGGGCTTATTCCTCTGCCCAACAAAATGAAGCGCATCATAAAACTTCCAGAGAAGCAGTTTTCATTCATTTTGCTTGAACATGCAATTGAGATGTATGCCGCCGAAGTGTTTTCGATGTATACAATCAAGCACACAAATATCATTTGTGTGACGCGCAATGCTGATATTGATATCTCGCAAGGACTTACCAATGTTGATGATGATTATCGTGAGCAAATGAAACGCGTGCTTCGCAAACGCGGGCGCCTTGCACCGGTGCGTCTTGAGTGTGAACGTGAGTTGTCGGATACCTTAAGCAAGCTGTTATTACAAAAACTTGATCTAAAAAAACACCAGGTGTATGCAACAAGCGTACCGCTTGATATGAGCTATAGCTACGATATTGCATCACATATACCTGACACTTTAGCAAATAAATTGATGTATTCATCATTTACTCCGCAGTGGCCAGCATCGCTTGATCGCAGTCGTCTGATCATGGAACAGATTGTGGAGCATGATGTGCTGCTATCTTACCCGTATGAAAGCATTGATCCTTTCGTACAGCTGTTGCGTGAGGCAGCACATGATCCAAGTGTAATCTCTATCAAAATCACCTTGTATCGACTTGCGCGGCAGTCTCATATTGCTGAGGCTTTAATTGCAGCTGCTGAAGAGGGTAAGGAAGTGACTGCTCTGTTCGAGCTGCGTGCACGCTTTGACGAACGCAACAATATCGAATGGTCACAGCGCTTTGAGGAAGCCGGGTGTACGGTTATTTATGGCTTCCGTGATTTTAAAGTTCACTCAAAGATTTGCTGCATTACGCGTCGTGTTGAGACAGGTGTGCAATACATCACACAGCTTGGTACGGGTAACTATAACGAAAAGACTTCGCGTCTGTATACCGACTTTTCCTTTATGACAGCTGATGCACGTATTGGACGCAATGCCGTTGAGTTTTTCCGCAATATGGCGCTTGAAAATGTTTCGGATGTTTATGATGTACTATCGGTGGCACCGTTGCAGATTAAGCAAATGGTAATAGCAAACATAGATGAGCAAATTGCCGCCGCGCAGGAAGGAAAACCCTGCGGACTGTTTTTCAAGACGAATTCCATTACCGATCGAGAGATTATCGAAAAGATTTCTGAAGCATCGCGAGCTGGGGTACCGGTAATGCTTTTTGTTCGCGGTATTTCATGTATTGTGCCCGGTGTTGAAGGTTATACCGATACGGTGCGTGTCGTGTCGATTGTAGGACGTCTTCTTGAGCATAGTCGAATCTATGGCTTTGGTTCAAAAGAATCCATGCGCATTTATCTATCAAGTGCCGATCTTATGACGCGCAATATGGACAAGCGGGTAGAAATAGCCTGGCCAGTGCTTAATGAAGAGTTGCGACAAAGCATTGTTGAATATTTCGAACTATCTGTAAGCGATACGGCAAAATTGCGCGAGTTGCTACCAAACGGACGTTATTCGCCGCTGTCAACCACGGATACTCAAGACGCAAAGTCGTTAGTAGACTCGCAAGAGTGTCTTATTGCTCGGGCGCGCAAGGCAAGCCGTATGGCGGCAGTCAGACAGACGCAACGTAAGGCTGCTGCTGTAGACACTATGGACAAGCAGGTGCATGTCAGGCAGACGCATGCGAATACTATGGATAGCGCAACGCCACTGGTACAAGACACTACAGATAAATGCGAGCAGCCTACTAGAACAAAAGGTGACAAGGGTATATCACCGGCTGCAAGTGCAAGGGCAGCAAGAGAAGCCATAGCACGAAGGGAGCGGAGAGCACGGAGGGTACAGCGATCTGCTAGAGCTGTACAAATCAAAGTTAAGGTTGCACAAGAGCAAATCAGAATCGCTCGAAGAAAGGCGGTTAAGGCAGAAATAGCTGTGCAAGACGAAGTACAAAAAGACACAACACTTACGAGTGCAGAGCATGAAAACGCCGCTATATCTAGCCCTCAACAAGAACAGGTGAGCGAGGATATATTTGTGCATATGATGCCATCAGGCCAATTGAATGCAGAAAATCATACAGAATCGGTTGTGGAAATAGCAACAATCGAAGACAGCCTAGTTCAAAGAGCGTTTGAAGAGCAAGAACGGCTTGCTCAAGTAGCAGACCCCACCGAAAAACAGGGACAGAGTGTTGACACAGTAAGCCGTACTGAGAGCACAGGTGCAGAAGATCTGCGAGAAAATGAAGAGAATACGATTCAAAAAATAAATAATGCAAACAAAGATGATGTAGGTGAGTTTTTTGTAGAGCAAGAGCCAACTACTGAGGTAGCCGCTGCTACTGAAGACGTTGAGAAAGAAGAACTGCTTCTCACACAAGAAGTACTTACTGAACTTAATGTGTCAGAGCATATACAGATGGAAGCTGTACGCGGCACATCATCTGACAGTGGCACCCTGTTAACGGAGCATCAATATATATTCGCAGAGGTAGCACCTGATGCGGCTCCAGAAGTACAGCAGCCCGATCCGCATGAGGAGTCTATCAAGATCGATGTTCTTGCGGATGCATCCGAATATCACGACGCTTCGAATCCTTCTGATACATCTGAAAATCAAGTAGTTGATTTCGTTCAGAGTTGCGACACCTGTGCTACTGATTGTGTTGAAAAGCATACCCGTGAATCTGAAGAAAGCAATTCTGATACTACACATAACTCTGATGAGCAGGTAGTGGATACTACCGAGAAGCCTGAAGAACAAGTTGGTGTGGCTGCTGCACCTGAAAAGCAAACGTGTAATCTTACCGATGATGCCAACAAACGGCTTAACGACATAACAAACGAACTTGCGCAAGAGGATGTCAAAGCATTTGATGAGTTGCTGCAGCACCTTGCCTTTCATTCGGCTCAATATAAGATGCAAAGCGATAAGTCTGAAGATGTATCCCAAGAAGAGTGCGAAATACCTACAGTGAGCACCGTTGATGCGGTTAACATAGCTGATGCATCCAATATATCACACACTGCTTTGTCGTATGAAGCTCTATCTACACTAGAACAACTAGAACAAATGTCTATATCTTTGCAGCCTGATGAGCAGTTGTCTAATTCGTATGACGGCTTAGAAGACGCACTACAACATAATTCTAGCAACAATACTCAGTATGTCCAAAAGAAAAAACGAGGACTGTTTCGATGGCTTTTTAAGAGTTAATACAAATGTTGCAGCATACAGCGCTGCTTTTATATTGAATGTCTCTTATTGGCATATCAAGGATTGGTAAATAACAAGGCTGACTGCAATACTAACAAGCGCAAAGGCGTGCTTGTGAGAGGATAGATATGCTTGAGTGCATTGATTTTTCAGTTGAACCTTTGCCTAAAGATGAGTACAAGTATCGTAGGGGTAAGGCTATTAGTCGTTTAGTAGCTCTGCAGCAGCAAGCGCGCGAGCATGGTATTGGTTTGGTGGTACTCTTCGAGGGCTGGAATGGAGCTGGCAAGGGAAGTCGCATTTCAGATCTGATGTATGAGCTTGATGCGCGTGCTGCACGTGTATATGTCACAGAAGATCTTGACGAGAAAACGCTGACAAACTTTGCAGGTCGCGACTATGGTGTGACGGGATTTTTCCCTGATATGCAGGAGTTTTGGTCTGCGTTGGGAGAGCGTGGCACCGTGACCTTTTATGATCGCGGGTGGTATACCATTGCTGCTCAGCGATTATTGCATTCTACAAGTAATGAACCAACTGATAGGATACGACGCATCAATCGCTGTCTTGGTGCAGCCGAAGATTTTGAGCGCATGCTTGTTGATGACGGCTATGCGGTGGTGAAGTTTTTTCTTCACATGACTAAAAAAGGTCAGAAAGCACGTCTGAAGCGGCTGACGCGCAATCCAGAAACAGCTTGGCGTGTGAGTAAAGCTAAGCTTGCAACGCTTGCAAATTATGATGAGGCCTACGGTTTTTATGATCAGCTACTTGAAGGAAGTTCGTTTACCTTTGCGCCTTGGCATGTGCTCAATGGTGAGGATAAGCGTCGCACCAATATTGCCATTGCTGAGGCCTTAGCCGATGCTATTGAGATAAAGCTTACACAACACAAGGCGCTCAAGGTGACATCACAATGTCACCAGGCACCACGTCGTTCACGTTTTCCTATCATCGAACACCCACCTACTATTGAAAGTATTGATCTTTCAGTGTCGTTGTTAAACGAGGAGTATCGAAAAGCGCTTAAAGATGAACAAAAGCGCCTTTTCTCGCTTGAAAGTCGCATGTATCAGGCACGTATTCCGCTTATTGCTATGTTTGAAGGCTGGGATGCTGCTGGTAAAGGAGGGGCTATTAAGCGTGTTGCTCAGGCACTGGACGCGCGGTCGTACACCATTGTGCCCAGCCCGGCGCCAACCAAGCCCGAATTGGCGCATCCTCATTTATGGCGCTACTGGACGCGCCTACCCAAGGCAGGACATGTGGGCATTTATGATCGTAGTTGGTATGGACGTGTGCTCGTTGAGCGTGTGGAAGCGCTAACACCGCCAGATGCGTGGGCGCGAGCCTATGACGAAATCAATGCGTTTGAGCGCGAGCTAGTTGAATGGGGCGCTATTTTGGTGAAGTTTTGGGTTGATGTCAGCGATGAGGAACAACTGCGCCGCTTTCGCGAACGTCAAACCGATCCTGCAAAGCAATGGAAAATTACCGAGGAAGATTGGCGTAACCGTGATAAGCGCCCTGCCTATCTTCAGGCAATAAATGATATGTTTCGTCTTACATCAACAAGCTATGCTCCTTGGACGATTCTTGAAAGTGAGGACAAACGCTACGCACGCATAAAAACACTTCGTACGCTTAATGAAGCATTGGAAGCGCGTCTTGGCGTATAAGCTTGTCTTTTCCTTGCTCTGCGGCACAGTTTTCCGCTAGTATGGGTGCGTTTTAAGATGAAGAATAGTGCTGGTATGCTTGGTTTACGTATGCGCACTCATACAAGGAGGGTTTATGGAAGAGGGATTGCTGCCAGTAGAGCTTATCCCTGTTGTTGTCGCCATCATCGTCATTCTTATTATTATCTTTATTCTTAAAGGCTTTCTTAACGAAATGAAGAAGAAATAACCTCATGGTCATCGGCACAACGCGATCATATACTGGCAAACATGCACGACAAACAAAGCGTGAGCTTCTATGGCGCATTGTCTTTTGGGTCGCTGCTGTGGTGTTTATATGCTCACTTGCGGTACTTGCAGTGATTTTCTTTTTTTATCACCAAGGACGCTCACTGTATGCAGACCTTGCAGTGGAGACTGTTAACATATCGGTGTTGGAAGTTGATGCTGATATCGATGCTGTTGAAATTGATTGGGATGCACTGCGTGCTATCAATGCCGATATTGTGGGATGGATCTATATTCCCGGAACCGAGGTTAACTATCCCATCACCTACTCAGGTGATGACGTGAAATATTTGCATACCGATTTCTACGGCAATGAGAACTGGGTTGTTTCGCACGGTACCATCTTTTTATCGGGAATTAATAGCTCTGATTTTTCCGACGCAAACAACATTCTTTACGGGCATCATATGAATGATGGTTCGATGTTTGCCGCAATTGCCGACCTCACAACTGATGAGGCTTTTAACGCGCATAGGACGGTGTATATCTTTACTCCCGAAGGCAATATTCGCCTGACATCGTTTGCGTTGGTGCATGTTGCAGGTACATCAGGCATTGCGCAGTCTACCTTTGCCACGACAGAGGATTACACCGCCTATATTCAGGCTCGTATGGACGAAAGCATTGTGACCGCAGAAGGGGACTTACCCGATGCCTCACAGATTACGCAAAGCTTCATGCTTTCAACCTGTGATGAGGTATCGAGCGGTCGCTATGTGCTGTACTGCTTTGTTGAGCAAAGTAGCCATCCTCTTGTGGCTGCTGTAAACACAACGCAAGATATAGACGATACAGATATAGCAAGTGAAGAGGATCTTGAGGCGGTAGTCGAGCGCTCGCAGCAGATGTGAGGAGACTGGATGGCAACGGCTACATGGTGGGGAGATCGGCCAGATAGGCTTGAGGAAGAGTGCGCGGTGTTTGGTGTTTTTGCGCCTGGTGAGGACGTTGCACGCATGGCATGCTTTGGCCTGCAGGCGCTTCAACATCGTGGACAAGAAAGTGCTGGCATTGCGGTTGGCGATGGCGAAACAATTGTGGCCTCAAAAGACTTAGGGTTAGTGACACAAGTTTTTGACGAGGCGCGTCTTGCTGCACTTGAAGGCTTTGTGGCCGTAGGGCATGCACGTTATTCGACAAGTGGAGGAGCGGTATCGTGGGAGGCGGCGCAGCCACACATTGCGGCCATTGATGAGGTGTTAATTGCGCTCGCACATAACGGAACCTTAGTAAATACCCAACGTATTCGCACCCAGCTGATAAGCGAAGGGGTGCAGTTTCGTTCTGCAACAGATTCAGAAGTTGCTACCAAAACCATTGGCTTCATTACACAACAAACCCATCATTTACGCGACGGTATTAAACGAGTGATGGAATTACTTGAGGGCGCGTATGCGATGGTGCTTGCAAGTCCTGATTCTCTGTATGCATTTCGTGACCCGAATGGCATTCGGCCCTTGTGTATAGGAAAGCTGCCCGATGATCGAGGGTGGGTGGTATCAAGCGAAACCTGTGGGCTTGACATAGTTGGTGCTGAGTACGTGCGCGATGTAGAACCAGGCGAAATTGTGCGCTTCAATCGCGAAGGTGTAACAAGCGACCAAGGTGTTGTTGCAGATCGGCGCGCATCGTGCATCTTTGAGTATGTGTATTTTGCGCGCCCTGATAGTGTGATTGATGGTTTGAGCGTATATCAGGCTCGTCGACGTATGGGGTATATTCTGGCGCGGGAATCTGCAGTAGATGCTGACCTTGTGTTAGGAGTGCCCGACTCTGGTGTGCCATCTGCAATAGGCTATGCGCTTGAAAGTGGTATTCCGTATGCAGATGGTATTGTGAAGAATCGCTACGTGGGGCGAACCTTTATTGCTCCCACTCAAGCAATGCGTCAGCTAGGTATTCGCCTGAAGCTTAATCCGCTACCGTCGGTTATAGCAGGTCAGCGACTTATTGTAATTGACGATAGTATTGTACGAGGTAACACCTCAAAAAAGCTTGTGCAGATGCTGCGTGATGCGGGGGCTGTCGAGGTTCATCTGCGTATTGTGAGTCCTGAGGTTATGTGGCCATGCTTTTATGGCATTGACACCGATACGCGCGATCAACTGATTGCTGCGAATATGAACCTTGAAGAAATGAATGCATGGATTGGTTCGGATTCGTTGGCCTTTCTGTCAATGGATGGCTTGCGTGAGGCAGTAGCCGAAGCACAGCACCCCTGTTTTTGTGAGGCATGTTTTACTGGGGATTACCCAGTGCAGATTCCTTCAGAGGTGGCGCAAGAAAGCTTTGAGGCAAAGCGCGATTTTGCACTGATATATGCTGAGGGGCAGAAAGGATAGCGGTCATGGACAATGCACGTCAAGTGACCTATGCGCAGGCGGGGGTTGATACGGCAGAAGGCGCACGGGCGGTGTCTGCGATCAAAGATGCTGTGCGTGCCACGTATCGATCTGAAGTTATAGGAGATATTGGCGGTTTTGGTGGCTTGTTTTCTTTGGCGGCAGCCAAAACTATGGATGATCCAGTATTAGTATCGGGTACTGATGGTGTTGGTACCAAACTACAACTTGCTCGTTTGGCGAACAAGCACGATACGATTGGTGTTGACTTGGTTGCCATGTGTGCAAACGATATTTTGGCAACAGGTGCCGAGCCACTGTTTTTTCTTGACTATATTGCAATTGGTAAGCTGAAATCAGATGCGGTGACCCAGATTGTTGCGGGTGTAGTTGATGGTTGTAAGCAAGCGGGGTGTGCACTTATCGGCGGGGAAATGGCCGAGCATCCCGGTGTTATGGCGCCAGATGATTATGATTTGTCAGGGTTTTGCGTTGGTATTGTCGATCGCACAGCCATGCTCTCTCCCCAAACAGTGCGTGAGGGAGATGTGCTGCTTGGCTTGGCATCAAGCGGTTTGCATTCAAACGGTTATTCGCTTGTACGCAAGGTGTGTATTGAGGGAAAAGATGTAGCTGAGCTAACCACGCCACACGCAGAACTTAATGGTCAAAGCGTCTTAGACGCACTGCTACAACCAACGCGCATCTACGTACGTGCTGTGCTAGATGTACTTGCAGCTGAGCCAGGTGCTGTGCGCTCGCTCGCTCATATTACCGGTGGAGGCATAACGGAAAATCTTAACCGCGCCTTGCCCGATGGCCTTAATGCCGTAGTTGAGCTGGGTACTTGGTTGGTGCCTTCGATCACACGCTTTGTTTGTAAGGCAGCACATCTTAAGGAAGCTGAAGCCCTTAAAACCTTCAATATGGGAATTGGCATGGTTTTGATATGTGATCCGAGTCGTGTTGCTGCTGTAGAAGCCCTGCTTACTGCTGCGAGTGAAACTACGTTTCGTATAGGATACATCAATGCAGGCGAGCAGGGGCGCGCGGGACGTGTATGCTATACCAATACAGGCTCGTTATACACATAAGTGACATGTCGGTGCTATGTTGAATATGAAAGTGACGGTGCCGACAGGTGCGCTGATGGCGCGCTAACCCTATTTAGCTAACTCTATTTACCTGGTTACTGTCTTACCGCAGCAACCCTAGCAAGGGCTTTCGTATCCTTCGTGTTCTTTGCGCAAAGAAGCTCTCTTTCGTTTTATACTTGAGAGGTTCTGGTAGGGAAGCGTTAGTCATGTGCATCTGATTCGAATCTATCCTGTGTCGCAAATATGCGTGCAAAGTTGAGATGAGGCGCGTGTGCTCCGTGCTACATAAGATCTAAGTGTGTTCGCGCACAGTAAAAACAGCATGGTGTCCAAGGTGGTGGCTGACGTTTTCGTAACGTAGGAGGCTTTCCTCATGCAGCACCTTCCTCAACTTATGGCCGATTTAGCCCTCCTTCTAACGGTGGCTGCTATTGCTACTGTTGCGTGTCGTCGTTTGAAGCAGCCGCTTGTGCTTGGCTATGTTATTGCCGGCTTTCTCATTAGTCCGTCAATTGGATGGTTTCCGGGCGTAAGCGACACCGAAAGTGTTACTACATGGTCAGAGATCGGCGTTGTGTTTTTAATGTTTGGTCTTGGGCTGGAATTTAGTATCGTGCGCCTTTCTACTGTTGGCAAATCGGCTTTCGTAACTGCCCTTACTGAAATGGTGCTCATGGTTGTTGCGGGCTTTGCCTGCGGTATGGCGCTCGGTTGGTCATTTTTTACGAGCGTATTTTTAGGCGGTATGTTGGCTATCTCGTCAACAACCATCATTATTAAGGCATTTGACGACCTTGGTATGAAAGGTAAAGGCTTTACCGAGCTGGTCTTTGGTGCACTGGTAGTCGAAGATATCATGGGCATCTTTCTCATGGTGGTGCTTGCTACTACATCCGTTGGTTCAAACACTGACGGGGGCGCTGTGGTGGTTGAGCTGGCACAGATGGCACTGTATTTGCTAGTATGGTTTGCACTTAGTGTCATCCTTGTGCCAACCCTGTTATCACGTATTTCACCTACTCTTACCGATGAAATTTTGCTGATTGCATCGGTAGCGCTGTGTTTGTGCATGGTTGAGCTTGCCAGTGGAATTGGCTTTTCATCAGCTTTGGGAGCCTTTTTGGCGGGTTCTATTCTTGCAGGTACCATACAGGCGCATCGAATCGAAAAGCTTTTCAAGCCTTTAAAAGACCTTTTTGGAGCTGTCTTTTTTGTGTCGGTAGGCATGATGTTGTCCCCCTCATCTATTGTCGAGAATGTAGGCGCCATTATTGCCATTACGGTGGTAGTGCTTATTGGTAAGCCAGTGTTTACCTTCTTGGGGGCATTTCTTTCAGGCGAATCTCTCAAGACTTCCATCAACTGCGGCATGAGTCTTTCGCAAATCGGGGAGTTCTCGTTCATTATTGCGTCGCTGGGTGTGTCGCTCGGTGTGACGGCAAGTAATTTATATCCAATCATTGTGGCAGTTTCGGTGATTACAACACTGACAACGCCGTTTTACGTTAAAAACTCCGATCGACTGTATCGTCTCTGTGTTCGGCTTTTGCCGCAAAGTGCGCTTGATCGTCTGAAAAAACGCGTTGAAGAGGACTCCGATGAAAAGCAAACGAATGCTGGGCTGTGGTCAAGTTGTCTAAAGCGTTGGGCACTCAAGATTGGGCTGGTGGCATTTGCAGGTATTGCATCGGTTGAGATTCTTGCCAATATTGCTATGCCCTTTTTGGAGCGCTTCATACCGCAAGGGATTCTTGGCTGGGGTATTATGGCGCTGTGTGTTTTGATTACGGGGCTATTCATTTCAAATTGCTTTCATTTCGAACATGGGGACGACTTCAGTATCTTGTGGATTCAGCGACGCCGTAATCACATATGGTTGTCTTTGCTGGTGTTGGGGGCAGCCTTAGTATCGATTGCGGTGGTTATTTATATTGCATACGCCTCCGATATTCGAAACACTATTTTACCCTATGTGTTAGCCTTGCTATCAACTGTCGTGCTTGCACGTTCAAAGGTGACAAACTCGTGGTTTCTCAAGCTTGAAACAAGCTTTATTGGGGGCCTCAACGAAAACATTTTGGCTGAGCGTCGTGAAAATCTCAATGACGAGGAACATATCAATTGGGTTGAGCGTCACTTGTTCGTAACCGAGGTGGAGGCATCGCGTATACGTCTGCGTGTGGTGACTCCGGTGGTACGAGCGCTGCGCTATGTGCAATCGGGTGGCGAGCCCCCGGTGTTACAGGTTGAACGCTCACCAGACTTTTTATACGGTATTGCGCACGGACTCGATTTATTGGCTATTGAGCGTGATGGTCAGCGTATTGCAGGCAGTGCCATATCGCGTCTGGATAAAGGTGAGCTTTTGAAGCGCATCAGCGACCCTGACGACCCGCTGTGCATTCGCGAAGGTGACAAACTAACCTTTCTTGGTACTGAAGATGAGGTTGATTCCTATCTGCAAAGCTTGATGAAAGAAGATATGGTGGACGAAGGAGATGTGGTAAGCGTTTCGCTTGAGAAATATCTTACACACCATCCTTCAGCACTTGATGCCATTTGCTTTTCCTTCGAAATTGACCCGGATGCCCCCTTTGTGGGCAAAACTATCGCAGATGCCGATTTCAAGGGCAACTACGGCAGCATTGTTGTTGCTATCGAACACAAGTGGGTTATTCGGATGCGGCCGCCGGCCAATGTGCGTATTGAAGCGGGGGATCGTCTGTGGCTGGTTGGTATGTCCGAACTTGCTGGCGTTTTGGTTAAGAAGGCTGATGCTTATGTAATCGATCAAAGAGCACCAGAAGATGCGACTACAACGTGGGCAGGCAGTGTAGATGGTGGCTCTCAATATGAAAATACGGCAACATCTGAAATGTCTTTGGCCAAAAAAGTTGCTAGTACTCACTTCACTACCGGCGAGCTGTTTCCGAAAAGCACAGCCACAGAAATTATGTCGGATGTCGCTGAAGGTGAAGCTTTGTTGGGGAATAAGGTAACTGTGTTAGCTGATGCATGGGGTAATGATACACCTATGCGTGAAAATGCAGAGCAAACAAGCACAGCTGATGCAGATAAGATTGGCGATGCTGCTGTCGACGATGTTGAAGCTGTTTCTGGTGATGACACTGCGGACGCCACTGTTGAAGATACTGTGGGTGATACTGCGAAAAACGATATCGTTGAAAACAGCGATAGCGATAGTGAAGCTGTCGCAAGTGAGCCTGTTGCAAACGTTGCTTCTGAGAGCAAGGACATCAAAGAAATCCTTTCTGCAGATAATCGGCGACGTGGACGCAGGCAGCGATGCAGCAACAGGCAGCAGCACCGACGTCTCTATAGGCGATGATGCAGCAAGAAAGGTGCAGTAATGGGAATGCTGAATCTAGGCGTGCTGCTGTCGGGTAGCGGTACGAATCTACAGGCCATTCTCGATGCGATAAATCGCGAAGATATTGATGCTCGAGTTGTGAAGGTGATATCTTCGCGTCCAGACGCTTTTGGCATCAAGCGGGCTGAAGCTGCGGGCATCCCGGTTGTGGCATTTAATCGCGATGTGTACACCGATCCATTTGATGCCGATGCGCGTATTGTCGCCGAGCTAAAAGAAACGTGTGCAGATTACGTTGTCATGGCGGGATATATGCGCAAGGTGACGCCTGTTGTGCTTGATGCCTTTCCTGACCGCGTACTCAATCTGCACCCGGCGTTGTTGCCTGCGTTTCCGGGAGCGCACGCTATTGCAGAGGCCTTTGAGGCGGGTGTGAAAATCACGGGCGTGACAGTACATCTTGCCAACGAGGACTACGACAAAGGGCCAATTATTGCGCAAGAATCTGTACGGATTGAAGAAGGCTGGACGTTCGAGCAACTTGAGGCTGCCATTCACAAACTTGAACACGAACTGTACCCACGTACTCTTGGATGGATTGCTGAAGGTCGTGTTGCTATTGATTCATGTACACGTACGGTACATATTACCCAAATCATCTCATAACATGCGTGCCACCGCTGCTGACTATACCGGGCGAAGCGTTGCTACAGTTGTGCCAAGCACAGTGCGATATTACACTGTTATGTTTGTACGTGAGAGCCTATATCTTAAGTGTGAATGCGGGTGTAGTTTTAGCAGGCACAAGGATAGCTGAGAGGTGTATACCTGCACGTGTTGCAAAACAAGGGGGGTTCTATGAACAGCGCAGTGCTGCAAGCAGTTATCAATGATCTCTCCGCTAAAAGAAAGCCATCACTTACCGTTGAAGATTTGCCCTGCTTTTCCAAAGGCGCTCTTACAGGCAATAAGCATATTGACCCTTCGTATATAGATATTGTAGTAGCCTCACTAACCACAGCCGACATACCCACCTTTAAGCGCGCGCTCCGCGCGATTGAAGAAGGCGAGCTTGCTTGGCTTGGTTTCAAGGTCGTCTGGGA
>CAZXOF010000025.1:0-15064 GCA_964642255.1 uncultured Eggerthellaceae bacterium | reverse complement strand
TTTCCGTTGACGGAAGCGCCACGGAGTTCACGCTTAACGGGCTGACCTACGGAGGCGTGAACGGCATGGGCGACGCCGGTGTTGGCGGAGGCATGGGGGGCGATGTCGGCGCTGGCGGAGGCATGGGTGACACACAGAATCCCGGTAGGAACTTTTAACCTTGATCTGTACAGACGCACTATAGTCCTCGCACGTTTCGCTATATTGTTCGCACATATATTGCCCGCGCGCGCTCCTGCCGGGCACGCCTCAACACAAGATAGGACACATTATGACAACTTAAGTCTGGCGATAAGTTGAAAGAAAGTCGGCCAAAGCCTCTATGGCCTCACGCAATACTTCAATATCTGGCAGATAGACAATGCGGAAATGATCGGGTTTAGACCAATTAAAGCCGCCACCACGTGTAACAAGAATGTGTTTCTCACGCAGCAAGTCAAGTGCAAAGCGCTCATCATCAATAATGTTGAACTTCTTTACGTCAATCTTGGGAAAGATATAAAATCCTGCTTTCGGCTTAACTGCCGTAATACCTGGGATTGCGTTTAATGCCTCATATACATAGGTGCGCTGCTCAAACACACGCCCACCGGGAAGCACATAACTTTGAAGACCTTGGGGGTCTTTAAGCGCAGCTGAAACAATAGACTGTGCCGGCACATTAGAGCACAAGCGCATATTCGACAACATGTTGATACCACACATAAAATCGGACGCACAGCTTGTGTTGCCCGACAATATCATCCACCCAATGCGATATCCAGCAAGCATATGCGACTTCGAAAGTCCTGAAAACGTAATACAAAACAAATCAGGTGCTAAAGACGCAAGAGAAATGTGCTCGGCTCCATCCATGCACAAACGATCATAAATCTCATCGGCAAAGATCATGAGTTGATGTCTGCGTGCAACTTCTACAATCTGTTCGAGCACCTCGCGCGTATATACAGCACCCGTTGGATTATTAGGATTGATCACTACAATAGCTTTTGTGCGCGAACTAATTTTACTTTCAATATCGGCTATATCAGGATTCCATTCTGCCTGCTCATCGCAGATGTAGTGTACAGGCACACCGCCCGAAAGGGTTGCGCATGCTGTCCAAAGTGGATAATCAGGAGACGGAATAAGAATCTCATCCCCAGCATCAAGAAGGGTCTGCATACACATACTTATGAGTTCTGACACTCCATTGCCAGTATAGATCCGACTCACATCAACATTGGGAATCCCTTTGCACTGTGCATAGTTCATGATTGCTGTCCGAGCAGACAACATTCCACGTGAATCCGAATATCCTTCGCACTCAGAAAGCTGCTGGCTCATGTCAGCAATAAGATCATCGGGCGCTCGAAAACCAAAGGGGCCAGGATTACCGATATTTAATTTCAAAACACGTAAACCTTGTGTCTCCATGCGTGCCGCCTCATCAACAAGCGGACCGCGAACCTCATAGAAAACATTGTCAAGTTTGCTAGATTTTTTGAACTCGCGCATGGAAACGCTCCTTTGAAAGAGGTTGTTAAAAACCAAGTGGGCTCACACAGTTTTTGAATTATCGTCAACCGAAAAGCTCAACTTTGGCAGTATAACGCACAGGGACTTATACAGCATCAACACATATATCAATCACCTGTGAATCATTCGGCAATACATTCGTCGATAACAGCTTTGATGAGCAGCGGGACAAATCACTAGTTGATTCAATATATAATGAGCAGCTATTTTGGATTTCATACACAACTAGCTACTCGGCAGCTTAGAACAAAGGAAACGGCCCCAACGTCAAGCTCAAGACTGTGGCACAAGCAATGGCAGGAGCAAAGGGCAGTGTCATACATACAAGCGATTGGTCGAGCTTGCTTTGCGAAACATCACTGTCCATAGATGTCTTCGATGTGTTCGGAGTCGCGCGCGTGACATACGTCTGGCGTATGAGATACATTGCTTGCATACACACTGCATATGCAAGCGTTAGAAGACATGCCACAAACAACATTCCCAGTGAAGCAGGCAGCCCTAAAAATAATCCAACAGCACCCAAAAGCTTAATATCCCCGCCTCCGAACGCCTGCTGTTGACCTCGCCGTTCAAGTACTAACGCTAACAGCAAACTTGCACCACTTAACACCAAACCGCCTACAACTCCATCAAGTGCCACCGCCGCAACACCATACCCCATCTGATGTACAAAGGTCGCACCAATGCTGCCAGACACCAAGCCACACGGCATAAACCATACACTTGCCACCCACAACAACAGCAAGGCACTAACAAGCTTGTTTGGAATTATTCGGCTATATATGTCACACAGCACTACGATCGCAAGCAGCACCGCAAGTCCTACATACACTAAGCCCTGCGTACTTGCACCGAAGCGCATAATCAGCCCACATGAGCCCGCCACCGTCAGTAGTATCACAACCGCGATTACACACGCCCATTTGCGCCTACCTATCGTATCGGTTACAGCGCTCATATGCATCGCCCCATATTTCGTTTAACTTGTCATTGTGCAGCCTGTGTTGGTGAGCGCTTGCCCAAATAGCAACGTTCGCTCTTCTCCTGTTAGTGCCGCACGAGCCTGATCGCGCAGTTTATTTACCCCAATGAAAAACTGCCGCATCATAGCAACCATTAAATAGCGTCCCTTTGGCGTAAGGGTAAGTTGTTCCTCGTCATCGCGATCAAAGGCACCCGCTGCTCGCATGAAGGCCATTTCAAGCGGTAATCCAACCTCAATTGAACACCCAAAGTCACGTTTGAACTCGCGTTTATCAAGACTGAGTCCAAAGAGCTTCATCATGAAGCGATAACGCATACGGTCTTCTAGTGCGAAGGACGCTTTACCCATAAAAGGCATGCGCCCTATTTCAAGTGCTTCATTATATTCCCTGATAGAAAAGGTATTTACATAGAGATTTGATCCTAAATACGCAATGCCACCCGATCCAATCGCTGGGTACTCCTCGTAATCCACAACATATTCGTCTATCATGCCGTGCGCATATTCGTCTGTACTCACGCTAGGTTCACCATACATTGGCGCACAACGATCAAAAGTCCAACATGAACTATGTTTGTACAAATGAAAAGGAGTTCCGGTTAAAAGTTCGCAAATAATCTCGTAAAACTGCTGCTCACGTCGATAGTCAACCCTACCAACAGTTCGTGCAAGTGCACGTTCTACTGATGGTGACGCCATAAGCGGATAAAAGGTTGTCTGCCCTGCACCACTTGCAATAACTTGCTCAACATCACGAATAAGAATGTCTGGGGTCTGCGCTGGGAAATTGAAAATCATATCAACATTCAGCGAAACAAAGCGCGATGCAGCTTCTTGTATACGCTCGAATATTTCTTGGCCGCATCCGTATTTTTCGTAGCGCTCCATCTGCTTTAACAAACCGTCGTCAAAACTTTGCACGCCTACCGACAAACGCTGCACTCGACCCTCAAGCGCATCAAGATAGTGCGATGTTAAATGATTAGGATTAGTCTCAGAGGAAACTTCTTTGATAGAAAAAGTATCGCGAGCCATATCGATAAAGTCGCACAGCTCATCAAGCATAATGGTTGGTGTACCGCCTCCGATATAGAGGCTGTCAAAGTCATAACCAAGCTCTTTGAGCATAAGCATCTCACGACGTAGGCTTTGAAAATACGGTTTTGCCCGATGTTGCGCATAAGGAAAGCGATTAAACGAACAATACGGACACAAAGTCTCGCAAAACGGAATATGGGCATAGAGCATGTAGCGCTGCCCAAGAACAGGCTCAGGGATTGTTTTTTCGTTGGTAGGAGTTAAGCGCAAATAGTGATTGGTGCACATGCGAACAGCTAAAGACAATAAACGTTCAGACAGCATCGTGTAATCGCTCCTCATTCCCTAATTCCACGACGAACGCCCAGCAAGTGCTTTGGCGCCAATGTCTGTACGTAGCTGTTTACCTTCAAAGGAAATCAAGTCGCATGCCTCATAGGCACGTTTCTGTGCTGCGGCAAAGCTGTCTCCAAGCGCTACGACATTTAATACGCGCCCTCCTGCGCTCACCAGCTCGCCACTGTCATTAACTGCGGTTCCCGCATGAAATATCTCAACTCCATCAAGAGCACATGCGCTATCAAGCCCAAAAATAGGCTTGCCCGTCTCATATGATCCTGGATACCCTGCACTTGCCAGCACAACGCATACCGCCCACGTATCAGACCACGAAAGCTGCACCTCATCAAGCTTACCCTGTGCAACTGCTCGCATAATCTCTGCGACATCGCCTTGAAGACGAGGCAATATCACCTGTGTTTCAGGATCGCCAAAACGCACATTAAACTCAAGAACTTTTGGTCCATCATTAGTGAGTATGAATCCACCATACAGCACACCACGATAATCCATAGGAAAAGGTTCGCACACTGTTGCCGCAGCGGCTTGATCCATAATGCGCTTCATAGCTGCATGTTCTTCATCCGACACTATAGGCACCGGCGAATATACACCCATGCCACCTGTATTTGGCCCGCAATCTCCCTCAAAAACACGTTTGTGATCTTGCGCCGGTGCCATACAAATTGCTTTTCCCTTTGCAACGAACGCCAAAAGCGAACATTCTGGCCCGCGCAAGCACTCCTCTACAATAACCGTTGATCCCGCCGAACCGAAGGCGCCATCGAAACAGGCGCGTATCGCCTCTTCGGCAGCGCTCAAGGTTTCTGCAACCACTACACCTTTACCTGCTGCAAGTCCATCTGCCTTAACCACAACAGGCGCACCAAGCTCTCTTGCAAAAATAATAGCTGCATCAGCATCGGTAAAGCTTTCATAGCGCGCCGTTGGAATACCATTTGCATCCATAAAGCGCTTACTGAAGGTTTTGCTTCCCTCAAGTTGTGCACCAAAGGCGTCAGGCCCAAACACGTCAATGTTTACTGCACGCAAAGCATCCGCAACTCCGGCTACGAGCGGTGCTTCAGGACCTACAACAACTAACGTAACTGCCTGAGCATGACAAAAAGCAATAAGTGCTTCGGTATTATTAACAGCAAGATCTGTCACATTTGTTGCAAGTTGCGCCGTTCCGCCATTGCCCGGCGCTACGAACAATTTATTCACCTGGGACGACTTTGCTAAGGCCCAAGTGATTGCATGCTCGCGACCCCCTGAACCAAGTACAAGGACATTCACGTCTTTGACCTCTCCAGCCTATTTATTCAGATTCGTTCCAGCCGCGCATAATTGTTTGATCACGGTCAGGACCAACAGCAATGATAGAAACACCCACACCGGCAAGCTCTTCAATACGTCTGATATAGCGCTTCGCGTTTTCAGGTAGCTCCTCATAGGTGCGGCAGCCCGTAATGTCAACGCCCGACCATCCAGGAAGCGTCTCATATACCGGCTGTGCGTGGAACAACACACTTTGCTGCATAGGGAAATAATCGTAGCGCTCACCATTGCATTCGTAGGCAACACACACCTTAATTTCATCGAATGCCGACAGCACATCAAGCTTGGTAAGCGCAATGTCAGTCAGCCCGTTGACATCGGCTGCATAGCGGGCAATAACCGCGTCAAACCAACCGCAGCGACGTTTGCGCCCTGTAGTGACGCCAAACTCCCCACCTGTTTGACACAAAAGCTCACCATCGTGTGCTTCTTGATCGCTACCTCCGTTTTCCGCAAAGCGAAGCTCGGTTGGAAACGGTCCACCTCCAACGCGCGTGACATAGGCCTTTTGTATGCCAAGCACCCGATTGATTGCCAAAGCGCCCACGCCCGTACCTGTTGCTGCTCCACCGGCACAGCATGATGACGAAGTAACGTAAGGATAAGTGCCATGATCAATATCAAGCAGCGTTCCTTGTGCGCCCTCAAACAGAATTGATTGTCCCGCGCGCAAAGCTTGGTTAAGTAGTTGTGTTGTCTCAGCCATGTAGGGCTTAAGAATACGCGCGTAAGGCAAATACTGCTCGCAAATATCATCAACGGTATATGTATCAAGCTCGTAGATCTTTTCCAAAATGGGATTTTTCTGAGAAAGCACTGCTTGTAATTTCAAGCGAAAGATCTTTTCGTCCATCAGATCTTGCACGCGAATACCTTTGCGTGCTACCTTATCTTGATAACACGGACCAATGCCACGCTTGGTTGTACCAATTTTATTTTTACCTAAGATTTTTTCATCTGCCCCATCAAAGTCTTTGTGATATGGCATGATAATGTGCGCATCGCACGATATTTTAAGCTTCGAATACGAGATACCTTCACGTGCGAGCATCTCCATTTCCTCAACAAGAATGCCCGGATCAATAACAACACCGTTACCAATAACAGGCACTACCTTATCATACATAATCCCTGATGGCATAAGATGCAACGCAAGCTTATGATCTCCATGAATAACAGTATGACCCGCATTATTGCCACCTTGATAGCGAACAACATAGTCATAATTACCGGCAATGAGATCGGTGATTTTGCCTTTTCCCTCGTCACCCCATTGGGCGCCAACTAAAACGGTACTTGGCATGTAGGCTCGTTCCTTTCGTAAGAAGCGCTCCATTTGCAAGTGCGCTGTCAACAGTCGCTCATTATACCCAGCTTCATTGCAGAGGCGCGTTAGGCGTTATGTGCCAACACGTACTATATTCATCAAAGCCGCACAACATTTGTGTGTGCGTCAGCGGCCTTAAGCGCACTCATAACTTCCTCATGACAAGTAAGCAAAATAACCTGGCGGCTTTTTGCAAGCTCGGCCAAAGCAATAGCAGCAGCCTCGCGACGCTCGGCATCAAAGCTCACCAAAATATCATCCGCAATGATTGGTATTGACTTCCCAACATTATCTGCCGTAATCAAAAGAGCAATCCGCAAACTTAAATAAAGCTGTTGACACGTTGCAAGCGACATGCGCGTTGAATCAAGAGCAGGACGAATTCCGTCGGTTACTTCGAACTGCCCCCCATCGGTTACCGAAATTTGAGTCCAGCGCCCTCGTGTCATGAGCGACAGTAAGCGATTTGCCTGCGCATACACTTCTGGTTGGCTGGTTGCCTCCCATGAAGCTATGGCAGCCTCCAGCATATGCTGAGCCACAAGTAAGCACGCAAGCTCGTGCTCTGCCTCACGTTGACGCGTTTTAAGCTGCTGATAGGCAAGTTTCAGTTCGTCGAAATTGTGTAGCTGCTTAGCACGAGCAAGCTCACTACGAAGTTCGCCGTAACGCTGGTTTACTTTCTCACTTTCTTCTTGCAACTCGACACGCTGACGCGCTCTGCGATTAATTTCTCTATCTATTTCATCGACCAAGATTTCATCAGACAAACCAGCCGATCGACATAACTTTATACGCTGCTCAAGCACGGATGCATGCGAGCTTTTCACTGCTGCTACTTGCACTGCCATTGCCTGCCGACGCTGTGTTAAGGCCGTTTGCTCCACGCGACACTCGGCAAGTTCATCTAAAAGCTGCGCTGCACGAGTAAGTGATCCATCTGCTGCGGCAAGCCCTGCGTTTAGCAACCATGTTTCTACTTCATGTTCGTAGCTTCGCACATCCTCGCAACATGCTTCATAGCGTTTTTTGTCTTGCAGCATAGCCCAGCGTAAATCGTTTGCACGGTCTTGTGTACTTGTAGCCATACGGTTCGGACGAAACATCAAGACAAAAGCTCCAAGTGCCAGTATTGCTGCAAACACGATAAGTGCCACACCCACAATGGTTGTTGACACGTTTGCATATACACGAACGCGAACTTGCAGCACCAGTACTCCTGCAATAACAAATATCACTGGTAGCGCTATCGACAGCGCAAGTTGAGCAAAACGCTGCCGAACATGCGAATTATCACCTTCACGTGCTTGTTCTGCCTCAACATAGGCATCGTGAGCCGCGCGTGACGAATCATAGTGTTCCTTGGCAAGGTCTGCTTTGTGCTTGCGCTTTGCTAGCTCTACTGATAGCTCGTCTATTCGGTCGCGCAAGCCACGTTCGTCCGTACTTGAGATGCCCGATAAAATAGCTGAGATACAAGGTCTCTTGGAAAGCGCGGTTTCCTCTGCCGATAATGAAGCAATTTGGCTGTTCAGCTCGGTAAGTTCAGCATCGCATTTGGTAACAGATACTCGCGTTGCACGCAAGGTTTCAATTTCTTCATTGATTGCAGCAATGCGTGATGCAAGCTCTGATCTGCTTGGCTCAAGCTCAGCTAACTCGCGTGCCTCTTTCTGAAAGCGCTCAGCCTCACTACCTGCCTCAGCAATGCGTGTACGTAGTTCGTCTTGTTTAGCAGCTATAAGTACTAGTGAATTTGTAGTACCCGCCGCCCGTGACGTGAAGCGCGAAATGCGATCCTGTACTTCGGCTAACACATTTGCCGGAGAAGCATTTGTACCCGATCCCGCTGTAAGCAAACGAGCAGTAATATCCGCTGTGTTGCGCAAAGTTTGCAATTCATCACTTGTAAGAGAAAACACCGCACGATATGTTTCTTGGTCAATGTCTTCTATTATATCAACATCGCCTGAAAGCCCATCGACATTGCGTGCCCTGTAGAGTTCGAAATGCTCTGATATACCCGCATTCTCATTGTCTGACACATCAGGTCGACGAGCAAAAATAAGTGCTCCTGATCGCTGCGCGTTCGCGGGCTTATAGGCATTGCGCCGCCCCCGTGCATCATCCCATCCAAACAGTACACCACGCACAAAAGACGCAAACGTGGTTTTTCCTGCCTCATTGTGACCAAAGACCACGTTAAGCCCCGGCGTGAAAGGCCCAATCACACGATTTACGCTTGAGCCAAATGCATCAATACGCGCATGTGTCAGAAAACGCCTCATTAGCGATTCCCCTCACGCACTAAAAGATCGAGCACCAAAGCACGAGCATCATCGCTCATACGAGCGAGTACCTCATCAGAAAAACCAGGCACCTGAAGGCCGCGTGCAATAAATGCATCGTGCACGTAGACACCTACTGCATCAACGTCGGCACACAGTGCATCTGCCGTCTTTAAAAACGTTGCCGGAAACATGCGCTCACGTCGTAGGGCATCCATATCTAAGGGAGAACGTGTAGCATCAATGAGCGCATCGCAGAAAAATTCATCGTATGCCGCACTAATACTCTCACGCAGATCTTCCAACACCCCTGGCTGTCCAAGCGTTGTATGCAGTGGCGTGGTTCCCACCAGCGTTACACGCACAACCATTTCCTCGCAGTGAGCTGCACTGTTTACATGAAACAGTTCGCGAAATACCTTGTCTCTTATAGCGGGAATATTAACGCAATCTTCCACATCAATAGATAAACGCTGCCACACCACGCTTGCTGTCGGCACAAAGTGCACATGTGGATCTAGTCCCTCTTCAAGAGTTACCAAAAAAGCGCCACGTTCTCCTGTTTCGGTAATGTCACGCCCCTGAATACAGCCAGCATACCCAATACGCGGGTTTTTCGGTGGAATAAGCATTTTCGTATGAATATGTCCAAGCGCCCAATAGTCAAGGCCCGCCTGAAGCAGCGCGTTTGGATCTGCCGGTGCATTGCGCGGATCAAAAGTGAGTCCTGTATGCGCAACCCCAATACCAAACGGAGCCGCCTGGGCACGACTGCCTAGAGCCTCGTTTGCCGCGTGACGAGTCATGCCCTTCCAAAACGGCACGTCATCTGGCCATGTTTGGTTGTAATACCCTCGACCAACCAAGACGCACAAAGGCTCACCATCACGCTCGAAGAGCGCAAAGCTTGGATCTTCTGCTGAAAACATAAGTGCCCCTTCAGGCAATTCCCCAAAATCATGCTCCCATGAGGTGTAAGGGTCATGATTGCCTGTACACAAATACGAAGGGATTCCTGCCTGAGCAAGCCGCTTAAGACCTGCAAAAAAGTGGGCATGATCAGCATATGAAGGTCGCGAGGTATCAAAGGAATCCCCCGCAAACACCGCAAAATCAACCTGTTCGCGAATAGCAGCATCAATCAGACGATCAAAGGCTTCAGGTATTGCCCGAATAAGCCGGTCAGCCCAAGCATCTGACAGCGCCCGTAATCCACGAAAAGGGGCACCTAAATGAATGTCTGCTGCATGCAGGAAAGTAAGACGAGCGCCCATGACTTAGACATAGCCCCCTGCGCGAGAATCATCGAAAAAGTCCATGAATTTCGTATATTCTGCATTGAATGCAAGCACAATATCACGCGTTGGGCCATTGCGATGCTTCGCTACAATAAGCTCGGCGGTACCTAAATTAGGGCGCCCGCTGCTTTCCGCTTCTGTCTCATCCATAGAACGATCTATAAACATAACTATGTCGGCGTCTTGTTCAATAGAACCCGATTCACGCAAGTCGGACAACATTGGTCGTTTCTTGCCTCGAATCTCAACAGCTCGAGAAAGCTGAGATAGCGCAATGACCGGCATATTCATTTCCTTAGCAAGAACCTTTAATCCACGTGAAATTTCTCCTACCTCAACTGTGCGATTACCGTCACGCCGTGCCGTTTGTGGCTGCATAAGCTGTAAATAGTCAACGACAATAAGACCCTTTTCTTTATCACGCAATTCACGACGAGCCTTCGCTCGAAGTTCAAGAATGGAAAGTGACGGGGTGTCGTCAATAAACATTGCAATTTTTGACAACGTATTTGATGCGCCCGCAATGGCCGACCAGTCACTCTCGGCTATCATACCGCTGCGCAACTTTGAAAGATTCACTTTTGCCTCAGAGCATAAGATGCGCTGCACTAACTGAGACGCGCTCATTTCAAGGGATAAAAACGCAACGGTTACACCTGCTTTTGCAGCGTTGACCGCTAGGTTAAGCGCAAATGCAGTTTTACCAACACCCGGGCGCGCTGCCAACACAATAAGATCGCCCCCACGAAACCCATGAAAGAGCGCATCAACATCTTTGAAACCTGACGGCACGCCTGCTATGCGATGCTTTTGTTCTGCAAGAGCTGTAAGTTCTTCAAAGGCATCGGTTAGCAGGTTGTCCATACGCCGAAACTCAGAAGAAACGCGCTTTTCGGTTACGCTAAACAGCATCTTTTCTGCCTCTTCGACCACCACGTCCAAATCATCGGGGGCATCATGAGCAAGAGCGTTAATATCAACCGAAACACGCACCAGATCACGCAGAATAGAGGTGCGCTTTACGATATCGGCATGTGCATTCCAATTGGTAAGGGCAAAGGTGTTGTCAGCCAACTCAAGGAGATAGGTCTTACCACCAATTGCATCAAGCTGACCTGCGGCGCGTAGATTTTCCGCAAGTGATATATGATCAACAGGAATATGCCGTACATAAAGATCAAGTACGCTTTCAAAAATAATCTTATGTGCTGGACGAAAGAAGTTCTCAGGCGTGAGCTTAGTTGCCACCTCTTCAACTGCCTCTTGATTCAGCAGACAGGCCGCAAGCACCGACTTTTCTGCCTCAATATTTTGTGGCAGCATTGTGTGCACATCTGACGACGCGGCTCCTTCGGGAGCAAAGTCGGGATTATAGGATGCGGCGGCAGGCATACGTGCAGTTCCTTTCTGTGTGCAAAATGCCAGCTCAACTCATCTGTAGCATACTCAGCATATGCAAGCATACACTGATGGTTTCTGAAAGCACAAAACCCCTTCGGATTACTCATACCCGAAGGGGTTTCATACCATGAACGTCACAATGAAGCGGCAGAACTATTCAGCAGCCTCGCCATCCTCAACGACTACTTCACTATCTTCGGGTGCTTCAAGCACAGCAGCATTCTGCTCAGCCTCAGCAGTAGTGTTGTCAGCCTGCACATTAGCAGCCGCCTCATCAATAACTATAAGGTTTATCGTACTTTTGATATCGCGATAAACAGAATATGTTACAGCATGTTCACCTGTTGCCTTGATAGGCTTAGGAAGCTCAATGCGACGACGATCAAGTTCAAGATCCACCTGAGCCGCAACAGCACCTACAATCATCTGCGACGTGATAGATCCAAACAGCTGACCTTCTTCACCAACACGCACGCGAATCTCAATGGTAGCGCCATCAAGTTTTTCTTGTAAGCTGCGAGCGTTTGTAAGACGTACTTCCTCGCGCTTCTCAATGCTTTTGCGACGCTGTTCAAGCTGCTTTAGATTACCTTTTGTTGCTTTAACAGCAATACCTTGGCGAAATAAATAGTTATTAGCAAAGCCGGCAGCAACATCAACAACGTCGCCTTCTCCGCCTTTGCCCCTTAACTCTTCAAGAAGAATGACTTTCATTGACCCTCCTTCGCCTAGCGATTGCGGCGATCGCCACGGCCGCTCACGGCAGGAACGGCGTAGGGCATTAAAGCCATCTCACGCGCACGCTTTACCGCGTTTGCGATATCACGCTGATGCTGGACGCATGCGCCCGTCACGCGGCGCGGCTTAATCTTTCCGCGATCGGTCACATATTTGCGAAGCATCTGCGTATCTTTATAGTCTATGTAGTCCACATTCTCCTTACAGAAGTGGCAATACTTACGCCGAGGCTGCTTCGAATAATCAGACATGGTTCAACCTCTTTCGAATGCCTAAAACGGGATATCCTCATCATAGACGGAAGACAGGGCATCAATTGCAGGGGCAGATGCAAGCGGCCGGGCAGACTGTTGATCGTAGGCACCGACACTTTGCGGCGCACCACTCTGTTGGCCTCCTGTGGCATTACGCGTCATAAACTCAAGATCATCCACAATAATCTCGATCTTGCTGCGCTTTTGTCCATCACGCTCCCACTGACTCCATCGCAGTTTGCCCTCGATAGTCACTTTTGTTCCCTTCACCAAATACTGGTGCAAGGAATCAGCGCGAGAGCCAAACAAGGTGCAATCAATATAATTTGGGTAATCTTCCCAAGCACCTGTTTGTTGGTTTTTGCGGCGATCATTTACCGCCACGCCAAACCCCAAAACAGACATGCCTGATGTTGTAGCGCGAAGCTCGGAATCCCGCGTAAGATTTCCGCTAATAACTACCCTGTTGATACTCATGACTCCCTCTTTTCATGCTGGACGGTACTTAACAACCGCCACAATACCTAGTCGCGATCCTCACGCCTCACGATCATATGACGCTCAACAGCATCTGTGATGCGTAAAACGCGATTCAGTTCAGCAACATACTCAGGATTCACATGAAAACCGACAAGAGTGTAGTCACCTTCGACTAAGCCGTTGATTTCGTAAGCAAGTTTGCGCTTGCCCCACGCATCAACATTGTCGATAGAACCAGCACCTTCGGCAATGGTGGCTTCGATACGGTGCGACACGGCTGCTCGTGTCTCGTCATCGATGGCCGGAGCAACAAAATACAGCAGTTCGTAAGCCTTCATCAGCTCACCTCCTCTGGACTAAGCGGCCCCGGTTCCAATGAAGGCAATATCCGGAGCAGGAAATAGCCTAGTCATTTTAGCAGATTGCCTCTTTGGGCGCCTTCACACATAAAACCCCCACGAAGCATTTGATATGCATGTCTCACCCGTTTTGCTGCCCGCTATGCTGCATGTCTAACACAAGGTGTGTTCCCTTGCATTGCGTGCGTGAATCCCTTCTTGCTTGCTGCGTTTCTTGCCGCATTCGTCTGCGGCAAGACCACGCCATGATCTTAGAAAATCTGAGTTGCACAAAGGTGTTGTGTAGCCAATATTAAAGCTACATCACACATATATTTTTACGGTATCGCGCTCGCCTTAGTACTATTTTCGCCAACAGCAGCGCTATCGTTATTGGTAACATTTTCGAGTGCGCCTTTGTTGCGTGCAATACTAGTTATACAGATGTCGTTTGCCCATCAGCAAAACAGTTGGTATCAATAACATTTTCGTTATCGGTGATACACTCACCATCGCAAGCATCTGTGCAGGAGGAAACACCAGCCCCATCAGCTTCGCTAACTTCATCTACTAAAACACCTTTAAGCTGTTCCATAAAATTGGGCGCTTCTCCTACATAAGCTGGTTCAGGCTCAAACACAAACTGCCCGTCTTCACCCGATTCATACAAATAGGCAACCGCATAAGCTGTATCCTCGCCAGGTAAACCACCTTCGGCAATAATCGCGTCTTTTGTATCGTCATCAATTTCTATGTAGCCGTCATAGCAAAAAGCATAGGCTTTGGCACCACGTGCTCCCTGAACCGTATGCCGCGCCTCTGAAAAACATTGCTCGGGGTTATCACCTGGATGCGTTTCAATAAAGAGATTGTCTTTTACCACCAGTGTGGTAAACGGAATTAGTTCGGCACGTTGCATCAGCTTTTCTTTGCCCTCATCAAGTGCAAATAGCACCACGCGCTCTACCAATTCGGGGATATCGGGAACCTCGTCTGCTGTTTGCTCAACAATGCGATCTGCCATAAAAGCCTCTCTTTCCCATAACCCGTCCATGTGTACTATTTACATGCATATTGTATATCGCGATGCATTCTGTATGTTGTACACATTCGCGTTCCCCGCATGCACTCATATGCGCTCTGTCACATTACAGCCAGTGTATAAGTAACCATACGAACTGCAAAAACTACTAATACGACATCAGTAAGAGACAGCTGCGTACAGGATAAGCTAGTCCCCTAGCGCACACACTTGCAAGACTAAGGGTTTCCGCTATACTACATAGCTGCTTGCAGTGTGTCATATTCGCATATGCGAGCCCCAAGGCGATGCGGAGAGGTGTCCGAGCTGGCCGAAGGAGCACGACTGGAAATCGTGTATGCGCCAAAAGCGTATCCGGGGTTCGAATCCCCGCCTCTCCGCCATTTTTAATCATTTGGTTCTTTGTGATCGAATTGAGCACACACAATCGCTTGGGCACGTGAATACGGAGGGGTGGCCGAGTGGTTGAAGGCGGCAGTCTCGAAAACTGTTTTACCGGTATTCCCGGTAACGTGGGTTCGAATCCCACCTCCTCCGCCAGAAACGATCTGTCTCAAGCTATTTCTGGAAGCAGGGAAGTCTCAGCGAAACTCCCCGCCCCCGTATTTCCACAAGCATAAAAAACGCCGGCTCTCCGCCCGCACCCTTTCCGATGCGTGGAGAGCCGGCGCCCT
>CAZXOF010000024.1:0-15416 GCA_964642255.1 uncultured Eggerthellaceae bacterium | reverse complement strand
ATGATGTTACATTTCATATGGCGCTTTGTGTTAAATCACTATGCTTGTAACCCAAGATATTCTAATACAAAGCAACAAGCTCAACCTGAGCACTTTAATTGCGGGATGGGAGTTGCGTACGGCATGTATATCATCTGCCGTGTAAGATATACACAAAGTTGCACACAACATTTACCGTCGCCACTGAGGAGACATGTATGAATGACCATGAGCTTCGCTACCTTGAACTGCTTTCCGAATTGTATCCAAGTATTGCTGACGCATCGGCAGAGCTCATAAATCTGACTGCCATTCTTGCGCTGCCAAAAGGCACCGAAGTCTTTATGTCAGATATTCATGGCGAATACGAGGCATTCGCGCATTTGCTTAAAAACGGCTCAGGTTTGATACGCAGAAATATTGATGATGTCTTTGGTGACACTCTGACAGATCATGAAAAGCGCGAGCTTGCAAGTCTTGTGTACTATCCGCGTGAAAAGATGAATCTTGTCTTGTCTCATGTGCATGACCAAGAGGCGTGGTTTGCAAGTATGATTGGTCGGCTTGCGTTGTTGGTCAAACAGGCTTCAAATATGTACATGCGCTCTCAGATACGAAAAACTCTTCCTGCTGAGTTCGCCTTTGCCATTGATGAGCTTATGACGGCAGACAGTTATGCAGTTGATCAGGGTTCTCGTTATCACGCCATTATCAATACCATATATCACATTGGGCGAGCGCGTGAGTTTGTTGAAGTGCTGTGCAAGCTTATCCAGCGCATCTCAATTGATTGTTTGCATGTGATTGGCGATGTGTACGATCGCGGTCCTGCACCCGATGCCATCATGGATATGCTTGCGAATTATCACTGTCTCGACATTCAGTGGGGTAATCATGACATTGTGTGGATGGGTGCTTCTCTTGGACAATGCGCTTGCATTGCGCATGTGGTGCGCAACTGCGCACGCTATGGCAACTTGTCAATTCTTGAGGATAGCTACGGTATCAATATTCTACCGCTTGCAAGCTTTGCGATGAATGTCTATCGCGATGACCCTTGTGTTGCCTTCGGGTTGAAAGGAAAACCCGATCTTGATGAAGAGCAGATCGCTCTCAACATTAAGATACAAAAGGCGATGGCCATTATTCAATTCAAGGTGGAGGGCGCACTCATTGACGAATATCCTGAATTCAGACTTGCAGATCGAAAACTTTTGGACAAGATTAACTACGAGCGAGCAACGGTCATGCTTGATGGAGTGGAGTACGAGCTAACCGACAAGGTACTACCTACCGTCGATCCTGCCGATCCGTATCGTCTTACTCCCGAGGAAGAGACTGTTATGGAGCGGCTTGAGCAGGCCTTCGTCGGTTGTGAGAGACTTCAGCGACACATGCAGCTATTTCTTAAAGCGGGAAGTCTGTATAAAGTGTCAAACGGAAATCTTCTCTTTCATGCGAGCGTGCCGCTCAATGAAGATGGCTCGCTTATGGAGACGACAATCTTCGGTGAGACCTGTAGTGGTAAGAAGCTCTACGACGTGCTTGAACGTTATGTGCGTGCAGCCTTTTTCAGTAAGGATGAGCAAGAGCGCAAGCGTGGTCGCGACCTCATGTGGTGGCTTTGGCTCAGTCCTGCATCTCCCTTGTTTGCAAAAAGCAAGATGGCGACCTTTGAAATCTATTTCATTGCCGACAAAGCAGCGCGCAAAGAGATCAAAAACCCCTTTTACACGCTGCTTGATACCCCTGATGCCATGAAACGTATCTTTGAGGACTTTGGTCTTAATCCGAACAGCTCGCGCATTATATGCGGACATGTGCCAGTCAAGGCGAAGAATGGGGAAGATCCGATAAAATGTAACGGACACGTGCTCACTATCGATGGTGGCTTTTCGCGTGCCTATCAGCCTACAACGGGTATTGCCGGATACACGCTTATCTCGAACTCGCATGAGCTTGTGCTTGCAACACATGAACCGTTTGAATCTGCAAGTACAGCAATAGAGCAAGGGTATGACATTCGTTCATCGTGGCGTGTTGTTAAGCACATGGAATACTGCATGCATGTAGCCGACACAGATACAGGTATGCATCTCCAATGTAAGATCAAGGATCTTGAACGCCTGATTGAAGCCTATCGGCAAGGTATCATTTCAGAACGTATACAAAACAAGCACCGGATTTCATTACCGTAGTAGCTGTCATTTGACATAAGGCGAGCGTGTTTTATGCTTTTTGGGCTATAGGCCAAAAGGAGCCTATAGCCTCTTTTCACTCTGTGTGATATTGCTGATTTATCGATATGGGCTTGTGAAATAGCGCACGACAATCATGTGGCTACAATTTTGTGTTAAAGCATCTTTTTTGTTTGAAATATCCCTTGTAAGACAACAAACAACAGGTCGTGTTACCCATGAGGTACACGACCTGTTTCGTGTGTGCCGAGCATGGCGGGTTATGCAAACACTTTGCATGCTGTGTGGCATATAGCTTTTGATGCTACAACAGTACTTCCTCGAGGTCTTGCAGCATAATGTCGAGTGCCGTGATGCCTCCCTCTGCGGTGTACCACACACCCGGATTGCTAAGGTAGACGATGTTGCCATTCTGATAGGCGGTTGTCTGCTGGGTCAGTTCGTTCTCGACGACCTCTTGAGCTTGGTCGGCACCGTCGCTACCAATTGCGGCATCGCGGTTCATCACGAAGATATAATCAGGATTCATCTCGACAATTGTTTCGAAAGATACCTCGTTGCCGTGCGTTGAGGTCACTTCGCTATCGGCAAGGTTTTCAAAGCCAACCTCGTTACCAATGATGGAGCAGCGTCCGTCATTGCCAAGTACATTGAGGCTGCCACTTGTGTAGAGCGCCACGAGTGCTGTGTAGCCATCGGCAACTTCTTGAAGCGTCTCAATACGCTCGTCAAAACCGCTCATAAGCTCGCTAACTTCATCTTCAAGGCCAAACATTGAAGCAATGGTTGTGGCATTTTCGCGAACGCTTTCGACCACACCAAGGTCGCTATCAACAGATAGATATACAACCGGTGCAATGGCGCTCAAATCGTCATAGCTACCCGATAGACGACCACCGATGAAAATAATATCGGGTTCGCAGGCCATAACAGCCTCAAGATCGGCTTCTTTGATGGTACCCAGCGCCTCAATGTTGGAGTCTTCGCCATATTCGGACAGGTAATCAAGCGAGATGCTTGCCGTACCAACGACACGCTCACCTACACCAAGCGAGTCAAGAATGTCAAGGGACGCCATATCAAGAACGGCGATGCGCTCAGGGTCATAAGGAACTTCAAGCTCAACAAGTTCACCCGAGCCGTTATAACTTTGGATTGTAATAGTCTTAAGGGTCTCGGTCTCTGCCGTTGTGCTGGTGCTGTCGGCATTATCGGTTGTATCCGCAGTCGTTGTCGAGCAGCCCGTAAGTCCGAACGAGAATGCGAGCCCGATCGCGAGTGCGAACGCCGCATGTATGCCGCGTCTCCATGCGAATCGAACCGTGGTTTTCATAGGCAGCCTCCTACTCTTATTAAGTCTGACATATGCCGCAGCGTCTGCCTAAGCGCTGCGGGGGTTTTACGCTGCATGCATACAGCGAGTGTCCCTACAAGAAAAATTCAGTAGTAAATAGACAGTGGTTTTCCCTCCACTTCAAGAATTTCAAAGTCAACGCTATAGATCTCTTTTAGGGTTTCTTTAGTCATTATTTCTTCAACTGTTCCAAATGCCGCTACCTTGCCGTCTTTGAAGGCGCAGATGTAGTCGGAATAAAATGCGGCGTAGTTAATCTCATGCAGTACAAGCAAGATGGTTTTGCCTAGCTCGTCGCACAGGCGCCGTACGATCTTCATCATGTTGGTGGCGTGATAGATATCGAGGTTGTTCGTAGGTTCATCAAAGAGTACGAAATCCGTGTCTTGAGCAATTACCATAGCGATATAGGCGCGTTGACGCTGACCGCCAGAAAGTTCATCAATAAAGTTGTCCTGAAATTCTTCAAGCTCCATGTATCCAATCGCACGATTAACAATGTCTTCATCCTCTTTGGTAAGACGATTTCCGGAATAAGGAAAGCGTCCGAAGGAAACAAGTTCGCGTACGGTGAGCTTCATCTGCGTATTGTTCGTTTGAGTCAGAATGGCAAGGCGCTTTGATAGCTCTTTGCTCTTCCATTCATCAAGATTTTTTCCGGCAATCTTAACAAGACCACTGTCACGCTCGATGAGGCGAGATACGATACCCATAACAGTTGATTTACCAGCGCCGTTTGGCCCAATGAGCGAGATTATCTTTCCACGGGGAATCTCGAAAGTCACATCGTTAACAACGGTCTTCTCGCCGTAGCTTTTTATCAGATTGGATACGTGCATAACCCGCTAAGCCTTTCGTGCGCGCAGAAGCAGGTAGAGGAAATACATGCCGCCACCAATCGTGATAAATACGCTTACTGGTACGGTGTAGGTGAATATATGCTCAACAAGTAATTGACCGCCCGCAAGAACAACAACTCCAAAGAGACATGAAGCAATAATGAGCTGTGTGTGGCGAAAGGTCTTTAAGAACTGACGTGCCAGATTAGCGATAATAAGACCTAAGAAAGAGATAGGGCCAACCATTGCAGTGGCAACAGCAATGTAGAGCACAACGCCCAACAACAGTCGCCGAATGCAGCGGTCGTAATCAACTCCAAGATTGATAGCTTGCTCCTTGCCAAGCGTGATGACATCAAGCAGTGCAATGTCGCGGCGCAGTGCAAAGGCAACTACTGCCATAACTACAAGGGCGAATATGATAATTTCAGCATTAACGTTACTAAAGCTTGCGACAAGGGAATTAAGCAGCGTGTCATACTCGTTAGGATCCATGACGCGGATTAAGGTCGACTGAATGCTGCCGAAAAACGATGCGAGTACCGTGCCAATAAGCAGTACGTAGAGTACGTTGTAATGTGTCTTCTTGAACAAATAGCCGTATATAAGCGTAGCTACCGCACCCATGATGACAAGATCGGTAATGAAGGCAATATTGGCGCTTGAGGCTATAATGCTAGCTGATCCTGCTACAAAGACAACTGTTGTATGGATCAATGTATAGAGCGAATTCATACCTAAGAGGCATGGTGTAACAATCGTATTATTGATGACCGATTGAAACACAATAGAGGCAGATCCAATCGCAAAGGCTGCTATAAGCATCGCAATGAGCTTCGGCATACGAATCTGAAGCGAATACGCAGCAAGGCGCGAATTGCCGAAGTTCACCTCAACTATCATATACGCCACAATGGCAGCAAGGCATAGAAGAGCTAGTACAGCAATCTTGCGGCGATTTGCAATGTGCGCCGCTTTACCGCGAAGGGCTGTGCGACTTTTGATGCCGATGTGAGCACGCAGGTGTCGAAGAGTGCTCCACGATCCTTGCTTTCGTTTAATAACATTATCTATCACGTAAGGATCTCCTTTCGTGTTATACCTGATCCGCCTGGGATTTCAGGGGTTTTGTTATCCTGATGGCGCGACGACCATGTTTTAAGCGATATAGAAGCAAGAGGATGAATACGAAGCTGCCCAAGATACCGATGATGAGTTCGATTGGTAGCTCATAAGGTGAGATGACGGTTCGAGCAATAAGGTCGCATACAAGTACGAACAGGCCGCCAAACAATGCTGTATCAACTAAGGTACCACGAATATGATCGCCCTTAAACATGGCTACCACGTTAGGTACGATAAGTCCAATATAGGAGATAGAACCAACAGTTGCCACAACACTTGCTGTGATCATGGCGGCAATGGTGAGTCCGGAGAACAGTACCAAGTTATAGTTCACACCAAGGTTCTTTGAGAAGTCCTTGCCCATACCAACAATGTTGAAGTGGTTCGCAAAAATAAACGCAAGCACTACAAGCGGTACGCACAGCCATACAAGTTCGTAATCACCGCGCAGTACCAAGGAAAAATGTCCAACTGTCCACGTAGACAGTGCTTGGGTAAGTTCATATTTGTACGCAAAGAAGTTGGTTATGCCACCGATAACGTTACCAAACATAATGCCAACAAGTGGCACCATAACCACATCTTTGAATTGAATGCGCTGAATAAACCACACAAAGATCCATGTTCCCAGTGTAGCGGTTACAAAGGCAAGAATGGCGCGCCCCCATAGTCCAACAGTTGGGAGACATATGAGTGAAAGTAATACGCCAAACTGTGCTGCTGAAAGCGTGGCACCCGTGGTAGGAGAGACAAATTTATTCATGCATAGTTTTTGCATGATCAAGCCTGCTGTACTCATACCGATGCCTGTGCACAAAATAGCAAGCAAGCGCGGTAGACGGGATACAAGCAGTGTTCTGATTTGATCGGCATCACCCGAAAGCAACCCCGATATATTCATATCAAGCACACCAATAAACAAAGAGCATACTGAGACAATGGCAAGCGTAATCGCAAGCACTATGGTTGATGCATACGTTTTGATAGTGTCGCCTCCTTTGTCTCACTCTTCGTTATATCCCATGGGTTAGCTACGGCTAACCCATGGGAAAAATATAAGCGCTCCAAGAAGGCTTGTTCAATGCGTGTCGCACAGAGCACCTTCGTTTTGCGCAATTGATAGGGTAGCATAAAGTTACCTTATGCTAATAAAAATAAGCTAAATTGATGTGCAATTGGTGGGTAGGAAATGCTTTGAAGAGCTATTTGAAAAACGGTGATATTGTGGTTGCAAAGCTTCTGTATATACCCTGAGCTACGATGCTCACATTGCGTTTCTTGCATTGCAGGAATCGATACAAGACTACTATCACCTCAGTATTAAGAGAGTATGCATGCTCATCGAGGCACTAAAAGCACTACTTATTGGTATTGTTGAAGGCATCACCGAGTGGCTCCCTATATCTTCAACGGGGCATATGATTCTTGTTGATGAGTTTGTACAACTTGATGTATCTCCAGAGTTTTTAGAACTATTCTTAGTGCTCATCCAAATTGGTGCCATCATGGCGGTTGTTATCTTGTACTTTGCGAAGCTCAATCCTTTTTCGCGTACGAAAACGGTTCAGCAGCGACATGATACGTGGCAGCTGTGGGCTATGGTTGTTGTGGGTTGTATACCGGCAGCCATTTTTGGCTTTGCACTTGACGAGTGGGTCAATGAGCATTTCTACAATAAGGTAACGGTTGCCAGCGCGTTAATTGTCTACGGGATTGCCTTTATTGTGCTTGAACTGCGTAATCGTCGTCGCTATAGCGAGGTGGACAACAAGGCAGATGGTGACGGCAGAGCTGCATATAAAAGCACAGGCTTGATGCAGGGTGGGTGCGTTGATGCTCAAGCGCCCGGGCTGCTTGATAAAGATACAGCCGTTCAGATGGGTAAAGCGCATCTTGTTGCTATTACGGATGTCTCGCAGATTAACTGGAAAACTGCACTGAAAATCGGTTTTTTCCAGGTGCTTGCCATTATTCCTGGCACGAGTCGTTCTGGTGCTACCATCATTGGAGGCATGTTGTGTGGCTGTTCGCGTACGGCTGCAACTGAGTTCACCTTTTTTTTAGCCATTCCTGTCATGTTTGGGTGGGGTGTGCTTAAAGCACTTCGCTTTTTCTTAGAAGGCCTGGTTATGACGCCAACAGAGATTACGGTGTTAGTGGTGGGTATGTTTGCGGCCTTTGTGGTTGCTGTGTTAGCTATTAAGTTTCTCATGGGCTATATCAAAAAGAATGACTTTATGGTTTTTGGTATATACCGCATTATCGTTGGGGTTGTGGTTCTTGCTTATTTTGCCTTCGAAACTTATGGTCTACTGCCATAAAAAGATGGGGCTTCTGGTATCTCAAGTGGTTCATGCACTGCTTTGCATGTATCTCTTAGGGACAAAGCTTTGATGTTGAGGTGCTGTGCGAAGCTGCTTTCGGCTATGATGGGGTGTGTGAGAGTGCTGATATCGGGCATGTAAGGTATGGCGTATTACGTGGTGTTGGGTTGCTTTCAAGGTCAAACTACTATTATAGCGCCACCACCTGCGTTGTTGCTATAACCGCATAGTGTTGCACACGAATATTACTTGCGATACAAGAGAGGAAGAGTCGATGCCAGAAGAGAACACAACCCTCGCTGAGATCGAGAAGCATCGCGCAAAAATCGATGAGATCGATCGCGAACTGGTTGCCCTGCTCAATAAACGGGCAGGTCATTCGCTTGTTATTCGAGGCTTGAAGCCCGGTGCGAACATGGGGCTTTATGATCCCAGGCGTGAGGAAGAAATTTTTAGAAAAGTGAATAGCTGTAACGAAGGGCCGCTCTATAACGAAAATCTTCGTGAAATTTATGCTGCTATTCTGAAAGTAATGAAGGAGACCCCGTCCGTATGAGTGACACTGAAACAACGGTAGCACAGGAGGCAGCCCAGACTCCTGCAATTCCACCCCTTCCTGATCTGGGTACTCGAACCGATGAGATTACAATCTATGCTGGCCCTTGTTCAATAGAGTCAGTTGCTCAGTTTGATGAAGTGGCTGCCTGCGTGGCTGAACTTGGCCTCGGTTGGATTCGTGGTGGCGCCTTTAAGCCACGTACAAACCCGCATTCGTTTCAGGGTTTGGGCGAAGAAGCTTTACAAATTATGGCGACAGCTAGCGAGAAGTATGGACTCAAAACGCTCACAGAGGTCATGGACTCGGCTCACTGCGACATGGTGCATTCTTATGTAGATGGTTTACAGGTGGGTGCGCGTAATTTTCAAAACTTCAGCTTGCTTAAAAATATTGGTCATGTAACGCGTGATTCGCACAAGATGGTGCTTTATAAGCGTGGTTTTGCTGGCACCATTTCCGAATGGTTAGCTGCATGCGACTACATTTGTGCTGAGGGTAACAACAATATCGTGCTGTGCGAACGTGGTATTCGTACCTTCGAAACCGCTACTCGTTTTACGCTGGATATTGCCGCAGTACCTGTTATTCATAAACAGTCGCTCTTTCCCATCTGCATTGACGTGTCACATCCAGCAGGTCAGCGTGACTTGGTGCCTGCGCTTGCGTATGCAGCGGTGGCTGCCGGATGCGATTCCATCATGATAGAAGTGCACCCAAATCCCCCTAAAGCGCTTTCCGATGGTTCACAGCAGCTCACGCCTGATCAGTTTGTTGACCTTGTGGTAAAACTGCGCGAGATAGCTGCTGTATTCGGAAAAAAGGTGGTGTAGGAGCTCCTGCGAGTTATTTTTAGAGGGAAAACCTTCGTATGTCCATCGATATAGATGCCTTAAATGAATCGCAGCGCGATGCAGTACTGTGTACTGAAGGGCCGCTTTTGGTACTTGCCGGTGCGGGTTCGGGTAAAACACGCGTGCTAACTCATCGTATTGCACATCTTATTGAAGACCTTGCTGTGGCTCCGTGGAGTATTCTTGCCATTACCTTTACCAATAAAGCTGCTCGTGAGATGCGCGAGCGGCTTGGGCTTCTTATTGGCGAATCTGTACGTGGTATGTGGGTGTCAACCTTTCATAGCATGTGCGTGCGTATCTTGCGTACCGATGCGCACTACTTAGGTTTTACGCAAGATTTCACTATCTATGATGCCGATGATGCAAAGCGTCTGTGCAAGGAAATCTTAGCTGAACTCAATGTTGACGATAAGCGTTTTCCCATAAGTGCCATCATGCATCGCATTTCTGAAGCAAAAAACAACTTGATTACCCCATCTAATTTTCAAGAGCAGGTAAGCGACCCGGTGGGCAAGGTTGCTGCCCGCGTGTATGTTCGCTATCAAGAACGCTTACAGGCTGCCAATGCGCTCGATTTCGACGATCTGCTGTTTTATGCCTACACCTTGCTACAGCATCATGAAGAGGTGCTGCATTCCTACCAGCAGCGCTTTCGCTACATTTTGGTCGATGAATATCAGGATACAAATGCAGCCCAGTACGCAATTACGCGTTTACTTGCACAACAGTCGCGCAATGTTATGGTGGTTGGCGATGACGATCAATCCATTTATTCGTGGCGTGGAGCAGACATTCGAAATATCCTTGAGTTTGAGACCGATTATCCTGATGCAACTGTAGTCAAACTTGAACAGAACTATCGCAGTGTGGGAAACGTTCTTGCCGCAGCTAACGCTGTCATTGCTAACAATACACATCGCAAACATAAAAAGCTTTTTACAACGGCAGAAGCGGGCGAAAAGATAGCCGTTTATTTAGCAAACGATGAGCGTGATGAGGGTCGCTGGATTGCTGGTGAGATTGAAAAGTTGCACGGGAGTGGGGCCTCGTATGACGATATTGCGGTATTTTATCGCACGAATGCTCAGTCTCGTTCGCTTGAAGACATGATGCTGCGCGCTGGGGTGCCTTACCGTATTGTTGGGGGCGTGCGCTTTTTTGATCGTGCTGAGATACGAGATGTAATGGCTTACCTTACTTTGGCGGTTAATCCGGCAGATGATTTAGCAGCAAAGCGAGTCATTAACATACCGAAACGCGGTATTGGTAAGACAAGCATTGCTCATATTGAAGAGTATGCACATGCTCACGGTTTTACATTTCTGCAAGCCTCCAAAGCGTTGGTGGCCGACTCCGATTTACGCATGGCAACACGGCGTGCGCTTGGGCAGTTTGTCTCGCTTATAGACGAGGCACGCACGTATACGGGGGATTTACGGTGTATTGTTGAAGCCATCATTGAGAAAACCGGTTATCTTGCAGCTCTTGAAGCACAGCGCACTGATGATGCACGCACTCGCATTGAAAACGTACGAGAGTTTTTAAGTGTGGTCGATGAGTTTGCTGCCACTCATAAACGTGATGGTGACGAAGAATTCTTTGCCGCACCAAATGAGTTGCCCGATACAGTGCGCACCGCAGATCAGCAGCCTGATATACGCATTTTGCATGGAGATTCCCTAGCTGATTTTATTGAATGGGTACGGCTGCGCACCGATCTTGATGCGCTTGAGGAAGGTGAGCCTGCCGTTGTCCTTATGACCATACACGCCTCAAAAGGACTTGAGTTTAATAACGTATTTGTTGCTGGTATGGAAGAAGGATTGTTTCCACATACAAGTGCAAAAGATGATCCTATTGGCCTTGAAGAAGAGCGTAGGCTTGCCTATGTAGCTATTACACGCGCTCGCAAGCGTCTTTTCCTTACCTGTGCGTCGTCGCGTCAGATTTTCGGTGTAACACAAACAAATCCCACATCGCGTTTTTTAAGTGAGATTCCTGCTACCTTGAAGCAGACTTCAGGCATTGGCTCGGCAGGTTTTACGGGAACCGGTTGGGAAAAACGTGGTAGCAGACGGGGTATAGCAGGGTCAGGCGCAGAGGCTGGGAGAGGTCGCGTTTTTAATCGTTCAAGTGCGTCAGGTTCTATCGGGAGAACGAATTGCAATCGCGGTAAGCAGGAGCAAGGACATGTCACCAATACCACAAGCACTGTGCCTATGAGTGCGCTCAACTTTACTGTGGGAGACCGCGTGGATCACAAAACCTTTGGGCGCGGATTGGTAGTCGATATAGACGGTGATCGGATACACGTTATCTTCGATCAAACTGGCCAAACGAAAAAACTACTGCGCGATTATGCTCCCCTCATTAAGCTTGACCAAAACTCTTAACATTATCAGTTCCACATCTTGTATTACCTTGGAGGGTGTACCCTTTTGCTTAGCTATAATACGGGCAACAAAAGGTGCGCGTGGTGAACACCGCATTGAATTAAAGACTGACCAGTGAGAGGAAACTACAGATATGCCGCCGAAACCGCAGCCGATCATCGTTGTTGGGCACCGCAATCCTGACAATGACGCCATCTGCTCTGTTGTTGCGTATGCATATTTGAAAAACGAACTGGAAAAACGCAATGAGCACGATAATGCTTTGCGATGTACCTATGTGCCCGCACGTTTGGGTTCTATGCCACCGGAGACCGCATGGGTGCTTGAGCGCAACGGAATTGAGCCTCCTGTAATCATTGATCATGTTTATACACGCATTGCCGATATCATGACGCCTGATCCTATATCTGTTGGAGGTAGAACAACCATCATGGAGGCTGGCGGCTTGCTACGTCAACATGATGTACGCTCGCTGGTGGTTACCAATGATGATGGCACCTACAAGGGTTTAGTAACTACGCGTACAATAGCCGATCGCTATATTGCTGCCACTGACCTTTTTGATTCCACAACAGAGGGAATCCGGGCAGTTGCTGCCAATCTTATTGAGTCGCTTGAGCAATGCGTGGATGATGTATTAGAAACCAATGTTTTAGTGCTGAACCGCGAGGCTATTTTAAGAGAAGCCGCAGAGGATTTAATGGAAAGCGCTTTGCGTGAGGCGGTGGTACTTGACGAAGCAGGAGCTGCTATTGGTATTGTTACTCGCAGTGATGTTGCCGCGCCTCCGCGTCGCAAGGTTATTTTGCTCGATCATAACGAAATATCGCAGGCGGCACAGGGTATTGAAGAGGCTGAAGTGGTTGAGATTATTGATCATCACCGCATAGCCGATGTCACAACTGCTAATCCTATTCGGTTTCTCAATATTCCTGTTGGGTCAAGCTCAACTATTGTGACTATGGAGTTTCGCCAGCATGATGTGGAAATACCGCCGGGCTTAGCAGAGGTAATGCTATCTGCTATTTTGACCGATACGGTGATTCTTAAATCACCCACAACAACCGATGTTGATCGTGAACAGGTTGCCTATCTATCTGGTATTGCAGGCGTTGATGCGATGGAGTTTGGCCTAGAAGTGTTTCGTTGTCGCTCAGGATCTGCCACTTTGTCGGTGGAGAAGCTGGTATGTGCAGACTCGAAGGAATTTTCCGTTGGTGGGGGGGTGGCGCTTATTGCGCAACACGAAACGGTCGATCTACCCTCAGTTCTGAAGCGTGAGGATGAGGTGCGCGAATATATGCATGGGTTGGTTGAGACGCACGGTTATAAGTTCGTGTTGCTAATGGTGACCGATATTGTGGCAGAAGGCAGCCAGTTTTTCTGTGAAGGAAACTCGCGTTTGGTGAATCGTCTCTTCAGCGTTAAGGCAGATCAGCCCGGTGGTTGTTGGATGCCAGGGATTTTAAGTCGAAAGAAGCAAGTGGCTGCACGCATTTTAGGAGCCTAAAAAACGCTGTTTTGATTAGTGCAGCAAAGATGATGGCGCAGTGATTGGCGGGCAGAACAAAGTACTCCTTGTACGGTAAAGCGGTACATTACGACAAAGCGGTACATGTCTGCCGGTACATACAGAAGTGTGAGGCACTGATACAGGGAGGCAGTGCGAACAGATGTAGCTGGGTGCGGCGATGGGAGGACTCATGTTTGCCGATAATCTTGAACGCATCGTGCAGGGGATCGCAACAAATTACGAGGCTGATGAAATCTTTTTCACTAAGCCGGGACGACGCTTTCCTAGTAGAATAGCGGTGAAAAATATCATTAAAAATATTCGCCGTGTAATGTTTCCGGGTTATTTTGGTTCGGAGTCACTGTCGCCCTTGACTAGTCCAAACTATTTTATTGGCGATACTTTAGTAGATATTGAACGTGAGCTTTCTACCCAAATCATCGTGGCACTTGCCTATGTATCAGATGACCCTGGTGCTCCGTGCGCGCCTGATGCTGTCCGTAAGCGTTCGGCGGAGATATGTACAATCTTTTTCGATGAACTACCAAATATTCAGCGTGTTTTACTGACCGATGTGCAGGCACTCTACGATGGGGATCCGGCTGCCCACTCAAAAGAAGAAGTTATCTTGTCGTATCCCGGCTTTTACGCAACCTTTGTGTACCGGGTAGCTCATGTACTCTATGAACAGCGTGTACCCTTCATCCCACGCATTATGACCGAGCTTGCTCATGCGGATACAGGCATTGACATTGGTGCAGGTGCACAGATTGGTGAATACTTCTTTATTGATCACGGTACTGGTGTCGTTATTGGAGAGACCACCGAAATTGGTGATCACGTGAAGCTTTACCAAGGGGTTACACTTGGTGCGCTTTCAACACGCGGTGGACAGCGCCTTTCTGGTGTGAAGCGTCATCCTACCATCGAAGATGGTGTAACTATCTATTCGAATGCATCGATTCTTGGTGGTGAAACTGTCATTGGGAAAGGGTCGGTAATTGGAGGATCAGCTTTTGTGACATTTTCCGTGCCGCCAAACTCGCGTGTATCAGTAAAAGATCAAGAAGTTACCGTACTTCAGCCCAATGATGTGAAAGACTGGTAGCTGGACGTAACCATAGGAGGGGCTGCTGCCCTGTCGACGTACCAGTTTATCTGTTGGTATGTCTTCATTCATTCGGTGTGATGGCGCTTGAATCAAGGAGCGCTTGAGTATTGTGGGCGAGCAGTACGTTAGCTGGTCTCCTTGATAATAACAGCCATTGACCCGCAGATTTCGTAAATGCGCTGAAAATCGGCACGATCACGCTCAACTAATCCGTCTAGAGGATCACTGACATACACCACATCGTCATCAAAACTGTAGAGTACAACGCAGTGTTCGTTATAGTAGGTGGCATATGGCCCTACAGCAAGTCCGGTAAAGACTGGTTCGTTGAAATACATGGTTGACCATACAAGTACGGGCGTTCCCGACTCAACAATTTCAAGGAGTTCTTCAAAATCCGTGCCGCTTATATCTCGTGCCTCGGCGCTTGAGCCAATTGCGGTGAAATAATTGGTGGCAGCAGCAATAATTGCAGGTGGGAAGGCATAGCCGCTTGAATAGGGGTCACCAAGAAAGCTATTGTGATCGCTGCTGGTGGGATCTATAGGCAAATAATTTGCCACAAGCTCTGTTGCGGCGATATCGTAACCCATGGCGTTTAGTACGCAGGTGAGTGCCACTGATTCACATCCAGCAGGAAGTTCAGGATATTGCAGGAGTTCTTGAATGTTTGCGGTAACGACTCCGGCGTCATCAGTGTTTGCTGTGTCTGCGGTATCTATACCGGTACTATTACTTGCCGTTGTGTGCGCATTGTTTGATTCACTGTTTTGTTCTGCAGCAGTACCAAAAGAATTACTGTCGTACTCTCCGCTTTCAACAGCAACTGTACAGGCAGCAAAGAAAATCACGATAGCAACAAGGATTGCAATGATTGCAGTACGCACTCGATGGGTAATGGAAGTAAAACCAGATGCCATAGTGTCTTCTTTCTTGCTCTGTATTACCGTGTTGCGATGAGTATAAAAGCACAATGCGTACGCATTTGTAAGCGAGCTGCTTGTCATGTTTTACACGTAGCATGCTTTTATATAGAAAATTATTTTGATAAGACTGCTATTCAGTCTATTGTATACGAATATATTCAAAGAATCTCCGTAATTTAATTTTTTGGTTAACAGAGCATAAAACTATTTAGCAGAGAAATGACTTTCTACCACAAAGCCA
>CAZXOF010000023.1:0-15593 GCA_964642255.1 uncultured Eggerthellaceae bacterium | reverse complement strand
ATGATGTTACATTTCATATGGCGCTTTGTGTTAAATCACTATGCTTGTAACCCAAAGCATCACGATACGGAAAAAGCAGCTGTTATAAGCTCAGCAGCATTCATGTGTCGCGAATTACCACATCCACACCACAGCGCACCCACACCACAGCTCCACTTGTCATGACTTGACAATCTATGTAGCGGAGAAGAATATCCTCAGCCAATCACATCGCAGCATCAAAAGCGTCACTTTCAGTAAGTATGGCTTGCCCACACGTTAGTGCAGCGAGCCTTTCGCAATAAACCCCCTGCTTGCCTGCTTCAACGCGAACCGTTAGAGCAACAAGATCTGAAAACGAGACATCAATCACCTTTGCACCACAGGTATTAACAAGTCGAAGTGCTTGATCATAAAAGGTATACGGTAACTGAGCAATAATATCGACACAACGACTCATCACAACGACACGCGCAGCCTGAATCGCAGCTTGTGTTGCCTGCGTATAGGCACGCACCAAGCCTCCTGTACCAAGCAAAACTCCCCCGAAATAACGTGTCACAACAACAGCAACATCACTTAAACCTGCATACTGAATTGTTTCAAGCGTTGGCATACCGGCAGTTTTTTGCGGCTCACCATCATCGGAATAACGCACGCGCCCGCCCTCGCGCAATACGTAAGCATAGACATTGTGACGAGCCATACGATGTTGTTCGCGTATCTCTGCAAGAAAAGCAAGCGCTTCATCTTCTGTTTCAACATGTGCGATATGGCCAATAAAGCGGCTCTTTTTTTCGATGATTTCAGCGATTGCGCGTTCTCCTATGGTGGCATATTGACCCATCGTCATACCTCTTGCCTTGTTATCGCATAGAAGATAAAACTTCTTAGTTGAAGTCCTGCTGTGTCTTTGCAAGCCCATACTCTACAAGTGAAAGCGTCGCCTGAGCACCGCGATCGCATGCATAGGTAAAATGCTTCTGCGCCTCGCCACGTGGCAACGATAACACGTAGTCAGCAACATTCATACGCCCTGGAGGGCGCCCGATACCAATGCGCACACGATACCAGTCGCATGTATTCAGTTTGTCACAAATAGAACGCAAGCCATTATGTCCAGCATGTCCGCCACCAAACTTCACACGAATAGTGCCACAAGCAATATCAAGTTCATCATGAATGATGATAAGATGATCAGACGATACATCATAGACGTTCAAAAGCTGCTTGACCGGCCTACCCGAAACGTTCATAAAGCTTTGTGGTTTCGCAAGGATCATGGTAATGTCGTGCCATACACCCTTACCCGTGAGCGCTCCGCACTCCGTCTTCCAATAGCGTACGCCAATCTCTTCAGCAATGCGATCAACCGTGTCGAAGCCCGCATTGTGCCGCGTGTGTTCATATGCCGCTCCCGGATTCCCTAACCCAACAATCAGATAAAGCGACATGACATACCTTTCAGAATAATGAACAGTTATACATGACAACAAAGCCTAGGCGTAATATCATCAACAAACCTCAACAGTGAAAATCACCCGGTTCGTACCAAGGCCAGCGAGTAAAACTGAAGTACTGCAGATCGCAGGCATCGCATAGCCGACGTGTGCTTCGCTACACGCGACTGCAGAATTGCCGCGAAATGCAATACCCTAGCCCCGCACAGCGTCGAGCGTTTTGTCTGTTGCCAGATACATGGAACCCTAAAGGGCAAAATCTGGATCAAACAGCGAAGCAACCGAACCGTTCCCGTACACATTTTGGATAGCGCGAGCAAATAGAGGTGCAACCGAGATTACCTTGATTTTGTTTGTTAAGTAACCCTGGTCAAAGGGAATGGTATTACAAAATACAGCCTCTTTGATAGATGAGTGCTCAAGACGCTCACATGCAGCACCCGACAGTACCGGATGTGTTGCACATACGTATACGTCAGCAGCACCTTTGTTTTTCAGTATTTCGGCAGCAGCAACGATGCTCCCACCTGTATCAATCATGTCATCATTTACGATGCAGATCTTGTCCTTGACCTCACCAATCAATGCTGTTATCTCAGCCTTATTGTGGCTTGGGCGACTTTTATGCATAATGGCCAGATCGGCTCTCATGAGATCGGATAGCTTTTTTGCTGCCTTCGCTCGACCGACATCGGGACTCACAATACACAGCTGTTCTGAATCGAAATCTTGCGCGCGAAAGTAGTCGGCCAAGATTGGCAAGGCTGTAAGGTGATCGACTGGAATATCAAAAAAGCCCTGGATTTGCCCCTGATGTAAATCGATTGTCATCATGCGATCAACGCCAGCTACTTCGATAAGATTCGCAACAAGCTTCGCGGTAATTGGCTCGCGAGCAGCTGCTTTGCGATCTTGACGTGCATAACCATAATGAGATACCACTGCACAAATTGTACGCGCTGATGCTCGCTTAGCTGCATCAGCCATAATAAGTAGCTCCATCAGGGCGTCGTTTACCCGACTACCGGCAATTGCTTGTACTAAAAAGACATCCTTGCCGCGCACGCTTTCAAGGTAGCGAGCGTAAATTTCGCCATTTGCAAATTGCTCAAGTTTTACATTGCCAAGCGCAATTCCCAACTCAGCAGTAATCTGCTCTGCCAAACTTGGGTTGACCGACCCGGAAAACACCGCCATATTTTTTTCCATAACCGTCATTGTACAAGCTCCTTTGGCATCGCATTATAGGTAGCTGAGTTTGTCGTCGTTTGATGACAAACACGTCTAATGATATAGATATTTGGCTATTGTACCCTATCGTTTTTCCAGAGCTCCCTTCTGCGCGCAGCCCAACCTGCGATTTCTGTTTGATGCACACGACCAAGTGCTAGGGCATCTGCGGATACATCTTTTGTGATAATCGAACCCGCACCTATGACTGCTCCCGCCCCAATCTCAACCGGAGCAATTAGCATGGTATCACTGCCTATAAATACCCCGTCCTCAATAGTGGTTGCAAACTTGTGCCGTCCATCGTAATTGCAGGTAATGGCGCCTGCCCCCACGTTCACATTCTCACCTATGCTTGCATCTCCAATATAGCTTAGGTGCGGAACCTTTGATGCTCGCCCAATTGTTACCTTCTTGAGCTCGACATGTGTGCCAACCTTAGCCCTCTCACACACATGCACTTCTTGTCTTAAGTAAGCACGTGGTCCGCAGCTCACCTCATCTTCAATGACAGCTCCAACAGATATAGTTTCATCGAGCACGCATGCACGCCCAACCTTGGTGTTTGTAAGGCGCGTATTCGGTCCGATAATACTGTCCTCACCAATCGCCGTCTCGCCAAAAAGCATGGTCATTGGTAGTAATTCCACATCGGATGCAATTGTGACATCCGGCCCGATCCAAACAAGAGAGGGATCAGTCATCGTAACGCCTGCTGCAAGATGACGCGCATTGATGCGATGTTGCAGTTCCTTAGTAGCAGCGGCAAGCTGAGCACGCGAATTCACGCCCAAACATTCTGCTGAATCCTCGGCGACTAGCGCTTTTACCGTCTTGCCCTGCTCACTCAAAATTGCTATCGCATCGGTGAGATAGTATTCGCCTTGCGCGTTGGCTGCATCTATGTGAGGAAGCGTTTGAAACAGCGACTGAACATCAAAGCAGTAGATGCCGGAATTGCATTCCATGACAGCAGCTTCTTGTGGAGTTGCATCTTTTTGCTCAACAATACGCGCTAAGTCGCCGTTGTCCTTACGAAGAACACGTCCATAGCCACTCGGATCATCGGGCATCATGGTGAGTACAACGGCAGCTGCATTTGTGTTCTCTCGCTCAACAACAAGGGCGGCAATAGTTTCGGGCTTGATAAGCGGACAATCTCCCGATAAAACAATAAGTGACCCACTCGCTTCAGATAGCATATCTGCACATGCTGCAACCGCATGCGCTGTGCCACATTGGTGCTCTTGCACCACAATTTCACTATTCGCTACAAGAGGTTCAACCTGTTCACGTCCATGACCAACAACCGTCACCACACGAGCAACTCCCGCTTCATGAGCTGCTCGTATCACCCACTGTATAAGAGGCACCCCAAGAATTTCATGAATAACTTTCGGCTTTTTCGACCTCATGCGCGTACCAGCTCCAGCAGCCAGCACAATGGCACTATATTCCATAAAGTCCCCTTTCCCTTGCAGTATTCGCGCGCTTTGAATCGCACTTGCACACACCTTGGCTGTTGTATACCTCATAGATAGTACTGATAATGCACAAATCTCACGTATATATCTTGCGCCATATCTTATCGTGTCATCCAATATGAAAGGTTTAACAACTGATCTACAAACAGACGGGGCGAAGGAAACCTCAAAGGAGTATGCTTCAAGATGTGTCTTACCTTCATTTCGTACACGATTGATGTTTCTTACGGTATCCTTTTACATCAAGGTATACAAAAGGCTGCTGCATAGATATAACAGCCTGCGCAACAGTAAAAAACGCATGGCCTGCGTATCACGACGCGCATAGCAGATTAACTGCTACAACAACTAAATGCGTCGCATAGGTTCAGCAAGGCTTTGTGCCACATGGTATTGCGCGTATCCAGTTGTCCGAGTAATGAAAGGTGATTGTATGAGCATCATTGTCGCAGGGCGCAGAATGACCATCACAGATGCGTTGAAGGAATATGCCGAAGAGAAAATCGGTGGCTCCATGAAAGTTATGGAGATATCTCCCCTTGATGCCGAAGTCGTATTGTCAGTAGAGAAAAATCCGGCCAATCCACGTCCTTGTTGCTGCGAAGTTACACTACGCACCAAGGGACACACCATTCGTGTTGAAGAACGCGAAGAAGAGATGTACGCCGCTATTGACGTTGCAGCTGCAAAGGTAATCAGACAGATGCGCAAATATAAAACTCGAGTCATTGATGCAAAGGTGCGTGACGGCGAAAAGCGCGCCGCAGCGGACCGTGCTGCAGCACTGGCAAACGAACATCTTGATCTTGATGAATTGATGGCCGATCTTGCCGCACAAGACCAAGAAGTTGTACGCATTAAAGAAGTTGAGTTTACCCCGCTCACGCAAGACGAGGCGCTAGTTCAAATTGACCTGCTGGGGCATGACTTTTTTGCCTATATCGATCGTGACACCAACCTCTTCAATGTCTTATATCGTCGCAATGATGGAGGCTATGGTCTACTTAAACAATGCGAAGCTGAGAACTAAACTAAAAGCGCTTGTTACAACACTGTGACATATCTGTTTTGGCTAGCAGGCACACTTGATTTGCGCAACCTCTTAGGCTTGTCTCTTACAAAGCCCGATAAGCTGTTGCTATGGCTTCTGTTATCTCGTCAAAATCAGAAGCAGAAAATGAATAACACACGTACTGGGGCTCAGGCACTTTGTTTGAGCCCTGCTTATCAGAACGGCTTTGTACGGTCATGTTGTTTGTCTCTCTCACTAGCGAGTGCATGGAAGCATCTCGATCATCGATTGTGCTAAGACCCATAACGGATACATTGTAATCCTCATACCGTTTACACTCATGATTACCGCAGTCATCATATGCACTATGATTGCTGCGCAAAATATTTTGTAGCTGCGTATTGGATGCTTCACGCAGTGAAGGTGGCAGCGCCATACGCCCTAGTTCATCAATACATACTGCACATTCGTTGCTATCACAGCTTGAACTACCATGTTCAACACGCACAAACACGGCATCAATTTTTGTGTAACCGTGACGCAACAATGCATAGGCATAGCACATGGCCTGCAGGCGATGTTTTTCATGGAGATCACCTCGATTTTCATCTGTCTGACCCCCTGTTTTATAGTCAACAATAAGTGCTGCGTGAGTCTGTAAAGATAGATTCTCTTCTCCACTTTCATCGGTCAGACTACTTTCATTCTGCAAGTCCTCTGTTGCCAGTAGATCTATTTCCCCTTCCAAAAAGCGTGTGCGTCCATCGATATCTATAGTTGTAAAAAACGGAACCTCTGCTTCCACCTGCGGCCACAATGCTACACAACGAGCAAGATCGCTTGCAAACCAACACTCAAGTGCCGCATGAAGCCGCACCCGTCCCTCATTCGATATGCAATATGATCGACACAAAGCATCAATACGCTCAGATGGTGGGTAGCACAAGCGCCCATATGTAGGAAGCATCAATACAGCAAGCTGAGCACTTCGATGAAACACAGTTCCTAAGTCGGTTGCCTTATCATCACCTGCAAGGCGCGTACGCAAGATCTCCCACGCTTCGTCGTCATTACTCAAAACATCCGGAGCAGCAAAGTCATTGTTGTATACGACATTACCGTTGTGCTCTGATGCAGGTACCGCAGGCATCACATGGTATTGTTGCCTTGATTGTGCTGTATGGAGTTGAGCAGACAGTGATGAATAACTTAGCACTCTGGTACGCACCGGAAAAAACGGCACATCGTTCATCATCGGCACATGAGCCGGGGCATAAACCACATCTTTTGCAGATACGGTGCTGCACACGGCACTGTTACCTAAGGAAACTGTTCCAGCTTCAAGTGTAATGAGTGTTGCGCGCGCAGGGGTTGATCCACCAAAATCGACTGCCGTTTCACCTGCTGCAAACATACCATCAGGAAACAGTGTGCTTACAACACAGCCACATGCACTTTCTGGTTCTGTTGTTCGCCCCAAAGGACCGCCTTTTTTGGTTGCTTCCCCGTGCATTGCAATAATCAAAGCTTCCTTTGCACGCGTGAGAGCCACATACATCAGCCGCTTACGTTCTTGAACTGCACCCGCAAGCTCGCGCGCTTTAAGCGCTGCACGGAAAGTGCCAGCAGTGCGAGCAGATCTAAGAGATGAGTCTATTGCATCCTCATCATAATCTTCAAAGAGATCAAACTTACGTAGCGTCCGAAGCAATGCTGTATCAGATATATTGTCAGCAGAATACCCGGCATCAAGTGAGACACAAAGAGCACCATCTACGGTCTGACAGATCAACTTGCTCGATTGTCTAGATGGCGATTCCATCTCAGCAACAGCAACAATAGGAAACTCCAGCCCTTTGCTTGCATGTACTGTCATAATACGTACAAAATCGCCACCCGAAACCGCAAGTGCACCAGGCGCCTCTTTTGACACATCAACCGCATGACCAAAACGTCGCGCTATTTCAAGTGGACCGTAAGCACCAGTATGTTCAATATCTTCAACTATGCGCAGCGCTTTGAGTACATTCCCCGCAACAGCCTGACCTTCCGCTCCACCAGTCTCAAGCCGCGAAAGCCATCCAGAATCACGTACAACCTTAGCCATGATGTGTGAAAGTGGCTGGCGCCCAAGCTCCTGCATCGCACGTGCGAATAGCCTTATGGCAGCTTCAAGCTGAACGGAAAAACCAGAGCATGCTGTTTTGGCAGATTCCCTTTCGTTATCACCATTACACACGCTTTCAGCAGTGCGAACACTTCCTTTATTATCACTACCGTTACTACTGTTAGAACTATCACTGATGGCAGAATCCTTATTGCCTTTATGCTCACTACCGCTACCTATAAGTGCAATCATGATATCCCGAAAGCCTTCGGCAATACTGCGACGTCGATCACAGCCACGCGCTTCGTCATAGTATGTTGACAGTACAACAAAGTCATCAGCCGAAAGCAAAAACATCCCACTCGACAGTACCTCAAACAAAGCTGCTGTATGTGCAGGGTTAACAAGCGCATACGCAAGTCGTACCATGGTGCGAACCTCGGGCGTTCGATTAAATACCGACCCCTTACATACAACGCTCGAAAGTCCCCGCGCTCGCAAAGCCGAAGCAAAAACATCAACATTGCTCATTGTGCCAAGGAGTAGCGCCATGTCCCCCGCAGCGTGCCCAGTATCACGAAGCGCTGCAAGACGATTGGCAATTTCAGCGGCCTCTACCTCACGCGCAGCTTGCTTCCCAACGCCCCGATATGGATACGACACAGCAAGAACATCAATGCGCGGGCCCGTACTCTTAAATGGCACAGAAACATGTGTTTCATCGCGCGCGGGCGACAGTGACATAAAGGATTTCCCAAATGCTAAGGGCTGCCCAAATACACGATCAACAAACATAAGCACATCTTTATGACTGCGAAAGTTATCTGATAGCGTAATAAGACCGCATTCGTTTTGTTGCCCTACGTCAGCAAGATGCCGGCGAAACACAGCAAGGTCAGCACCTCGAAACCGATAGATGCTTTGTTGGGCATCACCTACCGTACACAGCAGTCGCCAGCCCTCACCTGCAATGCGGCGAATCATGTTGATTTGCACTTGATCGGTATCTTGAAATTCATCAACCATGACAACCTTGAAACGGCCTTCATAAGCGCGTGCTATCTCAGGATGTTCATCAAAGGCGCGAGCTACATACACGAGCAGATCGTTATTATCGAGCGAGGCCTTCTCATGTTTCATCTGCTCATAGGTTGAGCATACAAGGCGAGCAAGCGCAATAAGCTCATTACGTACCGGTTCAACAGCAGCGAGCCTCGCTTCAAGCAAACATTCTGCAAGCGTGTTTTGTGCTTCGTCAACAAAGAGATGGTAGGAGCCGCGTCTGCTTCCAAAGTTCTTCCCCGGTTGGGGCATCTGCGCAATAAGACACATAGCCTCATAAGCGCTAACCTCTTTTTCAAGCGCAGCACGTGCCTGTGCAACTGCCTGAGTTGCTGCTTCAAGAAAAGCATCTCGTGTGCTACCTTGTGATTCATCTCCAGCAAGCTTGGCTGCCATTTCAAGACAATCTGCTGCACGAACAAGCACGACTATCGGCGACTGTGTAGCTGGACCCATCACAAGCGCATGAAAACCACGCGGATGCGCTGTCACTGCCTCCAAAAGAGTATTAAGCATACTTTCAATTGAGATATTGTTTTGGCCGGAAGAGCGCACTGCATATTCCGCGAACAGCGCATCAAGACCACCGGGCGACACCATGTCGTTTGCCAAAACAAGTGCTTCTTCAATGGCTTTGGCACGTAGATGTACGGCCTCTGCCTCACTCAATACCGAAAATGCCGGATTGATTCCAAGCTCAAGAGCGTGCTCACGCAAAATTCGTGAGCACATACTGTGAATGGTTGAGATCCACGCACCATCAACGCGCAACGCTTGCTCCGTCAAACCGGCTGCAGCAAGCGTTCCTTTAACGCGCGATTTAATCTCATTCGCTGCTTTCGCGGTATACGTGATCGCAAGCACGTCATCGATGCCGCTTGCAAAACCACTTTTAATGGCATGGATGATACGCTGCGTAAGCGTAAAGGTCTTGCCGCTTCCTGCACCAGCAGACACGGCAACCGGAGCATCAAGCATCTCGATACAAGCGCGCTGTCCGTCAGTAAGCGCCATATTAGGCCTTCCTTTCTGGACAAGCATATACTGGACACCATGTACACGACGCTGCAGAAAGCGGCTGAGGTGCAATATCTCCCGCAAGCATACGTTTAAGCGCACTCGCAACACGCTCTTCTGTTGCATCAAGCACATCTTTGAAGGATTCGCCCCTGTGTGCACGTGGACGGCAGTTGTCATGGCGAACGTGTGGCAGTACGCTTTCTGAAATGACATCAGGATCATAAGCGCCCGCAGCGCCACTCGTTCGACCATAACTCACATAGAGGGCACCAACAACTCGTACGTCAAGCAGGCGTTCAATCGCACGAGCATACACTAATGCTTGTACCTTGTGCGGATAATCGCGATCACCGCTATACAACCTGTAATCATTGCTAACCGAGCTTTTGTAGTCAATGATAACAGCACGCCCCTTAGCATCAACATCAATGCGATCCACGCGCCCCATTACCTCATATCCCGCATAGGGCACATGCGCTGAAGTAGCGATGTCAAGCTCAAAGTATTTCGGCGAAAAATTCGGCAGAAATTCGACCTCATAGTCAAGAAAACGCATGAGTTTTATCTTACATTCGTCAAATTCACGACGTTCAAGCTCGGTTCTCAGAACAAGGCTATTGAAGGATTCATTGCAAATTCGTTTCATAATGGTACGTGCATCACCAAGTAGTGCGCGTGTGACCTTCTGTTTTCCGGTCTCTTCCTGAAACACCTGATAAAACAAGTTGAGTACGCGGTGAGAAAAATTCCCCATCTCAATCGGCCCGAAGCTACTATCCAACTCATCAAGGCGCAAACGTCGACTAACAAACCACTTGCATGGACATTCAAGATAGCTTTCGATCTGCGAGGGCGACAAGCACGGTGTTCGCACAAGAACACCGCCTTCAATCTCGCGCGGCAATACAATACGGGCGCGCGCGGCTTTTGATACCTCACTGAGCAAAGAGGTAGAAACATGTGCGGTGATGTGTTGCGCGCCGGAAACTACAGCAGCGTTTTCAAACAGAGCCTCTTCCCCTCGTGTCACCATATTCTCTTGTAAACTAGCAGGAAGCGAATATAGGTTATCAATGTCATCAAGTGCAGAGGAATCAGCACGAAAGCAATCAACAAGTTCTTGCACAACGGCAGCTGGGTAGGTGGGGTTTGCTTCAGTATCAAAAAGACAACGCTCAATGATGCAGTATTGCGTTGGAAGTCCAAGGAGGGCACAGAGCTCGGCTTGCTGCATAGTAAGCGCATCGTCACTAGAAACCAGAGATGCTGTAACAAAGTTTTGCCCATCAGCTGCGCAAAAGCTTGATGACGCTACAGGCGCAACCAAGTCAACAAAACCCATCTTAGCAAGTAGCGTTTTAATTGCATCTGTATGCGTAGCTACTGGATAAGCACTTGCTGTCATGTCGGTTGCGATCGCAACATCACACGATGCCACACCCAGTGCAGCAGCTGCCTGTAATTCCAAGATAAGCACATCAGGAATCTCGTCGTCGTTAAGCGGTGTATTTGCACGCGACGCATCAACAAAAGCATGAGCAAACTGCTGATCAATAAGATGCATGGCATCATCGGTTGTATCAATACCAACCAAGCCACATGCTCTGCACACTGCCTCCATGATCTCATGTAATATATTGAGAACAGCTAGTTGCTCGCGCTTGAATGCCTCGGTTACACCCGAAAGACGACGTATAGTATCACCAATCGCGCCAACAAGCACGAAAGCCTCTGGATCGCATGCTAGTTCTTCAAGCCACGCAAAAGGCTCAGAGATCGCCCGCAGTTCGGCGATATGTGCTTGTCGTGTTATCCGACGATCCTGTCTTAGCTTTGTGTCAATACGCTGAGCAGATGCGACCGAAAAGCCTGAAAACGGAGAAAGCAATACGTCAGTCAGATCAGACAAGTCGCCATGTATTTCTTCAGATGCGGTCACACATCGACGCATTGCTGCATATGCAGCTCCAAATGCCGTTTGCGCACAGGAACGACTCGCTCGCACCGCACACGATAAACCTCGAGCTGCACATCCTAAAGCTATTGAATCATATACAGACATCGGATCCTTCGCCGCAATAACCACCCGAGCAACACGCAGGTTTTCATGTTGAAACTCATCTCCGCACGTTGCACAAGCATGCTCTGCAAGATCAGCCAGCAACATTGGTTCGGCATAGCGCCCTGATGGAAAGGCAAAACGCAGTTTGGCAGTGCAGTGTTTCAGCGCACACGCTATAGTGGTGATAGGGGTGTCTATAACAAGCTCACCAATTGCACCAATATGTGCGAGTTCGTTCAGAAAACGCAGCTCAGTCAATGAAGGGCTTGGAAAAGCTTGCAGGCTCACATGGTGAGCGATCAGGGGTGCTGGCGAAGTGAACGAAGAGATTATGTGCGGCAACAGTGCCATTGCTTCGCCAAGCTCCACATAGCCAAGCTGCGCAACATATGAGCGATATTGAACAAGTGCTTCAAGTATAGTCCTCTCGCCTTCTGCGAAAACATCACTTGCATCATCATGAACAACAGCGGCATCGTGGCTACTTAAGAGCGTAAGTGTTCGTTCAAATTCATCAAGTCCCGATGCCTCACGCACAAGGCGCGCAGCAAGTGATACCATTCCTGTACATCCAGACAGGTTCGTACTTGTTGGTGCGAACCTGTCATGTTCGTACACAGCTTGCTCATGAATTTGCACTGTATCTTGTGGTGTATAGTGATTACAAAATACAGCCGACAACAAAGCATCACGAAGAGTATCGGTTACAATGGCACGCCCATCCCCGAATAACTCCCACAAATCACGAACCCACGCTGCAAGGGTTAAGACCTCACAGCGCATCGTGGCCGTACTACCCATCAGCGCCTGCTGCTTGCGATAGATAACAGTCTGAGCATAGCTTGGCACTAACACAATTGAGCGGGTAGAGGGCATCAAAGCTCGCCTTTCTGCACGTACTTCTTGCAGCAATACAGCTCTTGCAGCTTAGCACACACCCGCAGACGCTGGTCACACATAAAAACACAGCTTATGTGTTCATAAACACAACTCTTCTGCATACAAGTGCATCTATATTCTGCGCGGTGCAACCCATAATCTTATAAGCTCGCTTTATGCTTGCTTGCACTTCCGTGTGAAAAAGGCTGCGCCAATAGCCCCAGGTCCGATGTGCGTACCCACTGTCGCACCAATAATGCCGCTATCAAACCGCTGTTTCATGCCGTCAAAGATTTCATGACTTTCTGCAAGGAATTGTTTTAGGGTTGTGTCAGCAAGTCCAGAAAATCCAAAACGAATTGGATTAGTAAAATCAATGCCTTCCTGTGCAATAAGCTCGCGCATCAAACGCATACCCCGCTTAAGACCATTTGTCTTCGCGCGCATAACTATTTCTCCTGCCTCAACACCAATAATGGGCTTAATTGAAAGCAGACCCCCGGCAAGTGCTGCCGCCACCGAAATACGCCCACCTTTTTTGAGATAATCAAGAGTATTGAGTAAGGCAAATACGCGAATATGGTTCTTCTCATTTTCAAGAGTAGCAGCTACTTCGGCGGCTGAATGCCCTTCATCTCGCAAAATTACTGCCCGTTTAACAAGCACTAGTTCACCAAGTGAAACATTCATGCTATCAACAACAAAAATAGAATTTTCTAACCCCTCTCGTGCTACCATGGCGCTGTTATAGGTACCCGATAGCCTTGATGACAGCACAACAACAACCGCTGTGTCACCGGCAGCAACCACTTGTTCAAATACACGTTGAAAATGCGCCGGGGGCACCTGGCTCGTACGAGGCAGCTCATCGCATGCGGCAAGTTTTACAAAAAATTCCTCACGTGTAAGATTAACGCCTTCTTGATATTCGCCGTCTTTGAATGAGGTTATCAAAGGCACTAAAGTAATACCATGCGCCCGAGCAAACGCCTCGTCAAGATCGGATGCCGAATCGGCAATAATGCGCACAGTCATGAGTATCCACTCCTTCAGCACTGCCCCAAACTGATGACCTCAACTCTTCTATATTGATATCACCATGATACATTGGAAGCCCTAGAGCATGGCGGCAATTGCATCACACTTCGGTAAATACACCACACCCTGTTCACGAACCATACTCAACATCAGTTTCTGTAGTTGGCACCACTTTTTACCATACTCTTTTCTTGCCACATGTACACGTATTGCGCAAAGTTAGATGTAGGCACGCTCTCCCCACTCCAAAACACACCAATCACATAACTGCTGTTGCAATTATGTGATCAGCGGTAATACCTCATATCTCATACAAAGAACCTTTCTATTGTGGCGAATGCACATCAGGGCTTCAGCAAACAGCGTCCATACATATGTTTTTATATACACGTTTATCCATATTCACGTATATGCGCCCATGAAATAATGCAAAGAAATATTTCCATTTGGCTCTGTTAACCCAGCGTGGATATAAGTTTGTGCAAGAGGGTTAGATGCTAACGGATAATTTACAACCAAGTAACAAGTAGCAATAAATGAAACTCCTTTGTTATCTTCATCCCGATTTTGCAGAGCCTATATCCACACTAGGTTAACAGAGTATTCCATTTAGTCTCTAACCGATAAAATCATTCCTCTAAAACAAAAAATATAGCGTTTAGCTCATTTTTTACTTTCTAAAGCTATACTCCCCCACAAGAACAGAGTGATGACCGGATTACATGCTACCTACGATCGCTTATGCGACCCTATCAAGAGAACATGTAAAACATGACGATTAGTCGGACATACAAGTCATATTGTAAGGAGGCAATATGTCGTCTACACATGCGCCTAGAATCGTTATTCTCGGAGGCGGCTATGGCGGCATTCCGTGCGCTTTACAACTTCAGAAAAAACTGTCTGCAAGCGAGGCAAACATTACGCTGATCAACAAGCATGACTACCACTATCAGACCACCTTGCTCCATAAAATTGCTGCAGGTACGCTTAGTGTGCGTAAAGCACGAGTGTTTTACCGCAAGGTTTTAGACACAAGCAAAATTAATTTTATCAAGGATGAAGTTACCGCAATTAACCCACAACAACAGCTTGTGCAATGCAAAAATCACACTCTTGAATACGACTATCTTGTAGTGGCGCTTGGCTTTAAGGCAAAAACCTTCAATATTAAGGGAGTCGAAGAGCATGCCCACATGATTACATCGCTCAATACAGCTCAAAATATCGCCCGTATTATCGAAGGTAAGTTTAAGGACTATCACCTCACACAAGAGAAAAAAGATCTTGATATTATTGTGTGCGGAAGTGGACTAACCGGCATTGAGTTCGCTGCAGAAATCGCTGGTCAACTGAACGATCTGTGCTGTTATAGCGGTATTGATCGATCACTTGCAAGCGTAACCTGTGTGGGCAGTACAAAAACCATCTTGCCCGGTTTCACGCCAAAGGCCGTGGCGAAGGCCGAGAAGAAACTTGAAAAACTAGGGGTTAAGCTTGTATCTGGCTCGACCGTGGTCGAATGTCGATCCGATGGTGTTGTGGTAAGCAATGTGGACACTGGCGAAAAAAGAGAAATCTTAGGCAACACCATTGTGTGGTGTACCGGCATACAGGGAAGCGACATAGTTGAACAGTCACCCCTGGAAAGCAAGCAGGGACGCATCGCAGTTGATGAGTTCATGCATGCACCTGGATATGAGAACATATTTGTAGCAGGTGACTGCGCCTTTATCATGGGAGATGACGGTAAACCTTATCCAGCCTCTGGACAGATCGCCAACCAAGTAGGCCACTATATCGGCGAAGTATTAGTTGGGCTTGTGCGAGGTCAAGCTCCCACTAAGAAGTTTAAGTATATCTATCGAGGCACGCTATGTGGCATTGGCCATACCGATTGCGTTGCTATGGCCTTTGGCGTAACACTGAGTGGCGAGTTTGCCGCATTCATGAAAAACTTCGTTGAAAATCGCTGGCTGTTCTACCTTGGTGGACTGCGCATTGTTTTTAAAAAAGGGCAGTTCCGATTTAGGACCAGCAGCTAGTATAGCAACCATTTTAACTCTTCAGGGTTCTCATAAGCCTTGAAACATCTCCTTATCAGAACAATGCAAGCTTAGCTATTCATACGGTGCAAGCACCCAAACTGAAGCATGATGAATACGGGAAAGTATCAAAGCAGCAAGAAGGATGAATGTCAGATTAGATAGCCTATCAAGCGAGAATAAGCAAAAAACAAGCAAGCTAGTCTTGATAGTTA
>CAZXOF010000022.1:0-16102 GCA_964642255.1 uncultured Eggerthellaceae bacterium | reverse complement strand
TTATAGTTCAGGAAGGCTTGCTGCAGCGACTGACTGACCAACACGACGCATTTTTTCATCGGGCAATGTTACGGTTATCTGAGCAGCAAGTTCGGGATAATCTTCGCCAAGAATGCGAGCACATTCGCTTACTACAAGGTCACCACCTACGCCTGAAGCAACACGGCCAAGCACAAGAAGCGTTTTAATGTCGTAGAATATACTATAGAGTACAAGCGTATGAGCTAGATAGGCACCAATTGAGCGGAAGATATTGAGTGCGCCCTCATGCTCTTCTGCTGCATGAGCTTGAACAACTTTAAGTTTTTCAGCGGGGGAAAGTTTGCTATTGAGCTTAATACCAGCAGCAGGAGTAAGCTTGATAACGGCGTCTTGGCTGAAATACTTACATCCAACGCCCACATCGCCCGACCATTCATCTTGCAGGGCACTCTCGGCAAGATCGACCGGCGCAAAGGCAAGCTCATTGAGCCAACCGAGCACGTTGCCAGCGGCGTTTACATAGCCAACTGCTTCGCTAGTGCCCATAGCGATGCCAAGAATAGAGCCAGAACCTGTTGACATATATCCTGCAAGTGCAGTTACGTCTCCGTCGTTTGCGACCACAAGAGGCACATCTCCAATATGGGCGGCAGCACGCGTGTAGATGCTTTTCACCTCGTCGCGCTGCTCGCGCGGCACCTTGATAAAGAGTGAAGCAACCATCGGGCAGTTATCTACATAGACACCAGCTGACGAAACACCAATGGCATCAACGCGCGGCATCTTTGATGCTGCAGTGTCAAAGGCTGTTACAATTTCAGCATAATGATAGGAAGGGTCTGCGGTAGTTTTGGGATGCCATACCACTTCTTCGGAATACACTGATTCACCATCAATAACAGCAGATACTTTACGATCAGAGCCTCCAGCATCAAAGCCAATGCGACAACCTTGTGTGTGACCACCTATGGGCTTAGCAGCCTCGTTTGCCTCTGGAAAGTCCTCATCGGAACAAGCAATCACTTCTAGCGTTTTTTCGTACACATCGTCAACGAAGCCTACGTCAAAAGAGCGAGCGCCGTCGATGGCATAGAGTGCGGCAAGCTTTTCAGCAATATCATCACAGCCGCATACATAAATGCGAAAGCCGCCAGTGCTCCATAACATGAACTTCACAAAGCGTTCAACAAAGCGTAGATTCGCTTCTGCAAAGGTAGCGTCACGAATAAAGGTACGCTGCACCGAAATGCGACCCTGCTCACGCTCAATGGCAATGGCAATAGGATGGTGTGCTTCGGTAAGATAGGCGCGCATCCATACGCCAAAGGGAATGAAGTGGGGGTCAAGGATAGGCAGGTTGTTGAGTTCAAAGTCAATACCTAAATATCGCATAGAGTAGACACCTTTCATTGTGAGGCGAATCTGTTACGCTAATGCGCCACGCGTTCAATTATGGTGGTTAAAGCGCGTTCTGACAGCGATAGAGCACGGGGGAGATGAAAAGGCCCTTTGAAGGTTGATCCCTTGGTTGGCGGCATGGTTGGCAGTCCATCTCGACGCAGATATCCATACCATTCCCCCCACTCAGAATCGGCGAAATGCTCTTTGCAGTAATCAAGCGTTTTGAAAAACCATGCAAGGAAGTACTCATCATTCGTATCAAGATACGCCCTTGTTGCGGCAATCATAATTTCGTTATGTGGCCACCATAGCTTCATGTCATGCTCGTAGGCTTCGGTTGGCAGTCCTTTGCAGTCAATAAAGTAGAGTAGTCCGCCATACTCCTTGTCCCATCCGGCCTCAATTGCTTGGCGAAAGATGTGTTCAGCAATTGCGTGTAGCTCTGCATCACCTCGATAGTTAGCCTCATCCATCATAAACCAACTGCACTCAATATCATGCCCCGGATTGACTACGCGACCTGCGGTGTAGTCAAGCTCTGGCGTACCGTCAAGTGCAACACTTTCAAGTGTACACCCCAGTTCAGGATGGTAGTGTAGTTTGATAATGGCATCAGTGCATTCGCGAGCATGGTAGTTATATTCGTCTGTGTGCTCAGGATCAACACGACGCATAATATTGATGATATTAAGAAAGATCATCGGATCGGCAAGCGATCGTGTTGTGCGCGTAGCAACAATAGTTTTCGGTCCTAAACCTGTTGGATCTTCGATAAGGCCATTGTTGAGTTGATAGATAAGCTTATAGGTGCGTCGTGCTCGATCAAGATAGATAACCTCACCGGTAAGTCCGTAGTACTCTGCGTTTGCAATGGCATAGAACCCTTCCGAGAAGCAATAACGACGCTGACGCAGAGGCTGCCCGTCGGCGGTCACAGTGAAGTAGAGTCGCCCGCCCGCTTCGTGGTTAATGCAGTGTTCTTCAAGAAAATCGAGGCAGCTTTTTGCCGCCATCATCCATTCTGGCTTCTTACCATAGAGGCGGCACAGATGCGAAAAGATCCAAGCGCAACGCCCTTGCATCCATACGCTTTTATCGGTTGAGTAGATGGCTCCGGTGCGGTCAAGACAAGTGTAGACGCCACCATGTTCATTGTCCATGCCGTGTTCAAGCCAAAAACGAATGCAGACATCAAGCTCGGTTTGTATCCATGCTCGAGCATCAATAAGTTCTTGAAGGCACTTCAAAGTTACAACTTCTCCTTTAGTATGGTGCACTCATGTTTGCGAAGCATGTAGCGAGAACGCATGTATTAAGGGTAGGCTATCAAATACTTTCATTCATGATGCCATCGGCTTTAAGGATTTCAACAATGGAAGCTATGTCCTCATCTACCAGCGCTTGTACGGGTTCACGCATCTGATTGGTATTAAACACGCCCATTTGCCACAGCGCTGTTTTAAAAGCGCCAACGCCTGCTCCAAACCCAACGGTTGCCTTGATCTTGCGCGTCACACACATAAGACGGGCAAGGCGACTTTGAATGGTGCGCACTCGTTCCCAATCGCCTGCTTGAGCAGCCTTCCACTGCTCAACATAGCCGTGAGGATCAAGGTTGGCAAGTCCGGGCACAGCTCCATCTGCTCCGGCAAGATAGGCTCCATCGACACAGACTTCGTGCCCTGTGAATACTTGCAAGGGATGTCCGGCATCTTCATTTTCAAGAATAAGCCAACGAAAGCTTACATCATCACCGGAAGAATCCTTTACACCTTGAATCACACCATCTGATCCAAGGCGCACAAGCATTGTCGGATCAAGTTTTGTATGAACGCTCACAGGCAGGTCGTAAGCAAATACCGGCAGCTTAGTATGCTCGCGTATAGCACGGAAATGACGCTCAACCTCGCGTGGACCACCTAAAGCATAAAACGGTGCGGTGGCAACTAGGGCATCGACACCATAGCCGCTCGCTCGTTTTGCCTGATCAATAACGCGCATTGTTTCCATATCAATAATGCCTGCTAGCACAGGAACGCGCTTATTGACCATGGCAACGGCTTCTTGAAGCACGTGATAGCGTTGCGCATCAGTAAGAAATGCTACTTCACCACTTGAGCCTAGAAAGAACAAACCATCAACGCCTGCATCAATCATGCGATTAATCGAGCGCTCAAGCGACTCAAGATCAAGATGGCGGTCCCAAGAAAGCGGAATGATAACGGGCGGGATGACACCGCGAAAGGGCGAGCAGTCCATATAAGCCTTCTCTCTTTGTGATTTGTATGCTTACTAAGCTATATATATCGGCGTGACGGCAATCAGACATTTGTCGCAGGAGCAACCACCTTACCTAAATCGGGATGCAACAGAGATGGTGCCGCACTCAAAAGAAGCTGCGTATAGGAATCTTTTGGGTTATTAAATACCTGTTCGGCTGTGCCATATTCAACTACTTGACCAGCGTTCATAACCATAATGTCGTCTGAGATGTAGCGTACGGTTTGAATATCGTGACTAATAAACACCATTGCCAAACCTAAATCCTTCTTCAGATCCATCAAGAGATTAAGAATTTGCGCTCGAACAGACACATCGAGTGCACTGGTTGGTTCATCCGCAATAATGGCGCAAGGTTTGACAGATAAGGCACGAGCAATAGCAACACGCTGACGTTGTCCGCCCGACATCTGAGCTGGCAGTGCTTCTAAAACGGAGGCTGGCAAACCCACCATGTCAAGTAGATCGCGCACTCGCTGCTTGCGTGATTGAGCATCACCTATTTTGTGCACAAGTAGTGGGTCTATTAGTTGATCACATACTTTCATGCGGGCATTAAGGGCAGTGGCTGGGTCTTGAAATACCACCGAAATGACCCGGCCAATATGGCGACGATCTTCAGCACTGCGGCGGGTGACATCTTTGCCTTGAAAATACACCTTACCCGAAGTGGGAGCCTGAAGGCCGCATATAACATTTGCCGTTGTTGACTTACCGCAGCCAGACTCTCCTACAATGCCGATGGCTTGCCCCGGCATGAGTGCCAAGCTGATTCCTTGCACAGCGTGTACCTTGTGAGGATGAAATAGTGAACCAGTACGTGTCTTGAAGATGACGTGTACATCACTTAGTTGAATAATGGGCGTCGTCTCGATTGTTTTCGTTGTGGTTGTTTCGACCATGGTCGTCTTATCATTACTCATGCGTTTGCACCTCCTGAGATATAGGGTGCAATACCAAGCCGCTCAAGTTCATTGTCGGGAAGCTCTGCATAATAATGATCAGAGTTAGGTATGCGTTTGATAATCGGACGCACTGACGATATCTTATCAGGATGGCTTGAGCGTGGTCTGAAACGATCGCCTTCGGGGAAATCAACTGGGCTTGGAACCGAGCCTGGTACCTGATGTAAGCGACCTCTGCCAGCTTCAATGGAGAGAACCGAGCCTAGAAGCCCGCGCGTGTATTCGTGAACTGGGCTGCACAAAATATCTCTTACTGGGCCTTGCTCAACAACCTGACCAGCATACATAACGGTAATTGAATTTGCCACTTCGGCAACAAGCGCAAGGTCGTGGCTAACAAATACCATTGCAAATCCCAGCTTCTCTTGAAGTGTATTGAGCAGGTCAATTACCTGTTTTTGAACGGTCACATCAAGAGCCGTAGTGGGTTCATCGGCAATGATAAGCTTGGGATCTCGAGTAAGCGCCATAGCAATTAATACACGTTGACGTTGTCCTCCGGAAAGTTCGTGCGGATATGAATCAAGGGTGCGTCGCGGATCAAGTCCCACCAGCTCAAGCAACTCTTCTGCCGAACGTGTACCTCCTCGTTTCGTGAGCTGCTTCATTTGCGCTTTAACAAGCATCGAAGGATTTAACGAAGACAGCGCGTCTTGATATACCATTGCCAGTTCACGACCACGTAAGGTATTTAACTGTTTTTGTTTGAGGTTCAACAGGTTTTGCCCGCCATAGAGCACCTCGCCACTGACACGTGCTTTTGTATCAAGGAGACCCATGATGGCTAAAGATGTAATTGATTTGCCACAGCCGGATTCGCCTACTAAACCCATGGTTTGACCGGGACGTACCACAAAACTTACATGATCGAGCACATTGACCTCACCATGGCGAGGAAAGCCGATACATAAATCTTTTACTTCAAGAATAGGTGTTACATCGGTGTTTGCTTCGAATCGATCGGTGCGCCCTACTTCTCGTTCACGCAGCTGAGTTAAGCGTTTTTCAAGCATGGCGGCTTGTGCGGTGTAAGCTAGGGCAGGATCAGTAACCATACGATCTGCTTCGCGGTTTGCAGCAAGATCGGAATCGGTGGTTTTTGCAACACTTTTTGGTGCAGCCATTGCATCGGTGATGCCTTCCGACAAAATGTTGAGGCACAGCACTGTTATCATGATGGCGATGCCGGGAAACAATGCTTGCCACCAGCGTCCCGCTAATACACCACTTCGAGCGTCGGATAAGATATTACCCCAGGTGGGCGTCGGTTCAGAAATACCAGCAGAAATAAAGGACAGCGACGCTTCAAACACAATAGCATCCGCAACCAAGACAATGGTAAACACTAGTACCGGTGCAATACAATTCCGCACGACATGCTTCACAAGAATCCACGGTGCTCGTGCGCCGCTTACCACAACGGCACGTACGTAGTCTTGATTGTATTCGCTCATAACGTTTGCGCGCACGATGCGAGCAATTTGTGGCACGTACAAAATGCCAATAGCAAGAATGAGTGAAGGAACCGACGTATCAAACACAATGACAAAAGTTGCGGCAAGCGCGATACCGGGAAACGACATAAGTACATCTAAAACACGCATAATCACTTCGCAGATCCATGTGCGCGCAACTGCTGCAATAGAACCGATAATAGAACCCAGTACTAAGGCAAACCCAGTAGCTCCCAATCCGATGGCAAGTGAATAGCGTGCTCCATACATCATGCGTGCCAACACGTCGCGTCCTGTGGTATCGGTGCCAAAAAGAAATTCTGTATTGGGGGCTTGGCGAGCGGTAAAAATTTCATACGGACTGTGAGGTGCTAGATGGTCTGCAAAAAGCGCAATGAGCACAATGACAATCAGTATTACCAGTGAAGTGCGAGCACTGATACTCATAGCCTTCCAACGACGAAAGCGTAGTTTGCCTGCGTTTTCCTCTAAGTGCTTCGTGAGGTTTCCGTGCAGCTGAACCATAGCGCTATACCGTTCTAATTCGTGGATCAATAAGGATGTAGAGCATGTCAATAATAATGTTGATGATAATAAAAGTGACCGCTACGACCAGCACAACGCCTTGGATAAGCATGACGTAGTTGCTCTGAATACCTGACAAAATAGCCATACCCATACCGGGCAGGTTGAAAATAACTTCAATAACAACCGCACCACCAATCAAATAGCCAATGCGCAACCCCAACACCGTAACTGGTGTGATTAGAGCATTGCGCAGCACATTGCGCCCGATAACGACTGCCTTAGGAACGCCGGCACCAAGTGCGGTACGCACATAGTCTTTATCAAGTTCTTCGACCATCGATGTGCGGATAACGCGTGTAAGTTGACCTATAACAGGGAAGGCAAGTGCTATGGCAGGCATGGCCATACGTGCGAGCCAGCCTGTAGGATCAGAGAAGAAATCTGGCAAATCGCCCGATGCCGGCAGCAGATTTAAGGTAAACGAAAACAGCAGAATAAGTAGTACAGCTAGCCAAAACGATGGTGTGGCAATCATGATGATAGATAGCACGCGAATTATCTGATCTGGCCATCGGTCACGATAAAGAGCAGATATCACACCAAAAAATACCGACAGCACAACAGCTATGACAAGGCCAGCAAAGGTAAGTTGTAGTGTAACGGGAAGTGCGGTAGCAACACGTTCAGCAACGGAGGCATTCATGGCGCCGTAAGTACCCAAATCACCCTGCACAAGTCCTGCCATATAGGAAATATACTGAATGATTAGCGGGTCATTAAGGCCATGTTCTTCACGATACGCTTGAGCTTGAGCTTCTGTGGCATTTTCTCCAAGCACCGAGTAGGCTTGATCAATAGGAGAAAGTGCCATAAGAAAAAATACCAAAAGGGTGACGCCTATAATCATGATCGGCAACGCAACAAGGCGCCGTCCGATCAAGCGCAAAAGGTTATTCACCAAGGCCCCCTCTCGCCTCGTGTACAGATTGCAGTACGTATTCTGTACTCGCGAGAAGTGCTTAACACTTCATTTGAGCAATACACATATAACGCCACAAATCCTGCACATTACGCATTTGTTGCTGAGATGGAGTTACTACCACACTCAGTCTTTTGCGTACCCCTATTCTAAGAGTGTCAAGGCTGCCGCATAGCTTTCATGTATATACAACAGCCTAACAACTCGTCATCACATGCCTCCTCTGCATGTGCCGTTGTGATTATACACATAGTTTTTTGGCTTCTTGAAAAACGTCAAAACACGCACGTAATAAGATATTTGAGCTAAATGCAGTTTATTGTGCTGTAACTCTATATGTGTGTTGAGTATGAGTACATCAGTATGATCTTGATCTTGTCGGCGGAGCATAGATTTCAAATTGTGCCTAGTATGGTCAAACAGCGAGACGCAACACTTGAAGCACTCGAAATCCTTTAGGCCAATAAGATTCTTGATGACTTTTGGAATGTGGTATTAAGTGATGCCCTTGATCTTACCTCAATCGAAGAAAATATCGTCTGCCTCAACACTCCTTTGGGGTCACAAATTATGACCTCAAAGATACATATTCTTCATCAGTGAGCCTGAAATGAAAATGATCCAGAAAGGACGACCCCGTTCATACTACCTTTTTTCTTGAAAAGTATAACGATGAGCCTTGTGATTAAATCAAAGTGTACAACGAACCTTTCCTAAATAAGATAAGAAGTAAAAACGCTCGCTCGAATGCTGCGTGAATCATAGCTGGGAAATGAAAGATTGCTAGTGCATGCAACTTACACAATGCGTATACCACGCAACACGACCGCTCGAATATCAAGAGTGCCACGCTCAAGCACCACTGCGCTTGCCACGGCACCTGCTGCAAGCGTTCCATATATGCCTGCCAAACCAAGCACACGCGCAGGGTTTACCGAGGCCGCTTTGATTGCACTTACCAGAGGAATACCCATATCTCGCACGGCAACAACAAGACAGCGCATTAAGTCGCTCACCGACCCCGCAAGTGCTCCGTTTGCGATTGTTGCACGCGGACCACATACCGTCACGTCTTGTCCACCTAGATCGTATACGCCATCTTCAAGCCCTGCTGCACGTAAGGTGTCGCTTACCAAAATCATGCGATCATCACCAAACAGACGAAATGCAAGACGCACCATAGCAGGATGAATGTGCACGCCATCAGCAATGATTTCCGCAGTTACTTCGGAATGCTCAACTGCTGCCGGAATTGGCCCCGGTAAGCGATGCTGCATACCCGGCATGGCGTTATACAAATGCGTTAACTGACGTGCCCCTAATGCAAACGCACGGACAGCAGAATCGTAATCGACGCAGGTATGCGCAATTGAAATACGCACTTCATTAGCAAGTTCTTTAATGAAGGTCTCGGCATGCGCCTCCTCGGGCGCAATGTCTACCAACTTAAATAAGCCACCTGATGCTTCCTGCAAGCGCCAAAACTCATCCACATCAGGTGTTCGAACATAGTCGGGGTTTTGCGCCCCCACCTTGTGAGGAGAAATATAGGGACCCTCCATGTTGATGCCTACCAAATCCGCCTCATTTGTTGCAGGCTCATAGGCACGCGCTGCTTGAGCGGCTTGTGTGAGCACATCTTCAGGAAGCGTCATTGTTGCCGGGCACAGAGCAACAATACCACGTGACGCCTCATAAGCTCCCATGCGATGCAAACCATCAAGATCACCATCGCTTATATCTGCCCCCGCACTCCCATGAAAATGAAGATCAAGCAAACCAGGAATAACGTAACATCCACGTGCATCAATAGTTGGAGTATCTTGCGTTGCCACAGTGTCGCTAAAATGCTCGCCTTCAATCACTAGGTTACGCTCAACAAACGATGTACCATTAAAGACTGCTGCGCCCGCAATAAGACCTACAGCCGAGCCACACTGAGCTGCTATTAACATTGCGCTGCCGCCTCCCTATCAACAAGAACAGTTAGATTGTGATGGAATTGCAGTATCGATGCAGGAACATTAGGTGTTACCGGCCCAAAACAGGCACGCCGCACAATGTTTGCCTTTGAAGCCCCCTGAACCACAAGTAATATCGCACGAGCTCGCATAATGGTACCAACACCCATAGTATAGGCCTCACGAGGTACCTCGTCTTTTGATGAGAAAAGGCGACTATTTGCATCAATGGTACTCTGTGTCAGACGCACAAGATGAGTGGTACGCGGAAAATCGGCTGCAGGCTCGTTAAAGCCAATGTGCCCATTGTGCCCTAACCCAAGCAATTGCACATCAATGCCACCTGATGCTTCGATGGCAGCTTCATACGAGTTGCATACCACAGCTGCATCAGGGTTTGCCCCATCGGGCACATGAGTGTGCGCTTTATCAATATCAACACGATCAAAAAGATGTCTGTCCATAAAGGCACGATAGCTTTGCTCGTGATCGCCTGATAAACCTCGGTATTCATCAAGATTGAAAGTACTTACCTGCGCAAAAGATAGATCACCACACTCATAGGTTTTTACCAGCTCGTTATATAGACCAATGGGGGTTGTCCCCGTTGCAAGACCAAGCACACATGATGGTCTCTTCGTTATGTAGTGTGCAAGCTCAGCAGCTGCATTACGACTGAGATAACTATAATTATCGGCAACAATAAACCGCACTCATCCCCCTTTGTTCTGTGCGTTCCTACATACAAATAGCGCTACGCCGTACATATCTTTACAAAACAGACTGATGACCAGCACTGTTCGTTTGCAGCTAACCAGTATACGCGATGCTTGACTCTTATACGCAAGCACATGAGCTACACAAATCCACCAACATTGCTTGTTTGTTTTTCCTGTACTCCTTTAAATTTCATGCACTATCAATTGTGTCATTTTATCTAGATTACTATGCAGTTGAGCTACTGCGAGGATGTGCCTGAGCATGAACTGCTTTAAGACGTGCTGAGGACAGATGGGTATATATCTGCGTTGTTGAGAGGCTTTCATGACCAAGCATCTCTTGCACAGAACGCAAATCTGCTCCTCCATCCAATACGTCAGTTGCAAAGGTGTGTCGCATGTCATGAGGTGTGTATACGGTTGACAAACCTGCCAAGCCTTGTACTTTACGAAACATGCGCCTTATAGCATCGGGAGAAAACGAACCCCCTCGCGACGACACAAAAAACTCCGGTCTTACGGAAGTCCCGCATAATATCGAACGACCCCTCTCAAGATAGGCTCGCATGGATGCTTCAGCAAGATGATGAATAAATACAATGCGTTCTTTTGAACCTTTACCAAACACTCGCGCCTGCCCTCTTGCAAAATCAACATCGGAAAGCAAAAGAGAGCTTACCTCCGATACCCGCGCTCCGCTTGCATAGAGAAACTCTAAAACGGCTTGATTACGCAGATCAGAGGCACTTTGCTCCCGAGGATTACCTGCAATATCACGTGGTCCATATACCGCAAGAATACGCGCCATTTCAGCTGCACGAATTACTCGAGGCAGCGTTTTTGCAGGCTTTGAACCAGAAAGGAAACTTGCTGCAGAACACGAATGGCACCCCACAGCAGAGCGCCAGCAAAAAAAGCTTCGCACAGAACTTACATGACGATTCACTGTTGAGCGTGCATAACCTGCAGCATCAAGATCGGCAACAAAACGCCTTAGATCACGCCGATCTGGAGCAAGAGGATCAATCTTTGCAGCACGAGCCCACACACAATAGGCTTTAAGGTCACTGCGGTAGGCACGAATTGTATGTTCAGATGCATTACGTTCCACACGCAGAGCGCAACAAAACTCATCACTTGCTCGCAAGGCTTCTTGATAGCTATCGTCACTAATAGATGCACTCATAGAGAAACCTCAGCCTTTACAGGCGCAAGCCCCGCGTGCGCTAATGCCTCACAATAGCGCAAAAGTGCTTTCTCTCCCCGACGCGCATAGGCTGCGTAGCGCTCGCGCTTATGTTTAATAGGAGGATCAAGCGGCGGCATTAGAGCAAAATTGACATGCGATGGCTGATAATCACGTGTGTTAGCATCGGTAGCATAGGCCAACAGTGCTCCAAATGCCATCTCATGAGGTACAGCAGGAGCTTGACAGCCGCGCAACAGAGCGGCAACGGAAATAGCAGCATGCAGTCCTGAACGTATTGCTTCGACATAACCCTCTGTTCCCGACAATTGCCCTGCAATAAACACCTGAGCAGCAATCTCTTTCACTGCTGGCGTCACGAGACGTAAACTCGCATCAAGAAGTCGTGGTGCGTCTATAAAGGTATTACGATGCATAACGCCATATCGCGCAAATTCAGCATGTTGAAGCCCTGGAATAAGAGAAAACACGCGTTGCTGCTCAGGAAAGGTCAAATTTGTTTGAAAGCCAACAAGATTAAAACTGTGCCGATATGCATCCTCTGCACGTAGTTGCACTGCGGCCCACGGCCTACGTTCCGTTGCAGGATCAATAAGACCTACAGGTTTGAGTGCGCCAAAGCGCGGGGCATCGTGACCAGCGCGAGCAATCTCTTCTATTGGCTGACACGCCTGAAACAATTCCTTGGTTTCAAAGGATCGCTTCACAACCCTTTCAGCATGTACCAGTGCATCAATAAAGATGTCGTATTCTTCGCGAGAAAAAGGAGCATTGAGATAATCTCCGCCACCTTGTTCGTAGCGGCTTTGCGAAAAGATAATAGAGTGATCAAGCGAATCCGCCATCACAATAGGTGCCGCTGCATCAAAAAAGCTCAATGACGCACGACCGCTTATTTTCTCAAGTGATGTGGCCAAGATCTTCGAAGTTAAAGGACCGCTTGCAACAATAAGCGCCGCATATCCTTTTGCTTCATAAGCAAGATCACACGCTTCGCGTGTTTCTCGCACAATAAGTGGACACTTATCGATTTGAGTAGTAATGGCTCGAGAAAAGAGATTGCGATCAACCGCAAGTGCTCCACCTGCAGCAACAGAATGCATTCGTGCTGTAGCAAGCAAGTGAGATCCCAGTGCCTCAAGCTCACGCTTAAGCATACCGGCAGCCGATTCAGGATTAGTGCTTTTAAGAGAATTTGAGCATACCAACTCCGCACATTCGCCACCTTGATGTACGGGTGTTGTTACTGCTGGCCGCATCTCAACAAGCACTGATGCGATACCACGATCAGCAAGCTGCAGCGCCGCTTCACTTCCTGCAAGTCCAGCACCAATTATCTTGACTCGTTTTTCCATACAGGCAGCATAGCACACTGCTTTTGAAGGCATTTACCGTCACGAACGCATTACAGGACCGTACCTACCATCTGAATACCGTGCGATCGTACCCGCAAGTTCTGCCTGCGCTAGGTGTTCTAGTAACCACGACACTGGATCATTGCCTTCGCACAGACGTTGCGCTAACGGCATCAATTCATCAGCCATTAGTGGCTCTGTACGCAGCGCCTCAACAATCGGATCAGCAGACTCTGTTGCAAGAGCTTGCTGCACTTGAGTAGTAGCAGGCTGTCGCACAGTGCCAAAGATCGCACATAAAGCTTCTTCAAAGGATTCGTTATCAACAATCGGCACTGCTCCTTGATATAAGAGACGATTAACTCCCTGTGTTGTAGGTGCTGTGATGGCTCCAGGCACAACAAGCACATCGCGATTTGCCGCAAGTGCTTCATCTGCCGTTGAAAATGTTCCTGAAGGCAATCCCGCCTCAACAATAAGCGTTGCTTTTGCAAGAGCGGCAATAAGACGGTTTCGAGCACGAAACATATAAGGCAAGGGAGGCGTGTCCCAAGCATACTCAGATACAAGCGCTCCACCCGCATCGACAATGCGTTGAAACAGCTCAGCGTTTTCAGCTGGGTATATATGGTTGCACCCGCTGCCAAGAAACGCCACAGTAGGTGTTGCGGCAGCAAGTGCAGCCTCGTGTGCCGCTGAATCACAGCCTCGCGCAGCACCTGATATCACAACAATACCCTTTTTTGCTGCTATACCTGCAAAGCGACGAGCACACGAAAGTCCATATGGTGTAGCTTTTCGTGTCCCTATAACCGCAAGCCCTTCTACAAGTGCACACGGATTTCCCAACACATACAAACATTCGGGTGGCTTATAAGTTCTTAGCAGCGCTGCAGGATAGCGTGTGTCCTCCTTAAGGATTTCGCTTCGTTCTCCGTCAATGTATTTTCGATGCGCGCTCATAACGTCACCCTCCCCGATAAGACAAGACCTTCACGTGCCCGCAAAGCCATTGCCTCACAAATATTTCCTCTTGATACAGATACGTGTTCTGCCATATCGGCAATTGTGCGTGCAACGCGCAAGGTGCGCATAATGCCACGCCCACTCATACGTGCTTGTAGCGCAGCCTGCTTGAAAAACTCATTGGCTTCATCCGAAAGTTCACATGCCGCCACTAACGCTTGCAGAGGGCTTGGTAACTGCGAAACTCTCTTCTCTACATTAGTACAAGCACGAGCTTGTCTCCACGACGCATACTCACGTGCAGCGAGTACACCTTCCTTAAGCGTGGCAGAAGCTGCTCCCGACCCAGTTTCAAGTACAGCATTTGGCGGAATACGATGCACATCAATGCGAATATCAATTCTGTCCATAAGTGGACCTCCGATTCGCTCTTGATAGCTTTTTACTTGATGCGCCGTACACGAACACTGATGATCAGGGTCTCCCAAATAGCCGCACGGACAGGGATTTGCTGCAGCTACTAATGAGAACCGTGCGGGCATTGTGACACTTCCATCAGCCCGTGTAAGCACTATCGTCCCCGATTCAACTGGCTGACGAATACCTTGCAACACTGACGGCTTGAATAAGGGGAGCTCATCAAGAAACAATACGCCATTGTGTGCAAGCGATATTTCACCCGGCCTTACTGGAGAGCCACCACCCACAAGACCTGCAAGTGTTGCAGAATGATGCGGACTTCGGAAAGGCCGCTCACCCGCCAGAATTGGCGCTGGATCCTCTCCAGCAACCGAATGAATGACTGCTGCTTCAAGAGATTCTTCGCATGATAACGGCGGTAAAATTGACGGAAGACGCGACGCAAGCATTGTCTTGCCTGATCCGGGAGGGCCGCACATCAATACACCGTGCGACCCCACCGCCGCAATCTGTAGGGCTCGTTTGGCGTGATCATGCCCTGCAATATCGCTGAAGTCGGGGGCGCAAAACTCTTTATTCTCCCGACAGTGCGGCAATACCATAAAACGCTTGTTGCGAAAATCCGACAGTGTTTCCACGCACAAAGCATCTAAATCTTCAACTTTGCTTACTTCCAAGGCATCGCGCGGACATACCATGCCAGACCCGAGTTGTTTCGCACAAACAGCATATGCAAGCATTCCCGGAACACAGCGGGTTGCTCCATCAAGAGCAAGCTCTCCTACAACAAGGTGATCATTCAAGGGAGATGGGTCAATTTGTCCTGTTGCCGCAAGAATGGCAAGCGCAACGGGTAAGTCAAAGCCAGATCCTGCCTTTTTCACCGATGCTGGAGCAAGGTTAACCACCACCCGCGCTGTAGGCATTGCATACCCACACGAGCGCAAAGCTGCTCGAATACGCTCACGCGCCTCCTGAATAGCAAGATCGGGCATACCAACAATCGAGAAAGCGGGTATGCCATTTGCAACCGACACTTCAACAAAGACGGGTACTGCTTCCACCCCGCGAATTGTTGCACTCACAATAGTGAAACGACCATCTGCCATGATGCACGTCCCCCAATCTCCGTTTCATCACCAATGCGATTTAGAAACTTCAAAACGCATTGATGTGATGTCGAACGAGCGCTCGGTCGGGCGCAACAACAAGCAGTGCTATTACGTCGAAACGAACTGGAACTTCCCCAGTGTCATGACCATGCAAATAGTGAGCAGCAAGCATTTCATAGCGACGGCGTTTCTCGTCATCAATCGCCTCTTCAGGTAATCCCGCATCAATGCTTGCTCGCGTCTTTACCTCAACAAATACAATGGTGTCTTGATCACGAGCGACAATGTCAACTTCTCCCGCATTGCAACGCCAGTTCTGATCAACGATCTCGTAGCCTCGTCGTTCAAGAAAGCGCACTGCCGCTCGTTCGCCGCGCACACCAAGCTCTTTAGATTCTGAACGGTGCTTATGCTTCGTTTTCGCTTCAGGCTCATATACGGCATTCTTCATAATTCACCCCTTTCCATGCGCTAGAGATACTAGAAGTCGCATCTCTACACGCTACTGACTTAGGGGAGAATCACGGCAGACACCATGCTGTACTGTCACATGTAAGTAACGTGCACACCTCTTTTAGGATTCTTGCACCATACATACGTGAAAAATACCGCACACTCCTTCATAAAGGTGATTTTTGAAGCGCTTGTAAGTTAAGCCTAACTTACACATACACGTGACCTTGATGTATAAAACGAATGCCTCGCCCTTAATATAGGGGATATTAAGTTTTTTGATATCAACACTGCACTAAGTCGTCGCTTCAGAGAGCCGC
>CAZXOF010000021.1:650-16227 GCA_964642255.1 uncultured Eggerthellaceae bacterium | reverse complement strand
GTAGAGAAAAAATCATTGCAACAGTTGTGCTTGGTGGCAGTGCGTTTGTCATTGCAATAGTCGTAATACCGCTTAGTTTTCTATTTATAGGTAGCTATGGCCTGAACGCTAGTACTATTGAGATGGTGATGCTACTCACTGCTTCTATTATTGGTATATTTTCTCCGCTGGCCATTGCATGCAGTATCTCAGCAACTTTTCTTTTAGCCGGCGGAACACGAGGGTAGCCATATTGCTATCTGTGGGTAATATATTTGCATGTAAAAGGACATAGTGATCCTTGATTATCAAATTTAGTGCATTAGTGCAGGCTTGAGGAGCGTGGATGTTTTTTTGGATATGTCTATAGGCTGCTGCATACATTATTCCGTGTGAGGATTGAAAAAACCACGCCATAATCTTGCATTTAAAATATTCCATGCTATCGTGCGGGCAGCACGCTTCTCTATGAGCACATTGTTATAAGACGAGGAAGAGCGTGACACAAAGACAATAGAAAAGGGGGTTGTTATGTCTCATCCTGTTATAGAAGCTGACGAATGTATTGGTTGTGGTATCTGTGTGGATGCTTGTCCTCAAGAGGTTCTTGAGGTCGTAAACGGTGTTGCTGATGTAGTTAACGAAGAGTCCTGCATCGCCTGTTCTGATTGCCTTGAAGAGTGTCCCATGGGCGCAATTACAGAGATTGCTGAATATTAGAACGCATCATCACACAAAACAGAAGAGGCGGTGATCGATAGCGCACTCTGCGATAGTTCATAGTGTCTTTCAGAACGCACATACATCGGATATGTTCGCTTTGTGTACATAATATATACAGTTAAGCAAAAAGAAATTTGACATACCAAGACTTAGATTTTATACTCCTCTCCAAGCAATGCGAGATGGGAGATTGTTTGTGTTGCAGATCAGACTTGCAGCACCTCGCACGCAGGGAAAGGATAAAGCTATGGCAAAGATTCTTGGTATTGACTTAGGCACAACCAATTCGGCAATGGCGGTCATGGAAGGCTCAGAGCCTGAGATTCTTGTGAACGCCGAAGGCGATCGCACCACCCCATCTGTTGAGGGTTTCCGCAAAGATGGTGAGCGTGTTGTTGGTAAGGCAGCAAAAAATCAAGCTGTTACCAACCCGGAAAACACGGTATCTTCGGTTAAGCGTTTCATTGGACGCTCATATAATGAAACGCTTGAAGAGCAAAAAACCGTAAGCTATACCGTTGAAGCGGGTAAGGACGGTCGCGCGGTTGTCAATATTGAGGGCAAAGCCTATACGCCCGAAGAGATTTCGGCAATGGTACTGCAAAAGATGAAAGCCGATGCCGAAAAGCAACTGGGGAGCACAGTTACCCAAGCGGTTATTACCGTTCCGGCGTATTTCAATGATGCGCAGCGTCAGGCCACAAAAGATGCGGGCAAAATTGCTGGTCTTGAAGTGCTGCGCATTATCAATGAGCCGACGGCAGCAGCACTTGCCTACGGTCTTGACAAGGTGAACAAAGACGAGAAGATTCTCGTATTCGACTTGGGTGGTGGCACCTTTGACGTATCGGTGCTTGAATTGGGTGATGGTGTGTTTGAAGTTGCCTCCACCGCAGGCGACAATCACCTTGGTGGTGACGACTGGGATCAGCGTATTATTGATTGGTTGGCCGACAAATTTAAGGCGGACAACAGCATTGATTTGCGCAGTGATAAGATGGCATTGCAACGCCTAAAAGAAGCTGCCGAAAAGGCAAAGATGGAGCTATCTTCCACAACGCAGGCCAACATTAACTTACCCTTCATTACCGCTGACGCTTCTGGGCCTAAGCATCTTGACTACACACTTACTCGCGTTGAGTTCGAGCGCATCACTAAAGATTTGCTTGATCGCTGCCGTAAACCTGTTGAGCAAGCGTTGCGTGATGCAAGTCTGTCTACTGGTGACATTGATGAAGTTATTTTGGTTGGCGGTTCAACGCGTATGCCCGCCGTGCAGGATCTTGTAAAAACCATAACGGGGAAAAGCCCGAATATGTCAGTGAACCCAGACGAAGTTGTGGCAATGGGTGCAGCCGTGCAAGGTGGTGTGCTTGCCGGTGACGTTGAAGGCATTTTGCTGCTTGATGTAACGCCGCTTTCTCTTGGTGTTGAAACCATGGGTGGCGTCATGACGAAGATGATTGATCGCAACACGACCATTCCAACACGCAAGACTGAAATCTATTCTACAGCCGCTGACAATCAGACCTCGGTTGAAATTCATGTTCTGCAGGGTGAGCGTGATATGGCCAGTGATAACAAAACACTCGGTCGTTTTCAGCTTACCGGTATTCCGGCAGCACGGCGTGGTGTTCCTCAAATTGAGGTTACCTTCGACATTGACGCGAATGGCATCGTAAATGTCTCGGCGAAAGATCTTGGCACGGGCAAGCAGCAGCAGATCACCATTTCTGGTTCTACTGCGTTGTCTGACGATGAGGTTAATCGTATGGTGAAGGATGCCGAGGCGCATGCGGCCGAGGATGCAAAGCGCCGCGAAGAGGTTGAGGCACGCAACAACTGCGATGCGCTAGTAAATGCGACACAGCAGACTCTTGACGAGCTAGGTGACAAGGTGCCGGCTGATGTGAAAAGCGAGGCTGAGGCTTCTATTGTTGAGGCAAAGAGTGTGCTTGAAGGCTCTGATATCGAGGCGGTAAAAGCCGCAACGCAAAGAATGCAGCAAGCCGGATACAAGTTGGCCGAGGTTGTGTATTCCACCAACGGTGATACAGCTGCAGCGGATGCTACGGGTACGGCAGGTGCTTCTGGTGCAACGGGCGCTGCACCGACTGATGAGCCTATTGAGGCTGACTACGAAGTGGTTGAAGACGACAGCGAAAAGGAAGGGAAGTAGAGGCTATGGCAAAGGTCGCTATTGACGATGGTGCCGTCAATCACGCCGAAGCTGAACCTTCTGTAGTTGACAGCGCTGCTGATGAAGAGCGTCAAGCAGCTGAAGTAGTAGGTGAGACTGAACAAAGCATTGATGATGCGGCAGATGCCAATGACGCAGATGCACTTGACAGTGAAGAAGCTGCTCCCGATGCAGATGCGCTCATGCAAGCGGCGGCTGAGGCGCTTGCAAAGGCTCAGGCTGAATCAGCTGAGTGGCAGGATAAATACTTGCGGCTCCATGCTGAATGGGACACCTATCGTCGCCGCACGAATGAGCAGCGCGAGGCTGAACGAAGTCGTGCAACTGAAAAACTTGTCACAAGCCTGCTGCCGGTTATTGACGACTTCGAACGCACCATTGAGTATGCCGAGCAAAACAAAGGACATGAGCTGCTTTCAGGTGTGCAAGCGGTACATACTAAGCTGATCGATGTATTAGCGCGTGATGGTGTGATTGTGATTGACCCGACTGGTGAGGCCTTTGATGCTCTTGAATGTCAAGCGGTGGCAACGGTTGAAGATGCCAGTGTTCCCGATGAAACGGTGGGACAGGTGTACCAGAAGGGTTACAAAATGGGTACGAAGGTTTTGCGTCCCGCAATGGTGACGGTTACAACTGGAGGACCAAAACGAGAAAAGCCCGATCCGGTTGACGACGAAGTCAACGCAAACGAGCACGAGTAGCAAAGGAGGGCGGGCTTGCGGGTCCGCCCTTGTTTCACAGAATACAAAAACGGTATAGAGGAGGTGGCGCAAATGCCGACAACCCCGGATTACTACAAAACATTAGGCGTTTCGCGTAATGCCTCGTCAGATGAAATAAAGAAGGCTTTTCGCAGGCTTGCTCAAAAGCATCATCCCGACGCAGGCGGCAATGAAGCCACGTTCAAAGAAATCAACGAAGCCTATGAAGTACTCTCCGACGACAAAAAGCGCAAGCTCTACGATCAGTATGGAACAGCAAGTGAAAGTCGGATTCCTCATGGCGGTGGCTTTTCCTATGGTGATATGAATTGGAGCGATGTCTCGTTTGCTAACTGGGGAAGCTGGGCAGACATTCTTGAAAGTATTCGCCGTGGAGAAGGCGTGGGAGGCTCGAATTGGGACTTTTCAAACTTCGGCACTCAACGAAACACGCCACACAAAGGGCGTGATCTTTCTGTTTCGCTGTCGGTGTCTTTCGATGAAGCTTTTAGCGGAGCAGAAAAGCGCGTGACGCTACGCATACCGGGTCGCAATGAACCCGAAACGCTTACGATAAAGATTCCTGCTGGTGCAGTTGATGGCGGGCGGTTACGATTTCGGGGTAAGGGTACACCTGGCGAAAACGGCGGTGCAGCGGGAGATTTGTTAATTGAGACAAAGATTGAGCCGCATCCCTACTATAAACGTGAAGGCGCGGATGTGGTTGTTGCAACACCGGTGTCTATAGCAGAAGCAGCATTAGGGACAAGCATTGTGGTTCCTGCGCCGGACGGATCAAAGGTGCGAGTAAAGATTCCGCCTGGCACTCAAAATGCTACGCGCCTAACGGTACGAGGTAAAGGGGCTGCTCGCGTGAAGGGTCAGGGGCAAGGCGATATGATTGTTGAAGTGTGCGTGAGTGTTCCAACATCTTTAAGTGACGAACAGCGTACAGCTCTTGAAGCATATAGAAACGCAACGGGTGAAAGTGTGAGGCCATGGTGATAATGGATGATAGAAACCGGCCGCTGTACATGATCAGTGTTGCTGCGGAGCTTGCAGGTGTTCATCCGCAGACCTTGCGATCATATGAGCAAAAAGGCCTGGTAACACCACAACGTACGAGTGGTAATACTCGCATGTATTCACAGGCTGATATAGAGCGGCTTGCGCTTATCAATGAACTCACCGGTGAGGGAATTAACCTAGCTGGGGTGATTCGCATTCTTGACTTGCAGGGGCGCCTTGACGAGCGTGACCGCGAAATTGACTATCTGCACAAGCGCGTACGTAGCCTTGCTGATCGCGTGCATGAACTTGAGACGCGCGAGCAGGTAAGCGGCCTTATTTCCACAAACGAAAGAACGACTGCCCTCGCGTTACGGTACGAGAGGAGAACGCTATGAGACTTGACAAATTAGCGCTTACAGCTCAAGAGGCTTTTCAGGCGGCGATGGGAATTGCGGGAGATGCTGAATCGGCAACTATTGAGCCTATTCATCTGCTAAAAGCACTGCTTGACTCTGATGAACGTAATTTAGCGGCCATTATCAAGCGTATTGGTGCCGATCCGGCTGCACTAGCTTATGATGTTGATAGCGAGATAGCTCATGCTCCGAAAGCCTCGGGTGCGGGTATGCCCATGGCTATTCCAAGCACAACGCTCATGAAAACTATCGATACTGCTGTTAAAACCGCCGAAAAGCTTGGTGATAGCTATGCAACAAGCGAGCATTTGCTTATTGCGCTCTCTGAGGATAAAGGCTTAGCGGGTCAGGTGTTAACGCGTGCAGGTGTAACACGCGCTAATATTGAGCAGGCCTACGATGACTTACGTGGTGATACGCGTGTGACCACCCAGACTGAAAAAACCCAGTTTGAAGCGCTAGAACAATACGGACAAAACCTTACACAACAAGCGCGCGAGGGCAAACTTGATCCCGTTATTGGAAGAAGTGAGGAAATTCGTCGTACGATCCAGGTGCTTTCTCGCCGTACGAAGAACAACCCTGTGCTTATTGGTGAGCCAGGTACGGGTAAAACAGCCATTGTTGAAGGTTTAGCGCAACGTATTGTTGCTGGAGACGTGCCAAGTTCACTTGAAGATCGAGACATTGTGTCTCTTGATCTTGGCTCGATGATGGCAGGTGCGAAGTATCGTGGCGAATTTGAGGATCGCCTCAAAGCCGTGCTGCGCGAAGTGAAGCAAAGTGACGGACGCATCATCCTGTTTATTGATGAGCTGCATACCATTGTTGGAGCAGGTGCATCGGGTGATAGCTCGCTTGATGCTGGCAATATGCTCAAACCTGCGCTTGCTAGAGGTGAGTTACATGCCATTGGAGCTACAACTTTAGATGAATATCGTAAGTATGTTGAAAAAGACAAAGCGCTTGAGCGGCGTTTTCAGCCAGTCTATGTTGGTGAGCCAACGGTTGAAGACACCATTGCCATTTTGCGTGGCTTGAAAGAAAAATACGAGATTCACCATGGTGTGCGCATTACTGATGGCGCTATTGTGGCTGCGGCAGAATTGTCTAATCGCTATATTTCCGATCGCTTTTTGCCCGATAAAGCAGTTGATTTGATGGATGAGGCAGCAAGCCGTCTGCGCATCGAGATCGACTCTATGCCTGAAGAGGTGGACGCAGCCGAGCGCAAACTCACTCAGATGCAGATTGAAGAACAGGCGCTTATGAAGGAAAGCGATGATGCATCCAAAGAACGCCTTGAAACCTTGCGTCGCGATATCGCTGCTGCCCAAGAAGATCTTGACCGCCGCAAGGCCGAGTGGAAAAACGAAAAAGACGTTATCGAGAACGTACAAAATCTCAAAGCTGAACTTGAGGCGGCACAACTAGAAGAAGAGCGAGCTACGCGCGAGGGCGACCTTTCCCGTGCGTCAGAGTTGCGATATGCAACTGTTCCTGCCTTGCAGGCACGCCTGAAATCTGCTGAGAATGACTTAAATATGCGTCAACAAGACGGCGCTATTCTGAAAGAGGAAGTATCTGAGGACGAGGTTGCCGAGGTCGTATCGACCTGGACAGGTATTCCAGTCAGCAAAATGATGCAGGGCGAAATGGAGAAGCTGGTTGATCTTGAATCTAAACTACATGAACGTGTTGTAGGGCAAGATGAGGCAGTATCTGCTGTTGCTGGTGCCATCCGTCGCAACCGTGCAGGTTTATCTGATCCACATCGACCTATTGGAAGCTTTTTGTTCTTAGGGCCTACCGGTGTAGGCAAAACCGAGCTTGCCAAGGCCTTAGCTACGTATCTCTTTGATAGCGAAAAGGCTATGACGCGCATTGATATGTCCGAGTACATGGAGAAGTTCAGCGTGCAACGACTTATTGGTGCTCCTCCGGGATATGTTGGCTATGACGAAGGCGGACAGCTTACCGAAGCGGTGCGGCGTCGTCCCTATACGGTTGTGCTTCTTGATGAGGTGGAAAAAGCTCATCCCGATGTCTTTAACATTTTGCTTCAGGTACTTGATGACGGGCGACTTACTGATGGTCAGGGACGTGTGGTGAGCTTTAAGAATGCCATTATCATCATGACAAGTAATGTGGGCAGCCAAATCATTCGCGACCATGCTCTGCAAGAAAACAAGACTATGGGTGACATGATTGAGGATATGGCGAAGATGTCGCCACAAGATGCCGCGAAGCGTCTATCGGTCTTTACACAGCAAATCAACGATGCACTACGAGCAACGTTTAGGCCAGAGTTTTTGAACCGTATTGATGATGTGATCACGTTCAATGAGCTTACCATTGCGAGCATGGAACCAATTGTTGATCTGCAAATTGAGGGTGTACGCACACGACTTGCCGATCGGCGTGTTACGCTTGATGTAACAACTGCGGCGCGTGAGCGTTTAGCAATTGATGGCTATGATCCAGTGTATGGTGCTCGTCCCTTAAAGCGCCTTATCCAACGAGAAGTGGTTGATCATATTGCGCAACTTGTTGTGGAAGGAAAGCTACACGACCGCGATCATGTGTCTATTGATGTAGATGGCATGACGGGTAAGTACTCGTGTTCGGTTGCGCCCGGGCTCGATTTTGATGCCTTGCTGACATAGATTTATCGCTTTGTAGATGAAGTTTACTTGTGGTGTGTGCACAGATGGAAAGCGATAACAGATGATGAGCGCACAAGGCTTTCATGAGCAAGAGATTGCAGGTCAGGTAGTTAAGCTTGATCGTGGTTATCCATTAGTGAGACTTTCGGATGGAAGCCTTGTGCGTTGTGAATATGCAACTGAGCTTATCAAGTCGGGTGAGCTGCGGGCGGTTATTGGGGATATGGTTGAAGTTTCACTGCCCGATAGTCATGATAAGTGTCGTATCTGTGCAATTTGTCCTCGGCGTACACAGCTTGTACGTCGGGATCCAGCGGAACGCACGCAAGCACAGGTGCTTGCAGCAAACTTTGATGTGGTGCTTGTAGCTCAGCCGGTAACGGATGTAAATGACAAAAGGCTTGAGCGAGAATTGGTGCTTGCCTTCGAAACAGGTGCACGTGTTGCTGTTGTTTTAACCAAAGCTGATCTTGCTTGCAACGAAGAGGCAGTTATAGCAGTGCGTGAGCGTGTGAGACGTCTAGCGGGAAGTGATGTTGCACTACAGGTTGTATCTCAAAAAGATGCAAACAGTCTTGAAGCCCTACGCTCGCTTATACAGCCGGAGGAAATGGCGGTGTTCATAGGGAAAAGTGGCGTGGGAAAGTCAAGTCTGATTAACATGTTGGTGGGATATGAGGTGCAAGAAACGGGTGCGGTGCGCTTGACAGATGGGCGTGGTCGTCATACCACCGTGAGTCGTGAGATTATTGATCTGCCTGATGGTAGACGCGTGATTGATATGCCAGGTGTGCGCGGGCTTGGTATGTGGGAGACAGACAAAGGCGTTGGTGCGGCGTTTGTTGATATTGAGCAGCATGCACGTAACTGTCGTTTCCGTGATTGTTGTCACGGGGATGAACCGGGCTGCGCGGTACGCAAAGCAGTTGAGGCAGGAATGCTTGCCTCCGAACGCCTTGTTTCGTATCGCTTACTCAAACAGGAAACAGACAACACGCGTCAGCGGCATATCGAGGCTACTCGCAAGAAGCGCGATTACTCTATACGCACATCCGGTCGTAAGCGTACCCGTCGCTAACATGAATAGCTGACCAATGCTGCCTACGGTATAGAGGTGGCGCTATACTTTCTTGCATGTTGTCAGTCTTGTGTGTTGCTAAGGTGATAAGCCGGTCGTAAAAAGGAAGGCTACATAAAGTATGAGTGCACTAAAGCGGGTTGCGCTTGGTATGAGTGGCGGGGTCGATAGCTCGACTTCTGCTATTGTTCTGGCGCAAGCAGGATATGAAGTAGTGGGGGTTACCTGCCGCTTTCTTGAAGGGCAATCTGCTGCGGATGCTGTAAGTGATGCACGTGCGGTTTGTAAGCATCTTGGTATCCCTCATCACGAAATTGATTGCCGCTCTTTATTTGATAGCGCGGTTATCAATCCATTTGTATCGGCATATGCTCAAGGACTAACTCCAAACCCATGTGTAATTTGCAACGCATATGCTAAGTTCCCTGCTTTAATCAGGGCGGCAGACGATCTAGAGTGTCCCTTTATTGCAACTGGTCACTATGCTCGCATTGTGCATCACCCTGATTCGGGTCGCTACTCCGTTGCTGCAAGTCAAGACAATTCAAAAGATCAAAGCTATATGCTTGCCTTGCTCGATCAGACCATACTTGCACGCTTGATTTTACCGTTGGGAGAGCTTACGAAGTCTCAGACGCGCATTCAAGCTGCTGAGGCGGGTTTACCGGTGGCAAACAAGCCTGAAAGTCAAGATATTTGCTTTGCGCATAGTGGTTATCGACAGCTTTTAGACGAACATGGAGTATGTAAAACACCTGGTGCGATTGTTGATTGCGAAGGGCATATTTTAGGCAAGCATAGCGGCTTGTCAGATTATACCATCGGTCAGCGCAAGGGTATTGGCATTGCAAGCAGTGATCCGTACTACGTCATTGCCAAACGGTTCGATACAAACGAACTAGTTATTGGTACAGAACAGCAGGCTCGTATTGGGTCGGTGATTGTTTCGGCCATAACATGGCAGGCTATTGAAACGCTTGAAGTTATCACGCAGGCATTAGTGAAGTTGCGCTATCGTAGTCGTTGTGTTGCCTGCACCTTGCATCCGATGATAGACGGGCGTGTCTTTGTTGAATTAGCTGAACCGCAAGCTACAACAGCGCCGGGTCAGTATGCGGTATTTTCTCAGGGAGATATCGTGTATGGCGGTGGCATTATCGAAGAGGTGAGGCCAGCATGAGTAGCGTGAAAAAGCTGTTTGTTATTGGAGGTATGGGTGCTGGTAAATCTATAGTTTCTCGCACCTTGGCTGCCCAAGGATGTCGCTTGATTGATCTTGACTATATTGGTCATGAGGTGTTGTCATGGGATACTGTGCGCAATGAGCTACAGGAAATCTTTGGGGACGACATTATAAGTGCGGAAGGTACGGTGAAGCGCCGCGTGCTTGCCGCTAAAGCCTTTGCCACACCTGCAAGCACGCGAAAACTCAGTCACATTACTATGCCACGCATTGAAGAGGTTTATGCCGATCACATTGCCCGTCTTGAACGCGAAGGCGCCTCGGTTGTCGTTGTTGAATATTCAGCATTTAAGAACCGCGAAATGTCGCTTGCGTATTCGGCTGATAGTGTGATCGCGGTGCTTGCCGATGTTGAAAAGCGAGTTGAGCGTGCTGTTGCTGCTGGTTGGGATGAAGATGATGTGCGTCTTCGTATTGCACGCCAAATTACCGATGAAGAACGCGCCGAGATGGCTGATGTGGTGTTTTATAACAATGGCACCCTTGATGAACTTAAAGCAGCAGTGATCTCGTGGTGGAATACCTTCAAGATGGAGCTTGCATAGTACTATGCCACATCTATCAAATCTTGAAGGCGTAGAAATGGCAGGAAAGCTGTCAGAAGTGCGCCTTGCAAACACTCCTTTTCGTGTGGTAGCGCCTTATGAACCAGCAGGTGATCAACCTGATGCAATAGAGCAGTTGCGCGCAGGTGTTGAAGCACATCTGCGTTATCAAACCCTGCTTGGCGTGACGGGCTCGGGTAAAACCTTTACCATGGCAAATGTTATCGCAGCTGTTCAAAAACCCACCTTAGTACTGGCTCCGAACAAAACCTTAGCAGCGCAGTTGGCAAGTGAGCTTAAGGAGTTCTTCCCCGACAACGCAGTTGTTTACTTTGTAAGCTACTACGATTACTATCAACCCGAAGCTTATGTGCCCGCTTCTGATACCTTTATTGAAAAAGATGCCTCAATCAATGAGGAAGTTGAAAAACTGCGTCATGCAGCTACCTCAGCTTTGCTGTCACGGCGTGATGTTGTGGTAGTTGCCAGTGTGTCGTGCATCTATGGCATTGGTAGCCCGGCTGATTATGCGGGTTTGGCGGTGTTTCTTGATAAAGAGCGTGCCTGTGATCGTGATGATGTGATTCACGATCTTATAGACATTCAATACGATCGCAATGACTACGAACTTGTGCGAGGGACGTTTCGTGTGCGGGGGGATTCGCTTGATGTGTTTCCGCCCTATGCAGATAATCCTATTCATGTTGAGTTTTGGGGCGATGAAATAGACTCTATTTCCGAAATTGATCGTGTGACCGGCCATGTTACTAATGAGTATGAGGCGCTTCCCATATGGCCGGCTTCGCATTACGTGGCGGCTCGACCAAAGGTAGAACATGCCATTCAGACAATTCAAGACGAACTGCGTGAGCGCCTGATGCAGTTTAAGGCTGAAGGCAAACTTCTTGAAGCGCAGAGACTTGAGATGCGCACAAATTACGATCTTGAAATGCTTGAGACGGTGGGTTTTTGCTCGGGTATTGAGAACTATTCGCGACATTTAGATGGTCGCGCACCTGGTGAGCCACCCTATACGCTTATTAACTATTTTCCGAAAGATTTTTTGTGCATCATTGACGAAAGTCACGTCACCGTACCGCAGATTCGCGGTATGCATGAGGGTGATCGATCGCGTAAGGTAACGCTTGCCGAACATGGGTTTCGGCTTCCAAGCTGTCTTGATAATCGTCCTTTGCGCTTTGATGAATTTGAAGAGCGTATACCTCAGTTTGTATACGTATCGGCAACACCGGGCGACTACGAAGAGCGCGTAAGTCAAAAGCAGGTTGAGCAGATTATTCGTCCAACAGGTCTGCTTGATCCTGAAGTGCTGGTTCGGCCAAGTGTAAGTCAAATTGATGACATCATTGATGAAGCCAAGGAACGTGTGGCCAAAAACGAACGTGTGCTTATCACAACGCTTACCAAAAAAATGGCGGAAGACTTAAGCGATTATCTGCTTGACCAAGGTGTGCGTACCCGCTACATGCATTCAGACATTGCTACTCTTGAGCGGGTAGAGATTCTGTCAGATTTGCGGCGGGGAGTCTTTGATGTACTAGTGGGAATCAACTTGTTGCGCGAAGGTCTTGATTTACCCGAAGTATCACTAGTAGCCATTCTTGATGCTGATAAAGAGGGTTTTTTGCGCAATCATCGTTCTCTTATTCAAACTATTGGGCGCGCAGCACGTAATGTGTCGGGTCAGGTTATTATGTATGCGGATAAAATAACCGATTCCATGGATCGGGCCATTACCGAAACGCATCGTCGTCGCGAAATACAGCTGCGCTTTAACGAAGAACATGGTATTAAGCCACAAACTATTCGCAAGGCTGTCAACGATATTATGGCTTATGTGGCCGATGCAAGTGAGTCACGCAGTGCCGAACAAATAAACGCTGAACTTGCCGCGCTATCACGCGAAGAAGTGCTGCGCATTATTTCTTCAATGGAAGATGAAATGGCAGCTGCCTCAGAGAACATGGACTTCGAAGAAGCTGCTCGTTTGCGTGATCAAGTGGTTAAGCTGCGAGCTCAACTCGAAGGATCAAGTGAGGCTGATGTTTTGCAAGAACTCAAAAAGACTGCACGTCGAGGTAGTACATTCGGTACGCGCAAGCGCACGACGCGATAAACCCTTTGAAACAATGAGACAAGGAGTAAGTTGTGCAACATATAGAAACGCACAATAAAGAGTATACAAACGATACTGTCGCGTCACCTGCGAACATGAGTGCGGGTGGCAGTACAAGTATAAGTACGGATAGCGTAGCGGCACATGTCGCTTTGGAGGATGATTCTTACAAGGGTGTATCTCAAGGAGATGGTGTCCAACAAGATGACTCTCAAGCAAGGGGCGCTAACCCTGTACCTGGAACAACCTTGAAGCGTATTGCCGATCCTATTAAGCTTTCAAAATTCATGCGAATGTTTTTATCAGGTGTGCTGTTTGTATTAGGTGCTGTATTGTCGGCGCTGCTGCTTATGAGTACCTGGAAGCTTGTGCAGTTGGTGTTTGTTCAACACGAAATTGATAGCAGCGAAATCTTAAGTGCCATTGTGACGTGGTTTTTATATTTCGAGTTTTTGGCGCTTATTGCAAAGTATTACCAGTCAGGTTTGCATTTTCCCTTGCGCTACTTTCTCTACATTGGGGTAACTGCCATTATTCGTTTGATTATTCTCTACCATGACGACCCTATAGAAACGCTGCTGTTCTCGCTATCTATTTTGGTACTGCTTGTGGCCTTGTATCTAGCAAATACAAAGTTGCTCAAGCGAGAATAGAACTACCGCATGCGTTGACAGGTATTAAGAGCCACCCGTGGACGCTTCTCCATGGATACATTCCGTGTGTCTCTACAACAAAACATCAAGAGCGATATAAGCTTTTGCTGTTATGAAGTGTACTACAGTGCCTCTTTTATACTTCTAGCAAATGCGGCAACGTGTGGGGCGGCATCACGGCCATGCTCGGCAATAATTTTCACAATGGCTGATCCAACAATCACCCCATCTGCTTTTGCAGCCATCTCTTGTGCCTGTTTAGGTCCAGAGATACCAAAGCCAATAGCAATGGGGATGTTTGTTTCGCGGCGAATATGCGCCACTATAGCATCGAGATCGGTGGTGATAGAGCTGCGCATACCGGTGACACCAAGCGAGCTAATGCAATACACAAAGCCCTGTGCCGTGCGAGCAATGCGACCAATACGCTCCTGAGATGTCGGTGCAACAAGGCTTACCAAATCAATATTGTGGGCAGTACAAGCGGGCACAAACTCATCTCGCTCTTCAAAAGGTACATCCGGTAGGATAAGACCACCTACACCAAGCTGCTCAGCGCGCTCACAAAAGCGCTCTATACCGTAGTGAAATACAACATTGGCATAGGTCATGAAGGCAAGTGGTATATCCGTTTCGGTGCGCAGTTGTTTAACGAGTTCAAAAACAGAATCAGTGGTGGTACCACCAGCAAGGGATCGTTCATTGGCGGCCTGAATAACAGGTCCTTCCGCTGTTGGGTCTGAAAACGGAATACCAAGTTCAATAAGAGATGCGCCGGATTGCGCGAGTGCAAGCACTACTTCACGACTTGTTTCCATGTCAGGATCACCACAGGTCAGAAAGGGGATAAAGGCCTTACCCTGTGCAAATGCCGCTGTTAAAGAGTTGATTGCGTATTGAGTGTGTGTGGCGTGTGTTTCGCATGTTGTGTTAGTCATAGATATCCTCCCCTCGATAACGAGCAATGGCAGCGCAGTCCTTGTCACCTCGTCCTGACAGCACAACCACCATGATTTTGTTTGAATCCCACGTGGGTGCTTGCTTGATTGCCCATGCTAGCGCGTGTGCGCTCTCAATTGCAGGGATAATGCCTTCTGTATGACTGACATATTCGAAGGCCTCTACTGCTTCATCATCGGTAATTGCTATATAGCGTGCTCGTCCGCTGTCATGTAAGTAGGCGTGCTCTGGGCCAATGCCAGGATAATCAAGCCCGGCGCTGATGGAATATACCGGAGCAATCTGGCCAAACTCATCTTGGCAAAAATACGACTTCATACCGTGGAAAATACCAATGCTACCAGTGGCAATGGTTGCGGCGGTTTCTGGCGTATCAATGCCTCGCCCAGCTGCTTCACAGCCAATAAGTTGCACTTCAGGAGAAGAAATAAAGTGGCGAAAAGCTCCTAAAGCGTTCGAGCCACCACCAACACAAGCTATCACAGTATCGGGCAGGCGACCTTCTATGGCAAGGCATTGTGTGGCTATTTCTTGAGATATGACTGATTGAAAATCGCCAACAATAGTGGGAAAGGGATGTGGTCCGACGGTGCTTCCTAATACATAGTGAGTGTCATGTATGCGGCTTGTCCATTCGCGCATAGTCTCTGATACGGCATCTTTTAAGGTTGCCGTGCCACTGGTAACAACGTGTACCTTAGCTCCCAGCAAACGCATCTTATACACATTAAGCGCCTGTCGTTCAACATCCTCTTTGCCCATGAAAACTTCGCACTCCATGCCTAGAAGTGCGGCAACTGTCGCGGTAGCAACACCATGCTGACCTGCGCCGGTTTCAGCTATCACGCGTGTTTTACCCATTTTTTGTGCCAGTAAGGTTTGTCCAATAACGTTGTTAATTTTGTGCGCGCCGGTGTGGTTCAGATCTTCTCGTTTAAGGTATATCTTTGCTCCACCAAGGTTAGCGCTCATGCGTTTGGCGTAATACAGACGTGAGGGGCGCCCAGCATAATCATTGAGCAGTGTATTCAGTTCGGTCTGAAACTGCGGGTCATCTTTATAGTGCGCGTACGCCTCTTCTAATTCGATGACAGCGTTCATGAGTGTTTCCGGCATATATTGCCCACCATGAACGCCAAAGCGTCCCTGTGTCATGAGCTTATCCTTTCTTAGAGTTATCGGTGCTGGCAATGAAGCAGGTCTGCGTTGTGTTTATGTGCTCGTATGAACTGGGGGAAGTCTCACAAGATAAGAGTGTGAGG
>CAZXOF010000021.1:0-640 GCA_964642255.1 uncultured Eggerthellaceae bacterium | reverse complement strand
CGTGTCTGAGTTGGGGGAATATCCATTATATAAGTGTTTGGGGTGTGCGATCAAGTGCGTATTGCATAATGTCATATCGTATGCAGTACGTACGACGGTCATGAACGCGTGTATAAGCGAAGCATCCTTGCGGGGCTGTTCGCCGGTGGGGCAGCTGCTGCATTCAACGCCACTGCTTACATCAACAAGGTTTGGGTGTAAATAGCGTATGGCGTCAGCAACGTTTGAGCAGTTTAGGCCGCCTGCAAGAGCAAAAGGTCGCTCAAAAGTAGAAAGCAGTTTCCAATTAAAGGGACGGCCATCACCAAGTCCGCCATCAAGGAGCACAAGGTCAGCAGAGCTTGTGCTTGCTGGGATAAGATCATCAGCTGTGCGTATCACAAAGGCTTTCCACAGTGTTAGCTTAGGCGCCAAACTGCGCAGCTGTGCAAGATAAGCTTCGTCCTCATGTCCGTGAAGTTGCGCAATGTGAATGATTCCTTGTGTAAACAGGCGAGCAATACGTTCGGGTTGCTCATCAACAAATACACCAACGCAGGTAATAGTGTCGTTTAATCGTTGTTTTAATGCATGTGCCAGCGTTTCGCTAACGGCACGCTTGCTGCTGGGCCACAGTACCAGCCCGGCGAAATCGGCCTGC
>CAZXOF010000020.1:0-16570 GCA_964642255.1 uncultured Eggerthellaceae bacterium | reverse complement strand
GAGACGCCATGTGCGGCGAACGTAGCGACGTCGCTGACCGCGATTCTTTCTTGCGTTCTGTGCCGTTTGAGCACTGCTAAAAAGCCTGCTTCCCCACGCAGGACGTCCTTTATAGTGAAGGAGTTCTCCATCTTCATTGATTACCGCCCAGCCCACCGATCCGGTTCCCGCATCAAGACCGATGCTGTAGTTCTGAGCGTGCCGTAAATCCATGGGCTTCCCCTTCTCCCTCGGCCGTGCTACTATAGGCGCGTTCTGCAACCAGTCAGAACGACACTGCGAGTCAAAATACGGCCTAGCCAAACTTGCCTTCGGGCTGCCACGTAGGTGGCGTTTGATTTGCTAGGAGCCCCGAAAGGGCTTTCTGTTTTGCGTCATTATACTTCACGCAGAGCAAAGAGCTTAAGGTGCGGCTGTTCATACAAGAGCTATCGCACGCAAAGATTACTCGTATAGTCAAAGGATTACTTTTGAGCGAGAGGACACATATAACCCATCCTCTTGAGCCAATCTTTAATAACAAATCGCGTGCGCTTGTACTGGGCACCATGCCTTCCCCAGTCTCACGTGCAGTTCGATTTTACTATGGGCATCCGCAAAATCGCTTTTGGCATGTACTCGCAACACTATGGAACGAAGCTATTCCCACAACAAACGACGAGCGAAAGACGCTCGTTCTGTGTCACCATATCGCACTATGGGATGTACTCGCTTCATGTGATATCGCCAAAGCTTCTGATGCATCGATCATAAATCCGCAGCAAAACGATCTTGCACGTGTTATCAAGGCTGCTCCCATCAAGGCAATCTTTACTACCGGAACACAGGCTTCTGCACTCTATCAAAAGCTCTGTGCTCCACAGTTTCCCGACCTTAAGCACGTCTCTCTTCCATCAACAAGCAGCGCAAATGCACGTATGCGCCTTGCTGATCTTGTTACCGCCTATAAGCCGCTCAAATATTTTGTTGATGAAACATAAGGACAAACAGCTCATAGCTCTTATTTCAAGTATCATTACAAGCAGCATAGCATTTACAATACGAAGCGCATAGCATGCCACATGGACAAGGACGATCATGGTGTGCAAATCAAACGACATACAAGCCGAAGTGCCTATTCTTGATGTTATTCAGGTGAGTCAACTTGAGCGCGCAATTGAAGCGGCAGGTACATCACTTGCGGTTCTTATGGATCGAGCAGGCACGGCAGTTGCAGATGCAGTGCACAGAAGAGTCACTGACCCGTGTAACATCGCTGTACTCGTAGGATCGGGCAACAATGGTGGCGACGGCTGGGTTGCAGCAAAGTTGCTTGCAGATGCGGGATATTACGTAACGCTTGCAACTACGATGACTCCAGGTGATCTACGTACCGAACCAGCACGAACAACGGCGCTCTCAATTCTTGCTCACACAGCATGCAACGAAAACAATTTGCGCGTCCTTATAGCTCCATCCGTGCATGAAGTCACTATACTCTGCAAGCAATCCTACGTTATAGTCGACGCATTACTTGGAACAGGTTTTTCCGGTAAAGTTTTGCGCAATCCGCTTGATGCTTGGGTCGATGCAATCAATACCGCCCATGCGGCAGGAGTATCTATTATAGCAGCCGATGTTCCAAGTGGTCTATCAGCCCAGACAGGCCTAGCGGCGAACCCTTGCGTTTCAGCCGATGAAACGATCACAATGCTTACCTATAAACCTGGATTGCTTTTACAGGAAGCACGAACCTATGTTGGCACACTAAGATGCGCTACACTTGGTATCGATGTGCGCAACAACTTTCCCGAATTTATATAAACACACTGTACCCTTATACACACTATGAACGAAGAAAGCCCTAGAACACTTGTCCTAGGGCTTTGAGGTTTACACGCTGTATACACTGCTACCTTTCATAGAAAAGAGCAGCGTGTTTGCTATAAGTACTTACTGGGCAAATAGCTCAATGCTGTCACCTTCGGCAAGCGTGACAATGGCCTTTTTCCAAGAACGGGTCTTGCCCAAATGATAACGTACGCGCTTGGGTTTTGGCTTTGTAGTAAGCGTATTAACCTTGGTAACCGACACATCAAAGATTGCTTCAATAGCTTGTGCGATTTCAATCTTGTTAGCGTCTTTTGCTACTTCAAAGGTGTACTTGCTTTCCTCCATCATGTCATAGCTTTGTTCCGAAATGATGGGGCGAATAATAATGTCACGCGGATCTTTCATCTGCATATTATTTCAGCACCTCCTCAATGTAGCTCAGTGCCTCAGATGTCACAAGCAGTTTCTTATTATCAAGTAAATCGTAGGTGTTAATCGCATAGGAAGGAATAATGCGCACTGTCGGAATATTACGAAGCGACAGATAAGCATTTTCATCCTCGGGTGCAACAACAACTGTAACACGCCCTTCAACACCAAGCGCCTTCAAAGCAGCCACTGCATCCTTGGTGGACGGCTTCTCAAAGTCAAAGGCCGACACCACAATCAGCTCACCATCGGCAAGTTTTGCAGACAGCGCTGAGCGCATTGCAAGCTTAACTTCCTTGCGATTCACCTTGAAAGAATAGTCACGTGGATGAGGACCAAATACAACACCGCCTCCACGCCAATGTGGTGCACGAATCGAACCCTGGCGAGCACGTCCCGTACCCTTTTGGCGCCACGGCTTGCGACCACCACCACTCACCTCGCTACGCGTGCGCGTAGAGTGAGTTCCGCTGCGCCATGAGGCGCGTTGAGCGCGAACAACCTGATGCATAATCGGCATATTTGGCGTAATGCCAAAAACGGTATCGGCAAGCTCGGCAGTGCCAGCAGCCGCTCCCTTCGCGTCTTTAATCTCAATCGTTGCCATCTTAGCTCCTTGCATGCTTCGCTTTATTAGGCCATACGGACGCGAACGATGCCGTTCTTGCCGCCCGGAACTGCACCTTTCACGAGAATAAGGTTTTGCTCCTCATCAATGCGAACTACCTTGAGGTTTCTAACCGTTACGGTGTCACATCCCATATGTCCCGGCATCCGTAAACCCTTGAATACACGAGACGGCGTGGCGCACTGGCCAATAGAACCCGGCGCACGATGAAAATGCGAGCCATGACCACCTGGACCGCCCGAAAAGCCATGACGACGCATAACACCGGCAAAGCCTTTACCCTTTGATATACCTGTCACATCTACTTTCTTAATATCGGCAAAAGCAGCAACAGTCTGCTGATCGCCCACTTTGTACTCGCTTGCGTTTTCTACACGCACTTCACGCAGATAACGCGTTGGCTCGGTACCAAGTTTTGCAAAATGACCAGCCATGGGGCGATTCACTTTTTTCGGCTTGACTGCGCCAAAACCCAGCTGCACAGCTTCATAGCCATCAGTCTCGGTTGTTTTAACCTGACAAACTTTATTCGGCTCAGCTTGGATAACCGTTACGGGAACGATGGTGTCGTCTTCCGACCACACTTGAGTCATGCCAATCTTTTTTCCATAAATTGCGTTAATCATGGCAAGCATCACTCCTTACAGCTTGATCTCAATATCGACGCCGGCCGGCAGATCAAGACGCATCAGCGAATCTACCGTGTTCGGGGTCGGCTCGAGAATGTCGATTAAGCGTTTGTGTGTGCGCATCTCAAACTGCTCGCGCGAGTCTTTATTCACATGCGGCGAACGGATAACGCAGTACAGATTGCGCTCCGTTGGCAGCGGAATAGGGCCAGACACTTTAGCACCCGTTTTTTGGGCAGTATCAACGATGAGCTTCGTAGACTGATCTACGATCTCATGATCGTAACCCTTAAGACGAATGCGGATCTTTTGATTAGCCACTTGCATTACCTCCATCATGCCTCGCGGGCGCCTATGCGTTACCGCCAGCTTTGCTAATAATCTCTTCCGCCACACTCTTCGGTACTGGCTCATACGAATCGAACTGCATCGTGTAAACAGCACGCCCCTGCGTCCCACTGCGAAGATCCGTTGCATAACCAAACATTTGACTCAACGGCACCTTTGCACTGATCACAGTAGCGTTACCGCGATTTTCCTGACCTTGGATCATGCCACGACGCGATGGAATATCGCCCATAACAAAGCCCATGTACTCTTCGGGAGTTTCAATCTCAACAGCCATAACCGGCTCAAGAATGACCGATGATCCTTTTCGTAGCGCATCTTTGATTGCCATAGAACCTGCCACTTTGAAGGCCGCCTCAGAAGAGTCAACCTCATGGTAAGAACCATCAACCAGCTCAACGCGAACATCAACAACAGGATATCCCGCAAGCACACCGGAGTTTAGCGCCTCCTGAATACCTTTATCGATAGCCGGAATATACTCTTTGGGCACTACACCGCCAACAATCTTATTTTCAAACTCATAGCCAGCACCTGGCTCTTGCGGATACATGTTGATAACAGCATGTCCGTACTGACCTCGACCGCCCGATTGGCGCACGAACTTACCTTCGGCGCCCATAACTGGCTGCGTTGCTGTCTCGCGATACGCAACTTGCGGCTTACCAACATTCGCCTCAAGCTTGAATTCGCGTAGCAGACGATCCACAATGATTTCAAGGTGAAGCTCGCCCATACCGGCAATGATTGTCTGACCTGTCTCATGGTTTGTTGATACACGAAACGTTGGGTCTTCCTCAGCAAGCTTTTGCAAACCAATAGCCATCTTATCTTGCTCGGCCTTTGTTTTCGGCTCAATAGCAATGTCAATAACAGGGTCAGCAAACTGCATAGATTCAAGAACAACTGGATGTTCCTCATCGGTTAAGGTCTCACCCGTTGTCGTATCTTTGAGGCCAACAACCGCGACAATATCACCTGCAGAGCACGACTCAATATCAATGCGCTGGTTTGAGTGCATCTGAAGCAGACGTCCGATGCGCTCTTTTTTGCCTTTTGACGCATTAAAGACATATGAACCAGAATCAAGCTTGCCAGAGTAAATGCGCAAGTAGGTGAGCTTACCAACATAAGGGTCAGTCATAATCTTAAATGCAAGCGCAGAAAACGGCGCCTTCGGATCACTTGGGCGCTCTTCTTCTTCGTTGGTATCGGGGTTGGTACCTTTAATCGCCTCAACATCAACCGGAGCAGGCATGTAATCAACCACTGCATCAAGCAGCTCTTGCACTCCCTTATTCTTATAAGCAGAACCCACAAACACCGGATTAAGCTTGCAGGCAATAACACCTTTGCGCATAGCGGCTTTGAGCTCTTCTACGGAAATCTCCTCTTCCATAAGAACTTTTTCCATCAGCTCATCATCGCAGTCGGCAGCCGCTTCAAGAAGCTCTTGATGACGAATCTCGGCCTCTTCTTTGAACTCATCGGGGATAGCATCAAGTGGCTCAGGATAGGTCATGCCCTTTTCATCGGCCTTGAAGTCCCAAGCAGTCATTGTTACTAGGTCAATAACACCCCAAAAGCCATCTTCTGCTCCCATAGGCAACTGCGCTGCTACCGCCGGAGCATTCAGGCGATCTTTCATGGTTTGAATGGCATGAAAGAAGTCGGCTCCTACGCGGTCATACTTGTTGATGAAGGCGATACGAGGAACGCCATAGCGTTCGGCCTGGCGCCAAACAGTTTCAGACTGCGGCTGCACACCGGCAACCGCGTCAAATACTGCAACTGCACCGTCAAGCACTCGCAGTGAGCGTTCAACTTCGGCCGTAAAATCAACGTGACCGGGTGTGTCAATAATCTGGAAGCGATACGGCTTGCCACCACTCTCACCACCCGGATAGCTCCAAAAGCAGGTTGTTGCAGCAGAGGTGATAGTCACACCACGCTCCTGCTCCTGCTCCATCCAATCCATGGTAGCTGCACCATCATGGACTTCGCCAATTTTGTGGGTCTTGCCGGTGTAGTAAAGGATGCGCTCGGTTGTCGTCGTCTTGCCCGCATCAATGTGAGCCATGATACCGAAGTTGCGAGTATCCTCAAGTGTGATCTTGTCTGCCATAGACCTGCGAACCCTTTCCTAGAAGCGATAGTGCGAGAACGCGCGGTTTGACTCGGCCATCTTGTACAGATCTTCGCGACGCTTAACAGAGGCACCTGTGTTTTCAGAGGCGTCCATAATCTCGGCAGCAAGACGTTCTTTCATCGTATGTTCCTTGCGTTTGCGCGAAAAGTCCACAATCCAACGAATGGCAAGCGTTGTAGCACGACGAGAACCAACCTCCATTGGCACCTGATAAGTGGCACCACCAACGCGCTTCGGCTTCACTTCAAGAGTAGGGCGAACATTGTCCATTGCTTTCTTGAATACCGACAACGGATCAGAGCCTGTTTTTTTCTCGACGATATCGAAGGCGCCATACACAATGCTTTCGGCAAGCGATTTTTTACCGTTAAGCAACACCTTATTGATGAGCTGTGTAACAAGACGATTGTTGTAACGTACGTCCGGCTGAATTTCACGGCGGACGGCTGCTGAACGACGTGGCATATCTGAAAATACCTTTCTGCTCTGCACGCTTCGGGATGCCGCTCTTGATGCATCCATTAGGCCTATCAGGACATATGTCGCCTTACAAGCACTCCATAAAAGAAGAGCTAGCTGCGACGCTATGATCAAAAGCCCGCGCGACTTACCCTTTTACTTGGGGCGCTTTGCTCCGTAACGACTACGAGCCTGCTTACGATTATCAACAGCAGCGCAGTCAAGCGCAGCGCGAATAACCTTATAACGTACGCCGGGAAGGTCTCTCACACGGCCTCCGCGAACAAGCACCATTGAGTGCTCCTGCAGATTGTGACCAATGCCCGGAATATAGGCTGTAACCTCAATACCATTCACCAGGCGCACACGGCATACCTTACGCAATGCCGAATTCGGCTTCTTTGGTGTGGTTGTATAGACACGCGTGCACACGCCACGCTTCTGCGGATTACCCTTAAGAGCCGGTGTCTTTTTCTTGTCTACCGACTTAGCACGACCCTTACGAACCAATTGGTTGATTGTAGGCAAAGCGTTCAATCTCCTTCTTGTATCTGGCGACTCTCCTTAAGCAGTCGCCCTTCACCCTTATGTCTGCACGCGCTCATAGCGCGATATGCATACGAAAAGAAACGCCCCGTGCGAGGCGCAGTTGGCTACAATAACATCCTCACATAAGCCTGTCAAACGCCACGCGCCCGGGCGTATCTATACTGTACATATCGCTCATTGCAAACGAGTCGCCCAGGTGATGGCAAGTGACATATAAGCTTGATAGATCGTCTATGGCAGGATCAAAGATACATAACGTCAAAAAGCTAAATGACAAATCATACAGAATGCACAACCATGTGAAACTAAGACCGGTACCTAACAAACAAGCAAGTTAATTAACCATCCGTGTTACATTCACTATAAGAACCCGCTGTATCAAAGCTAACCCAAGAAAACTCAAAAGGACATCGGAGATATCTCCGATGTCCTTTTGGTGAATCAAATATGGCAGGTTATCTATATTCAACACCACGCAGCAACTATACGCGAGAACAAAATTATTCAGCATCCTTTGCATCAGCTGCTTCTTCAGCAACCGCCTCAGCGACAGCAGCTTCAACAGCAGCTTGCACTTCCTCGGGATTCTGCTCGGCTTCAGCTACTGCCTCAGCAGCAGCTCTCTCGGCAGCCTGAGCAGCCTCGGCCTCTGCTTTGGCAGCATATTGCTTGGCACGCTCTGCCTTAGCCGCAGCTTTTGCCTCACGCTCTGCCTTTTTGGCAGCCTCACGCTCGGCATTCGCAGCAACGCGTTTCGCCTTTTTGGCAGCCTCACGCTCGGCAACAAGGTCTTTCGCAGAGCCAAACTTATCCGCAAAACGCTGTACACGTCCACCTGTGTCAACAAATTTCTGTTGACCTGTAAAGAAAGGGTGGCAGGCATTGCATATATCGATTTTGAGTTCTGATTTGGTAGAACGCGTAGTAAAGGTGTTACCGCAACTACACCGAACAACGCAATCGAGATAGTCCGGGTGAATTCCTTGTTTCATGGTTTCTCCTTCAATGTTGCCTTGGTTTCCGACCAAGACGAGGACATCCTGCCTATAATAGCAAGGTCTCTTCTGGTACGCAAGAGCTTGTGTGAACACATGAGAGAGGGCTTTGTATGTCTAATCCCGACTTAAGTACCAATATGCCGGATACACATGCTAGGCACGCGCGCATAGCGCAACGCTTTCCTGTATCAGTGATTATTATCACTTGCAGCGTTATGCTCACCGCTCTTGTTATTATGGGGATCTTTTTTCTGAGTAATTCTTCTGTGTCTACACCATCAAAGGCGAGTGATACCGTCGAAAACGCAGATGATACAACCGAGGAAGCCGCCTATGAAAGCCCCTACGCATGGGAAGGATTAGGAGTCGATGAGAACGGACGATTAACTTATTCAGAAAACGGACAAATTGTTTCGCGCGTTGGAATTGATGTATCACACTATCAAGGCGTCATCGACTGGGAGGCTGTTGCGGCTGATGGAATTGATTTTGTTTTCGTGCGTGTCGGATATCGCGGCTATACCAGTGGCGGACTTCTTGCCGATACCTACTACGCAGAAAATCTTGATGGCGCCACTGCTGCTGGACTTGACGTAGGAGCCTACTTCTTTTCACAAGCAATCACCGTTGAAGAAGCCTTAGAAGAAGCCGAGTTTGTATTGTCACTACTTGCAGGACGCGATCTTACCTATCCAGTGGCATTTGATCACGAACCTGTCTCCGATTCAAGCGGTCGTGCAAACAATCTTGACAGCGAAACCCTAACTACCTGCGCCGAGGCCTTTTGTGCACGCATTGAAGAAGCGGGCTATTCCGCAATACTATACGGTAATGCAGCTGACATGGCGCGTTATCAAGTTTCTGTGACAGAAAATCGTGCCGTATGGTTTGCGGAATATAACGTTTCAACCCCATCGGCACAGTTCGATTTTGCGATCTGGCAATACAGCAATGCTGGCACAGTTGCCGGTATTTCGACTTTCGTTGATCTCAATATAGCGTTCCTGACAGCTCCTATACCATTAACGTAAAAAGCAAGCCTATTCACTAAGCTTTTTTACAAGCACTTCGTTAATAAGCTTTGGATTACCCTGCCCGCGCATCTTTTGCATACATTGGCCAACAAAAAAGCCAATAAGTTTGATATTGCCATCGCGATAACGAGCAACCTCATCAGGACTTTTGCTCAGCACTTCATCTACAACCGCTTCAATGGCGTCTGTATCAGATATCTGTCGCATACCCCGTGCCTCAACAATAGCTTCAGGATCAGTGTCCTCGTCAAGCACTGCGGCAAGTACCTCTTTTGCCTGTTTTGATGAAATTACACCCTGCAACTGCAAGCGAATCAGGGCAACCATGCGCTTTGGACTTAATGCGCAGGTCATAACATCAAAAGACTCGTCGGTATTCATTAAGGCCGCAATATCATTTATGACAATATTGGCAATTGGTTTTGCAAGATCAGATGCATCCGCGTCAGCGCATTCCATACAAGCCTCAAAAAAGCTTGCCGTTGAGCGGTGATCAACTAAGTGTCGCGCGTCATAGAGGCGCAATCCAAAGTGTTGTGAAAAACGCTTTGCTTTGTCATCGGGCAATTCGGGCAGTTTTGCTCGCACCTTTTCGATGAAGGCATCACTCAGATCATACGGCGCTAGATCAGGTTCAGGGAATAAACGATAGTCATCAGCAGTTTCTTTTACGCGCATGACAATAGTGTGTTTCTGGCTAGGATTCCAATGCCGTGTTTCCTGATAGATCACGCCTCCTTCTTCAAGCACTGAGGCCTGACGGCAAATTTCATAGGCAAGCCCATCATGAAGATTCTTAAACGAGTTCATATTCTTAAGCTCAGTTTTCGTACCGAAGGTTGTTGTACCGCGCCGACGGAGCGACACATTGCCATCGCAACGAAGAGAGCCTTCTTCCATTGAGCAGTCAGAGATACCAAGAGCCAGATATATTTGGCGAAGCTTTTGCATGAAAAGGCGCGCTTCTTCTGGCGTACGGAGATCGGGTTCGGTCACCAACTCAATCAAGGGTGTGCCGGCTCGGTTGTAATCCACCAGCGAATGTGTTGCGCCCGCAATGCGCCCTTCGCCACCGCCGAAGTGCACCATCTTGCCAGCATCTTCCTCCATATGAATGCGCGTGATACCTATGCGTGCGGTATAACCATCTTCCGTACGTGTGATGTTTTCCGTTGACGCATCTAAAGCAAGTTCGTCAAGGCCATAGCGTTCGCGCGATGCAGGGCCATCAACCTCAAGATCAAGATGCCCTCGCATACAAAACGCAACGGGGCCTTGCGTCGTTTGAAAATTCTTTGCCATGTCGGGATACATATAGTTCTTGCGATAAAACATCGAACGTTTTTCGATGTCACAATTTGTTGCTAAGCCAGCAAGCACAATGGATTCAATGGCTGCCTTGTTTGGCACCGGAAGAGCACCGGGCAAACCAAGACATACCGGACAGGTATGGGTATTCGGCTGTGCTCCAAACTCAAGCTTGCAGCCACAAAACATCTTTGTTTTTAGTGTGGTTAACTCTACATGAACCTCAAGACCGATGATTGCTTCCCAGTCACACAGTACTGCCTCGAGCGTTTTCACAACTATTCACCGGCCTTTTTATTCGCGACGACGTTTGCTTGCAAGAGTGCTGCTTCTGAGGCAAAATCAGGCGCAACAGGCGCCTTGCCATATATAGTTTCAAGCGCAGCAGCTGCGCGCAACATATTTTCATCCTTGAAGGCCGGCGCAATAAGTTGAACACCTACTGGCAAGCCACTCTCTGCTCCTACACCAACCGGCATACTCATGCCACCATTGCCTGCAATGTTGATTGATATCGTAAACATATCCGACAAATACATATCCGTTGGATCGGACACTTCGCCAAAATGAAATGCCGTACGTGGTGACACAGGAGTCAGAATACACTCAACACGCTCAAAGGCATCCATATAATCTTGCGTAATAAGGGTTCTTACCTGCTGTGCCGGATAATAGTACTTGTCATAGACTCCCGAGGAAAGTAAATAGCTACCTAATAATATGCGCCTGCGCGCCTCAGAACCAAATCCCACTGAACGACTTGCCTCGTACTGCCCGCCTAAATCGATATGATTTGGATCGCAATAGCCATAGCGAACCGAATCAAAGCGAGCAAGATTTGAAAATGCCTCACACGGTCCAAGCACATAATAGGCACTCATAGCCGAACGCGCATGCGGCAGCTCCACTTCAATAAGTTCAGCACCAGCACTACATAGTGCTTCTGCAGCTTCCTCTACCTTTGCTCGCACCTCAGCCGACAAACCTTGAGCCTCTAAAAACTCTTGCACAATACCAATGCGCATACCACGCACACCTTCTGCAAGGCGTTCCGTGAAATCTGTTGTCACCTCTTGACTTGTACAGTCAAGTACATCCCGACCAGAAAGCGCATTCATAACTAATGCTGCATCCTCAACCGAACGCGTGAAAGGCCCTACCTGATCAAGCGAGCTTCCAAACGCGACCACGCCATAGCGTGACACCACACCATAGGTCGGCTTTACGGCAACAACGCCACAAAAACTTCCTGGTTGACGAATTGATCCGCCGGTATCTGAACCAAGCGTTGCCACACACATACCTGCCGCAACTGCCGCAGCGCTTCCACCCGAGGAACCACCAGGAACGCGCGTGAGATCCCATGGATTACAGGTAGAGCCAAAAGCAGAGGTTTCAGTAGATGAACCGAACGCAAACTCATCCATATTGAGCTTCCCAAGTGGAATACAGTCTGCCTCTAGTGTACGGGCAACACAGGTTGCTGTATAAGGCGATATATAGTTCTCAAGCATCTTCGAGGCACACGTTGTATGTGTACCCAGCAGATTCATATTATCCTTAAATGCCATAGGAACACCAGCAAGCACACCAAGTGCATCGGTATCACCTGCGGCATAAGCCGCGTCAATACGACGAGCAGCAGCAAGTGCCTCCTGCTCGGATACTTCAAGAAAGGCATGGACAGACTTATCAACAGTCTCTATACGTGCAAGCGATGCCTTGGCAATCTCTGTCGCAGAAAAAGTTCCCCTGACAATACCTTGCCGCAGTTTGGCAACACCCATTTCGGCAAATGCTTGACTGAACACTATTGATCGCCCCCTTCACCCAAAATTGACGGAACAAGAAAGCAACCGTTCTGCTGATGTGGAGCATTTGACAAGGCTTTCTCTTGCGTGAAGCTTGTCGTCTCACAATCTTCGCGCATCACGTTAGAGAGGGTTCCAATAGGATGAAAGGTTGGAGGAACTCCTTCAAGGTCATATTCCAGAAGAGGTTCAAGACTGTCAATAATGCTGTTGAGATCAACGGTCATCTGAACAATTTCGTCATCGGTCATGCCGATACGAGCGTATGCAGCAATGCTGCGCACATCGTGTTCTGTCAGATGTTGTCCCACCTGAGCACACCCCTTTCCGCCAGAAACCCCGCTCACAGTACAGACAGAGCATAAAGCCACGCTACTTTATAGAAACGAATCATTTATATATAACTTTGTCTTGTGGCACTATAAAATTTCTTCCACCACAAACGGAGACTCTCCACCACGATAACTAAATGAAATCTCATCACCTTCCCGATACAGCACAATGTCAATTAAATCAGGCAAGGCAAAGTCATAGATAGCATCATTTCCTTCTAATATGACATAAAAGTGCGAATAACCGTCAACAACACCTTCTGTTATGCGCGAAATCGCACCAGAAGTTTCAAGTAACTCAGCTTCATCCGTTGTACCTGCAAGCTCTACACCCGTTGATGATAAAAGCTGTATATAATTATTCTGACAATCTTGCACTGTCGAGCCCACCGCAACGTTTTGATAACTTTGAATGTCAACCATGGCAAACTGCTGGGGAGTATCAACACTATCTTTCAAAGCCATAAAGTACGTTGGACGCCCCGCCACATTAATAAGGAGCGGAAACGAAGCATTATAGCCTAGGTCGGCCACCGCACCTTCAGCTGCAAGCATAGCGCGCTCCTCCGTTGCTCCCGAAATGGTATAGAAATGCGCCTCAGCCGTTCGTTGGTTAATCAAGACAAAACCAACAATTGAGTCATCAGATGTCGCCGAGGTCACGCCGGTATATACCCACACGTCATCATCTTTTGCAATGTAGTTATACCCCTGCATACCGTCAGTGCCCGGCGTGGTTTGTACAACACCTTGCTGACCCAACCATGAATTCAGCCATCCGTCAGAATAAGCGCCATACCAGTTGTATTGCTCAATCAACAAGCTGGCTGGATAAGCGCGATCAACCCACTCCGGACAGTCCTCAATGGCAAGATCCTGACACTCGCCCGTCACTGCATCGACCAGCACAACGCGCGATATAGTTGTTCCGCCAAAGAGTCCTATCGTACGTGTCTGCACCGGACAAATCCACCATGGATGCCCATCCTCATCGATCTCAAAAGCGAGCTCATCAAACATATAGAAGGGGTATTTCAACTGGACATAGCGATCGATATTGCGTGCGAGTGGTTCGGATTGCGAGTACTTGATGCCCTCTCCTTCCGGCAGACTTACAATCTCGGCCTCTTGCGTCGTCATATTCACTAATGCATAAGCCGGGATACCATCCTCGCGATTCGTGAGCCATTTGAATAGATCGGCATAACCGAGCGGGCTTACACGCACCGGTTCACCTTGATAGTTAATTTGGCTATAGAGATCAGAAATTTCAAACTGGCTCACATAGTCGGGAATAGAACCAAGTTGAGTATTTCCTAGTCTAATAGCAGATGATTGATCGATAACAGGGATTTCTGAATAGTTAACCTCTTCAATATCTTCAGTGTATTCGCGATTGGTGACCTGAAGTATGTTTGCGTATCGCTCGGCATTGCCCGGAAAGATGGCCAACGATGCAATGGCTCCAAATACACCAAGGCCAACAACACCAAGCGGAAGCAAAGAAAGTACCTTAAAGGTTTTTGCTTTACTATTGCTTTGGCCTTTTTTCGCTGTCCCTCGTGCATACTTTTTTGACTTGGTGCGAAACACTACAAACAGCGGCAGTAATATAAAAGTGGTGAGAAACACCCAGGTATCAACACTGTGAATATTGATGGGTGGATGAAACCACCAGTACGCAGCAAGCGCAATAATTACGATCAGGATTACCGAAAGAATAACGCCTCGCTTACCCCACCCTTGCATAGCTTCTATGAAGTTGGCTTCAAGATTCACAACTGGCGGGGTACCACTGTTACTAGCAGTGCTTGCTCGACGACTTCTGTTCTCGCTACTTGAAGCATTTCCGCCCCCGAAAACATCGCCTCCCATATCAACACCCGATTGCCTTAAAGCTTCTAATAAGGCATCAATTCCAGATTTTTGTGCCACGACGTCCCTTTCGCGTTACTGTTGCGCCTACACTTTCACACAATATGATCATTTGTATTGTTGTCACAACTCTACCATGAAGCATTATGGTTACAGGCTTTAATTGAGCGGTGAATCACAGCATGAGCTATAGGTCAAAATCCGCACAACTCTTCGTTGCTTGTTAAGCAAATTACGCCTCAAGAAAATAAACTTGGCAAAACAAACGATAGGAGACGGATGTATTAGTCAAAAAGGACACGCTATCCTACGTGTACCACCTGGTGAATTCACTTTGAACGCAGCGTCAAGTTCATCGTATGAAATTCGTCCGTACCGTATTTTCTGATATAGGAAAAGTGATACCGTGTCCTTCTCCAAGCATCTTAAGTTTCAGCAACCAGGCCATATTATTCCCGAGCGTCCTCATCGTCTGCAAACCTTCAAGGTCTTGTTGCACCTCATCAGGAGTAGATCCATGAACTTGGTTCCAATACTGCGACGAAACGATAGGCATCGCGCTTATCGTGAAGTACTTATTAAGGACATCAAACGCCGCCGAGGCACCTCCACGGCGACAGCTCACCACAGATGCACCGAACTTACCCTTAAAACGATCTCCGGCCACATAAAACAACCGATCCAGAAAAGCAATAATCTGACCTGACGGAGAGGCGTAATAAACCGGCGAACCCACAACGAACCCATCAATCTCATCAAGGGAATCAAGCAATTCATTGACCTTATCATCAACAAAGCAACGACCTGTTTTTCGACAGCTCATACATGCAATACACCCCGCAATAGGTTTTTTACCAAGATAAACAATATCCGTATCTACTCCATTACCCTCTAGAGTGTCTGCAAGCTCACGAAGCGCGGTATAAGTGCAACCCTTCTCATGGGGACTCCCGTTAATGAGCGCAACCTTCATACAAATCTCCGTTTCTCTTACTACGTTGAGACATTTATTGTAATCCGTTGAATGAATTGCTTTTTACGTAATAAAACCAAAAGAAAACCACAGCAGACACCGAGCAACGATGCTTGCTGTGGCATATCACACTTATCTTCTATACACTAATGCAATCTAGGGATACAGCGCTCTAGGCTTCGGTAAATACCTTGGCCATGATTTTCCAGCCGCCCTCGCCTTTGAGAAGCGTGTGATAATCAATGTAGGTGCTACCATGATAGTCCGTCAGGATTACGCGTACTACTGCAATATTTCCGATTACTTCAAGGACATCAATATGATCGGTAGAGTCAGTCGGACCAGCCTTCGTAACGTCATCAAAAAGCACTTGAATAGGTGCTCCGTTGATGGTGGCACTCTCGGCAAAGGCAGGTTTCATGAGCTCACCACTGCCTTGGGCACACCCATCTACATACATCTGTACCACACGACAAATCTCTTCGTAGTCTTCGTTATTGATGTAGCGCATAACTCCTCCTTTAATTATCAGCATAAGCTATTGCCTTTAAGATAAAGGGCAACTTTAATACTCACAAGTACGCACATTAAGGTGTGATACTTACCAAAAGGAAAGCAAAAGTACACGGAGGTTCCCTCCTCTGCATCAATCACTAGTCACACAGTAAAGCCTACACGCTATTTCAAAGGAGTTTGTTATGTCACGAACCTGCATTAATGAAGCCAATCTCGGAGAAACTGGCTTCATGTATACCATGTCGCTTATACAAGGTAAGTACAAGATGCTTATCCTGTATACCCTCATGGAGTACCACGTAGTACGATTCAATGAGCTCAAGCGATACCTCGGCACAATCTCATATAAAACACTTAGTTCAACGCTTAAGGACCTTGAGGCCGACGGCCTTATATACCGAAAAGAATACCCACAGATTCCGCCCAAGGTTGAATACAGTCTCACCAAGCGCGGGCAGTCACTTATCCCCATCCTTGATGCTATGTGTGAGTGGGGAGAACAACACCGACCCACGCGTTCATCTGAAAAATGCTACCACCATCAAAAGCGCTATCGATCAACGTATCAAGAGAACAGACATCTCAATCATGAAACTTATGACAACATTAAGTGAAAATTATAAGGCACTCTCATTGTGAGGCAACTGTATTATTCACTAACTGGCTTATTCACCAACTGACGAAGTACATAGGGCAAAATACCTCCATGTGCGAAATAGC
>CAZXOF010000019.1:0-17271 GCA_964642255.1 uncultured Eggerthellaceae bacterium | reverse complement strand
ACAATCCTTAGGATTTTTATCCAAGACATACGATAGGTAGTTGCTTACTGGTTTTTTGCATGCATGTTTGACGTTTTGTGTCCAATTTGAAACTTAATGTATCGGCTAGAATCTGTCCAAATTCTAAGGCTTGTCATATTTTAGCTAGAACTCGCCTTACTTAGTGTGTAGGTCAAGGTTTGATCAAAGGTTATATCGTATGAGTCACTCGCAAAAATCCCCGTATACCATTTATCGTTCGTTATAACGCTGGCGCGATATGTTGCGCTTGATAACGAACTAATCGATCCGTTGAATGAGACACCGTTTTCTTCATCTTCTATGGTAAGTGTAATGGATTCCTTTCCATAGTCATGGACTATTGTGACGACAGCAGTGCCCTCGGAAGTGAAGTCTTTATACCAGGCAGTTCTATCTTCGGGAATGGTGGCAACGATCGAATAATCTGCACTCATGTTCTCATCATCGGCATCATGCAAAGTGATTGTACTGGTGACCATATCATTTACGCCCGTTGCTTGGAGTACGTATCCCTCTATATTAAAGGTAGTCGAGGTATCGTTTCTAAGAATGCTATCAACTGCTTGCCAACCTGAGTCGGGATCAAAGGTGAACTCTTGGGATACCTGTGCTGTATCGGTTCCAAACCAGAAATTATATGTCTCGGTCATGGTTGCTGAAGATGTGTAGGTTCCGTTTGATTCTTCAAGAGTAGAAGAAAAGTTGGAATATGTGGCATCTGAGTTACTTGAAATGCCCATAGAATCAACACCTTTGAGCGGAATGGTTGTTGTGCTGACAATATCAGCGCTTGCGGAGTCAAGGGCAACCCACTCGTTGTCTACTTTTCCAACATAAACTACAGCAATAAATTCTGTTTCAAAACTTTCGTTAGTTACTTTGCCTGAACAAGTTACAGCACGAATGGTATCAGTGCCATACAACATGCTAGACAGTGCGCTTTCAGCAGAAGTGAGCTCAACGGCTTCTTCTGATTCAATATTAAATTCTGTTATTTCATAGGTGGTTGCATCAGTGTAGGTAGAAGATACGGCTCCCTTAGTTGCTAAGGAACTTTGATTTTCAAAAGCTTGTCGCGCAATATCAACTGATATTCCCCCAAAAAGGGTTGAACCTATAACAGCAATGAGAATGATTACAACGACAGCACTACCAGCAATAATGCTGTAACGCGCTTGTTTGTTGAGAGTGCTAAATACATTAATGCTAGATTGCATATTCGGCTTTGAGGACGGGGTTACACCCCCCCCCCCCGTAGAATTCACAGTGGTATTAGCAGAGGAAAATTCGGATTGAGAATCTGAAGGTATAGCCGTGATTGTGGAATTATCTAAATTAGGTGTTTCTGAACTGATTGCACCCTCTGAGTTTTCTTGAGGGCCTGCAGCCACAGAGCCACATTCGGGGCAGAATGAGGCACTTTGAGGAATCTCATGTTTGCATTTTGGACAATTCATATGAGAATCTCCTATCTTTGTATCCGATAAATTAAAAAAATTGTAGCAAAATTATGGATTACTAGAACTAAGAATAATAGATCTGTTGTGTGGTCAAGCACAGGTGGATGATACCGTCTACGGAAGCGCGATAACTAGGTGATAGCTTCAGGCGTACTTCATGGCGTATACTATACGCATCATGCCTTGCTCGTCCTTTTATGTACGATCGTGCAAGGCCTTCATCTGACGGGGCGTGCTTCAGACAAACGTCCAGAAAGGAGAGACCATAAGATGGATCTTTCATACGTTTCGAAAACCGATCCCCAAATTGCCGAAGCGCTTGTTGCAGAGCTGAACCGGCAGCGCTCAACAATCGAGCTTATCGCTTCGGAAAACTTCACTTCTCCGGCGGTTATGAATGCAGTTGGCAGTGTGTTAACAAATAAGTACGCAGAAGGCTATCCATCCAAGCGTTACTACGGTGGTTGCGAAAAGGTTGACATTGCCGAAGATCTTGCACGCGATCGTGCGAAAAAGCTGTTCAAATGTAATTTTGCCAATGTGCAACCGCATGCGGGTGCAACTGCAAACTATGCGGCCTATGCAGCACTTATCAAGCCGGGTGACACAGTACTTGGTATGAGCCTTGATAATGGTGGTCATCTTACCCACGGCTCGCCAGTTAATTTCTCGGGTATTCTTTACAACTTCTGTTCCTATGGAGTTAGTTCAGAGACTGAAGCAATTGATTACGATGACCTTGAGCGTGTAGCAAAAGAAGTCAAGCCAAAATTACTAGTCGGTGGTGCGTCTGCGTATCCTCGCGTGATTGACTTCGAGCGCATGGCTGCTATTGCACGCGAAGTAGGAGCCTATTTCATGGTTGATATGGCTCACATTGCCGGTCTTGTGGCCACAGGCGCACATCCAAGCCCGGTACCGTATGCTGATGTGGTTACTTCTACAAGCCATAAGACGCTGCGTGGCCCGCGTGGTGGCTTCATTCTTTCAAATGATGAAGAGATTGCCAAAAAGATTGACAAGGCAGTCTTTCCTGGTTTGCAGGGTGGCCCGCTTATGCATGTTATCGCAGGTAAGGCTGTTGCATTTGGTGAAGCACTTACGCCTGCGTTTGCAGATTATATCGAGCGCGTGGTCGCAAATGCCTCTGCGCTTGGTCGCGGCATGACCGAGGGAGGCCTGCGGCTTATCTCGGGTGGTACCGACAATCATCTGTGCTTGGTTGATCTCACGCCTGCCGATGTTACCGGTAAAGATGCTGAGCATCTTCTGGAAGAAGTTGGCATCACGGTCAACAAGAACACCATCCCCAACGAGCCTCGTTCACCCTTTGTTACCAGTGGTATTCGTGTGGGTTCTGCTGCTGCAACAACGCGCGGACTTAATGCCGATGAGTTCTACGAGGTGGGTTGCTGCATTGCCGAGGCCGTATTCAATGCGGGTGACGCAGCAAAAATCGCTACGATTAAAGAACGTATCTCCGCTATCATCGAGAAGCACCCACTCTATCCTGAGTTCTAGGGGCTCACGTAGCGCTTGGGTTTTAGCAAACTACAAGGTTGCTGTAAGGGTGCCCCTATACTCGTGAGTACTGTCATCTGTGCAGCGTATACGACGTATACGAAAAAGGAGCGTCCTTATGGCAACTGATTTGAATCCTGATCCATGGAATCGTCCCAGCTGGGACGATTACTTCATGAAGCTTGCCTTCGAGGTCGCGACGCGTGCAACCTGCCTGCGCCGCGCCGTCGGGGCTGTCATTGTGAAAGATCGTCGCATCTTGGCAACGGGCTATAATGGCGCTCCAAACGGGGTTCGTCATTGTGCAGAAACTGGCTGTCTACGCGAAAAACTTGGTGTTCCTTCAGGTCAGCGCCATGAGATTTCTCGCGGTTTACACGCCGAACAAAATGCCATTATCCAAGCGGCACGCTATGGTATTAGTATTGCAGGGGCATCCATTTATATCACTACACAGCCCTGTGTAGTATGCACCAAAATGCTTATCAATGCTGGTATTGTAGAAATTGTCTATGAAAACCCGTACCCAGACGAACTCTCCCTTGCCATGCTTGAGGAATCCGATATCACTGTCAGGATCTTTGGTGAAACAAGCGAGACGGGCGTACAAGACAGGTGCCCTGCCTAATTTTTCTCATACCAACGCGTGCCTATTTTTGTATGGACTCTATTCACACATGTTCTTTTGCTTTTGTTTTGATGCTTTTTTGTGTCTTGTAATTACAAGAAAAATAATTCTTTTCGGCAATTACCCTCAGTTAGTGCGTAGTTTCCTTTATGATAAGCGATGGTCTTTGTACAGGGGTGCACATTGAAGATGTGTTCTAAGGGAAAGCGGGGGTATGGCTGCTGCGATAGCGCTCGGCATCGTGGTTGGTGCAGGAAGCTTTGTTCCTTATACCGTAGGGTTTTATGGGGCAAAACGAACAGTTCGGAAAGGTCTGTTCAAGCAGATGGCGCTTCTCATGCTTGCTTTGCTTGTATCGGCAGTCATTCTTATGGGATCATCCCTTACATGCTTTTTTGTTGCGCCTGATTACATTGTTCCCTTTGCTTTGGCAGAAGTGCTGACATTTGTGATGGCAATCCTTGGATTTGGTATTGCAACGCTTACGTCACGCCAACGAGTAACAAAGCAGCAAGAAGGAAGGTAGGCTTCGTGGAATACGCTAACCCTCTGGAGTGGGTAGGAGCTAACGTCGAGCATCTTCAAGAATCTTTGAGTACGGCTTGGATTGTTCCTGGGTTCTCCAACTTCGTATTCTGGATGATCATCTGTTGGATTCTTGTAGTAACACTCGTTATGACTGTGGGGCGCAAACTTCAGCTTGTTCCAAACAGTAAGTTTACGAACATGGTTGAATTTGGATACGAATTAGTGCGCAAGCAGATAGGTGCAGGCATCATTGGGCACGGATACAAGCGCCACATTCCTTTTCTTGCAACACTGTTCTTTTTTATCCTGATATCTAACGTAATTGGTCTTATTCCAGGCGCCAAGACACCAACAGGTACTATTAGTATTACCTGTGCGCTTGCGATCAGTTCCTTTGTATACTTCAATTATTGGGGCATCAAAGCACATGGTGGCTTAGGTTATCTGAAATCCTTGGCACCATCAGGTCTGCCTGTCGTTATTGTGCCTCTTATTTGGCTGATTGAATTTATATCCTTAATACTTCGTGTAATCACGCTCGCTGTTCGACTGTATGGCAATATGTTTGCTGGCCATATGGTACTGGGTATTTTTAGTTTGCTTACCAGCTGTTTTATTCTGTTTGCTATTCAAAACGATCAGCTGTGGTTGGCTCTGCCGTCTATCATGTGGATTTTCCTGTTGGTGATCATATATGCGCTTGAGTGTCTGATGGCATTTCTGCAGGCTTATGTGTTTACAATCCTGTCTGCCATCTATATCTCAATTGCAACGTCAGATCACTAATCAGTGTAAAACTGTACGGGTTGTGGCTGACACGTAAAGAAGCTTAGGCCTACATATATGGTTTCACCGGCGGCATGACCGCTGTTGGGATATAAAAGGAAGATGGTTTTCGGGAAAGGTCCGAAAACAAGCTGAAGGAGGAACTCGTTATGGATATGACTTCCCTGCTGCTCGTCGGCTATGGCCTTGGGGCAATCGGCGTTAGCATTGGTATTGCTATCGCCTGCTATGGCTGCTGTACCGCTTCTGCGCGTCAACCCGAGCTTGAGGCTAGCATGTTCAAGACCTTCATTATCGCTGCTGGAATGATCGAGGCGCTTGGTCTTATAGGCTTTATTCTCGTACTGATTCTTGTGTTTGTATAAGCCTTGTCCGTATTACCGGATTACGCGCCGTACAAGGCTAAAGGAGGTTTATGTGAACGCCGAAGCGTTGAAAGTAGGTATCCGAGCGGGAGGGCTCTTCGGTCTTGTCGCGCTTGCTGCCGGCGTTTTTCCCGAGCTTGCCTTCGCATCTGAGGAAGGGAGTTCGTCATCGGGGCTTTCGGCTATGTTGCCGGACATGCTGGAATTCGTACCGATGCTTGTGGGGTTTATCATCCTTGCGATCATCCTTGGGAAATTTGGCTGGCCACTGTTTGAAGGCATGCTGGAGCGGCGCGAGAATACGATTCGTGAAGCTCTTGAGAAGTCCGAAGAAGCACGCATTGAAAGCGAACGCATACTTGAGGAATACCGCCAGCAACTAGCTGATGCCAAGGCCCAGGCTGCACAGATTATTGCTGAGGCCAAAGAAGTTGGCGAAAATTCCAAAGCAGACATTACCGCCCGTGCTCAGGCGGAGGCTGAAAGCATTATTGAGAAAGCACGTGGTGCTATTGAAGCCGAAAAGAAGGCAGCAATTGCCGATTTGCAAAGTACGGTAGTAGACACTTCAATTGCTTTGACTGCACGCTTGATCGGGGAAGACTTAAGTAAGGACGAACACCGCAAGCTTATTGAGCACTATATGAACGAGGCGGGCGGTTTCAATGGCAGCTAATCGCCTTGTTGAACGGGAACAAGTTGCAACCTATGCCAGCGTGTTACTTGATGCTGCATGCGAAGAGGGGGACAAAGATCGCGCGCTTACTATTCGCAACGAGCTTAATCTTGTGACGCAGGTGATACGCTCATCGCTTGGTGCGTGCGATGCGCTTTCTGATTCCATGAAAACGCCACAGGAGCTAAACAAGAAAGTCCACGAACTGTTTGCAGATTGTGATCCGCTGCTTGTCGAAGTGCTTGCTGTGATGGCAGAGCGTCAAGACATTGGCAAGCTTGCGCGCGTATGCGCCGACTATGAGGAACAGCTTCACAATCGTTTGAATGTAACGGTTGTAGATGTAACCACGGCAGTTGTTCTTACCAAGGTGTTGCGCGATAAAATTACAAAGAAACTTTCCGCCGATCTTGGCACCGATGTTGTATTAAACGAGCACGTTGATGCTTCGATTCTCGGCGGCATTATCATGAGCGCGAATGGCAGACGGATTGACGCAAGCATTACTGCGCAGTTAGATCATGCCCGCAGCATGCTCACGAAAATTACGGATGGAGGTGAACGCTCGTGACAAAAATCACCGCACAGTCTATCGATCAGGCACTGCGCAAACAACTCGAAAATCTTGAAGTCAATGTCGAGTCCCGCGAAGTTGGTACGGTCGTTCAGATTGGAGACGGCATCGCGCGCATCGATGGTCTCAAAGGTGCCATGGCTGGCGAGCTTCTTGAATTTGTCGGGGCAGGGGGCGAGCTTGTCTATGGTCTAGCTCAAAACCTCGAAGAGAACGAAGTAGGAGCCGTGCTCCTTGGTGATGTTACTGCGATCAAAGAAAACGATCAGGTAAAGACAACTGGGCGTATTGTTGAGATCCCTGCGGGTAAAGCAATGCTTGGTCGCGTGGTAAACCCGCTTGGTTTGCCTATCGACGGAGCAGGCCCCATTGAAGCAGAAGGTACGCGCCCTGTTGAATTTAAGGCACCTGGCGTTATCGCGCGCAAGCCGGTGCACGAACCAATGCAAACGGGTATCTTGGCAATTGATGCAATGATTCCGATTGGCCGTGGCCAGCGCGAATTGATCATTGGCGACCGTCAAACGGGCAAGACCGCCATTGCGGTTGATGCCATCATCAATCAAAAAGGCCAAGATATGATTTGTATCTATGTGGCCATTGGTCAGAAAGCCTCAACGGTTGCTCAGGTGGTTAGCACACTGAAGCGCTATGGTGCGATGGATTACACTATTGTAGTTGCAGCTACAGCGTCTGATTCGGCACCATTGCAATATATTGCCCCTATGGCGGGTGCTGCCATTGGTGAGTACTTCATGTACAATGGCGAGGACGGTAAACCTGCTAATGCGAATAATCCTGGTCGGCACGTCTTGTGCATCTATGATGACCTTTCTAAGCAGGCCGTAGCTTATCGTCAGATGTCGTTGACACTGCGTCGTCCTCCGGGACGCGAAGCATATCCGGGAGACGTGTTCTATTTGCATTCGCGTTTGTTGGAACGTGCCGTGAAACTCTCTGATGAGAATGGCGCAGGTTCACTCACAGCTCTTCCTATCATTGAAACACAGGCAGGTGATGTGTCTGCCTATATTCCAACGAACGTGATCTCAATTACCGATGGCCAGATCTATCTGCAGACCGACCTGTTCTATCAAGGTCAGCGCCCTGCTGTTGACGTAGGTATTTCGGTGTCGCGCGTCGGTGGCTCTGCGCAAGTGAAGGCAATGAAGCAGGTTGCTGGTTCTCTTCGTCTTGATCTTGCGTCTTATCGTGAACTTCAGGCCTTTACACAGTTCGGCAGTGACTTGGATAAAGCAACGCAAGACCAGCTTAATCGTGGAGCTCGCATGACCGAGCTGTTGAAGCAGGGTCGCTATAATCCTATGCCTGTTGTCGAGCAGGTTGCAGCCATTTATGCTGGTGATGAGGGTTTTCTTGATGATATTCCGGTTTCTGATGTGGTGCGCTTCCGCACGGAGTTTATGGACTTCTTGCGTGCATCCAAGCTTGAAGTGCTTGAGAAGCTTGCATCTGAAAAGAAGCTTACCGATGAGATCAAAGCAGAACTCAGCGCTGCTACCGAAACCTTCAAAACACAGTTTTCGGTAACGGCGTAGGGTAGGTGAGGATATGCCCAATCTTCACGATATAGAGCGGCGCATCAGCTCTGTCAAATCGACGAAGCAAATTACGCGCACTATGGAAATGGTGGCAGCTGCAAAAATTAGACGGGCATCGGATCGTATGACCAATGCGCTGCCCTGGGCAAATGCGGTATCGGATGCTCTTGTCAGTACGGCTCGCCATATCTCGCTGGACAACGAGCCATTGTTAAAGAAGCACGCAGAAATACGGCGAACCTTGATTGTGGTTCTTACATCAGATCGCGGACTTGCGGGTGGCTTTAACAGCAATGTGCTGCGCGAGACAGAGCGAATTATGAAACACAAAGAGGCGCAGGGTATCGAGTGTGAAATTATTGCCTGTGGCAAGAAGGGGATTGCATATCTAAAATATCGCGGTATCGAGCCGGTGCTAGAGTTTCGTGACGTATCGGCTGATCCTAGCTATGAGGAAGCAACCCAGATTGCTCAGTATGCAAGTTCAAGTTTCATCGAGGGGCGCATTGACGAGGTTTTGATTGTCTTCAATCATGCGAAAAATGCTGCCGAACAGCGTTTGGTAGTCGAACCAGTGCTTCCCATTGAAGAGCGTCGTTTTGCAGATATCCTTGGTATCAAGCCTCAAGAAAAGGACATATTCAAAGACTTCGTTGAGCGTGAAAGACCACCTCTCGAAGGTGATGTTGCCTTCGAACCCGATGCATCTTCGGCAATGCAGTATTTGCTGGATGCCTATATTCGGGGTATGTTCTATTTTGCTCTTATCGATTCCGCTGCAGGAGAGCAGGGCGCGCGTCGAACGGCTATGAAAGCCGCAACCGATAATGCAAGCGATATGATTACAACGCTCACAAGACTTTACAATCAGGTACGTCAGGGTGCCATCACGACCGAAATATCTGAGATCGTGGGCGGCGCAGCAGCTTTGGAGGATAACTAATGGCTAAAACCACGAAAACCGAAAAGGGGGCGACGGGTCGCATCATCCGCATCGTCGGAGCTGTCGTTGACGTCGAGTTCGCACCAGGCGAGATGCCCGCTATCTACAATGCTTTAACCGTCAAGGGTGAAACACCTGCTGGTCAGATCAGCACAGTGCTTGAGGTCCAGACGCATCTGCCAGGCGACATTGTACGTACGGTTGCTATGTCATCAACCGATGGCATGATGCGCGGCATGGATGCTGTTGATACCGGTGCCCCAATCATGATGCCTGTTGGACCAGAAACACTTGGCCGCATTTGGAATGTTATGGGCGAGCCAGTTGATGGTGGCCCCATGCCTAAAGTTAAACAATACATGCCAATTCACCATCCAGCACCTGACTATGCAACGCTCACCACTGAAACTGAGATTTTTGAGACGGGTATTAAAGTTGTTGACTTGATTGAACCCTATGTGCGCGGTGGTAAGACGGGTTTGTTTGGTGGTGCAGGTGTTGGTAAAACTGTTCTTATCCAAGAGCTTATCAATAACCTTGCACAAGAGCACGGCGGCACATCCGTGTTTACTGGTGTGGGCGAGCGCACACGTGAAGGAACCGACCTCTTCCTTGAGATGAGTGAATCGGGTGTTATCAATAAGACCTGTTTGGTTTATGGGCAGATGAATGAGCCTCCTGGAGCGCGTCTTCGCGTTGGATTGGCGGGTCTTACCGAAGCGGAATACTTCCGTGATCAGGGTCAAGACGTTCTACTATTTATTGACAACATCTTTCGCTTTACTCAAGCAGGATCTGAGGTATCGGCTCTTCTTGGTCGTATGCCCTCGGCGGTAGGGTATCAGCCTACACTTGCAACCGAGATGGGTGACTTACAAGAGCGCATCACTTCGACCGAGACAGGTTCTATCACTTCGGTGCAGGCCGTCTACGTTCCTGCTGATGACTTGACCGACCCAGCACCGGCAACAACCTTTACTCATCTTGATGCTCGTACGGTTTTATCTCGCTCCATTGCCGAGCTTGGTATTTATCCGGCTGTTGATCCGCTTGACTCTACCTCGCGTGCGCTTGACCCAGAAATTGTGGGTGAGGAGCACTACCGCGTGGCGGTTGGTGTGCAGCAGATTTTGCAAGAATATCGCGACTTGCAAGATATTATTGCCATTCTTGGTATGGATGAGTTGTCCGAAGATCAAAAACTGACCGTGAATCGTGCTCGCAAAATCCAAAAATATTTGGGTCAACCCTTCCATGTAGCTGAGGTATTTACGGGCAATCCAGGTAAATACGTCAAGATGGAAGATACGGTGCGTTCCTTTGGCGAAATCATTGACGGCAAGTGCGATCATATTCCCGAGCAGTGCTTTGTGTATAAGGGTGCTATCGAGGAGGTTTACGCAGCCTACGATGAGATGATGAAGGAAGAAGCGAATGCCTAAGTTTCTCTGCACAATCGTCATCCCTACGCGTGAATTATTCAATGGGGTTGTCACGCACGTTTCGGTTCCCGGAGAGCTGGGTAGCTTTGGTGTGCTGGCTCGGCACGAAAAGATTGTGGCTAAAACCACTCCCGGCGTGGTAACGGTAACGCTGGGCGATGATACTACATCGGGCGAGAAACGAAGTTTTGCTATCTTTAGTGGCGTAGCACAAATGTCTGATGATCGACTGATTGTTATGGGACGTATGGGTTGTGCGGTTGATGAGATTGATATTGCAGATGTGCAAAGCCACATTGAAAGCACAAAGGCTCACATACTTGAGTTGCAGGCAAGTACCGATGAAGTAGCTGCATCTCAGCTTGAGGTGCAAAAAGATAATCTTATATGGTACGAAACACAGCTTGCTGCAGCAAGACATAAAATAAGCGCTTAAATGTAGCCGTAACACAACACTGCGCATGAGTCAAAAAATACGAGGCGCATCATATGGCATTTGTACATCTGCATAACCACACAGAATATTCCTTGCTTGATGGCGCGGTTCACATTAAAGACATGGTGCGTCGCGCAATTGAGCTGGGCATGCCGGCTGTTGCCATTACTGATCATGGTGTTATGTCGGGTGTGCCGGAGCTATGCGCCGCCTGTGATGCGCTTGAAGTCGAGACAGGCGTGCGGGTAAAACCCATCTATGGTTGTGAAATCTATTTCACGACCGATGAAACGTTGCGAACTGATACCAAACCTAATTTGTATCACCTGCTGCTGTTAGCTAAAACTAATGAGGGTTATCACAATCTTGTAAAGTTGGTAAGCGAGTCCCATGTTTCAAACTTTTATTACAAACCCCGCACCACCTTTTCAATGTTGCAACGCTATGGACATGGCATTATTGGTTTGTCTGCATGTGTTGCGGGCATTATTCCAAGACTTCTTGATAATCATCAGTTTGATGAAGCGGTGGAGTGGGCACGCAAACTTGCCTCATGCTTTGACGAGGGCGATTTCTACATTGAGCTACAAAATCAAGGGATTACCACCAATGGCGGTCTCACACAAACCGCACTGAACCATGAACTTGTGCGCGTAGCGAAAGCCTGTGGTTTTAAAACCGTAGCAACAAATGACTTTCACTACCTTACACACGACGATTCCCGTGCGCAAGATCTTATGCTGTGCATTGGTACAGGCTCATCTGTTAATGATGCCAAACGTATGCGTTTTGAGAACGATCAGTTCTACATGAAAACAGAAGCAGAGATGCGCGAAGCCCTTGCTGATTTTCCTGAATCCTGTGATGAAACGGTGCTTTTGGCAGAAAAATGCGATGTACGTCTTGAGCGCGATGCAGTTTTACCGCGTTTCCCTTTGCCTGAAGGAGAAACTGAGGAAAGCTGGTTTCGCAAACAGGTACAAGAAGGTCTTGAGCGCCGCTATGGCACTCCTGTACCGCTTAAGGCACAAGAGCGGGCTAACTATGAAGTAGGCATCATTATTCAGCAGGGGTTTCCAGCTTATTTTCTTATTGTGCAGGAATATATTGAATGGGCACGCAGCCAAGGTATTGGCGTTGGGCCAGGTCGAGGCTCAGCTGCGGGTGCTATCGTTGCTTATGCGATGGGTATTACCGACCTTGAACCGCTCTCGAATGGCTTGCTGTTTGAACGCTTTTTGTCGCCCGAGCGCGTGGAGATGCCTGATATCGACGTGGACTTTGAGGATGAGCGTCGCGGTGAGGTCATTGATCATATTAAGGAAGTCTATGGCGAGGATCGTGTATCCGGTGTCATTACTTTTGGTAAGCTTCAGGCGAAAAATGCCGTACGCGATGCCGCGCGCGTACTTGATTATCCGTATGCAACGGGAGATACTATCTGCAAGATGATTGGTGATGAGTTAGGCATCACTATTGACAAGGCGCTTGAGACTAATCCTGATCTTAAAAAGGCTTACGAATCAGAAGATGATGTGCGTCAAGTTATTGACGCTGCGAAATCAATCGAGGGTTTTGTGCGCGGGGAGGGCGTTCATGCCTGCGCAACCATTATTTGTCGCGATGCTATGAGTGATCATGTACCCTTGAAGCGCGATACTAAAGGTGGCGGTATTATCACTCAGTATGATGGGCACTACACGCCTGATTTAGGGTTGCTCAAGATGGACTTTTTGGGTCTGCGTACTTTAGGTGTGCTCTCGCGTGCTTGTCGCAATGTTGAGGCACGCTACGGCACAAAACTGTTGCCTGAAGAAATCCCTACCGATGATGAGAAAGCTTTTGAACTCATGCGTTCGGGAAACATGGATGGTCTGTTTCAAGTGGAAGGTGCACTGTATGTAAGCCTATTTGCGCGGCTACCACCGCATAGGTTTTCAGACATCGTAGCTTCTATTGCGCTCAATCGTCCTGGTCCGCTTGAGTCGGGTATGGTTGATGACTATGTTGCTATAGCAAGTGGGCGTGCTCCCGTTTCGTACTATGATGATCGTCTGCGTCCTATTCTTGAGGAAACCTATGGCACCATGGTCTACCAAGAGCAGATCATGCAAATTTCCATGACTATGTGCGGCTTTTCTGCTGGCAAGGCTGACAAACTGCGTAAAGCCATGGGTAAGAAAAATATTGATGTTATGCGCAGTCTTCAGGAGGACTGGAACTCTGGTGCGGTAGAAAATGGCTACTCGCTTGAGATTGCGAAACAGATTTGGAACGATGCAGAAAAGTTTGCAAAGTACGCCTTTAATAAATCGCATTCGGCGGCCTATGCCATTCTAGTGATGCGCACCGCTTATTTGAAGGCACACTATCCTAATGAGTTTATGGCGGCTGTGTTGTCAAGTTATATGGGCAATACCGACCGTCTTATTAAATACATTGCAAGCTGCAATCATAACGGTACACCCGTATTGCCACCAGATATCAATTCATCAAATGCCGATTTTACACCAGTAGACGAAGGTATTCGCTTTGGGCTTGTTGGCGTGCGTGGTGTGGGACGCAATGTGGCTGATGAGATTATAGCTGAACGTATGCGAAACGGCCGCTATACGTCTTTGCATGATTTCGTGAATCGGGTAGATGCAAAGTGCTACAACCGTAAAACACTCGATGCCCTTATTAAGGGTGGTGCCTTTGATTCAACGGGCTATACCCGCAAACAACTGATGCATTTTCTCGAAGACACACCCTTACTTGAAAATGCTTCGAAGCGACAAAAAGATCGCGATGCTGGGCAGGGAAGTCTCTTTGACCTGCTGACCAATGACGATAATGCATTTGAATTCCTTGATGACATACCAGCACCCGATGGCCTTGAATGGGATAAACGTACTAAGCTTGCCTATGAGAAAGAGATCATGAAGATCTATGTATCGGATCATCCGCTGCGCCCTTATGAACGTGTTATTGCCTCTATGACCAACTATCAGCTGGGCGATTTAGGGGAACGCACGAAAGACATTCGATCAGGAATCTTTGTTGGCATGATTGGTAATGTGACAACAAAGCTCACAAAGCGCGGCACAAAAATGGCTACCTTCATGCTTGAGGATGTGACAGGATCGCTTGAGTGTATCTGTTTTAACTACGAGGATTTTGCCGAAGTGATTTACGAAGATTCGATTGTGAAGGTCAAGGGTAAGTTTGAGCATTCAGATCGTGGTAATCAGATTATTGCTCATGAGCTTGAGGCAATTGAACTGTCTGGAGAAGAGACCTACCAAAGCCGTCTTGAATTGCATATGTTAGCAACAGATGTAAGTAAAGACTCAGCAGAAAAACTGTGCAGTATTTTGCGCTCCTTTCCGGGACGTGATGAGGTAACACTTTTGGTTACACAGACTTGTGGGTCATCTCTTCGTGCAAGGCTACCTGTAGCAGTTGATTCGGGCAATGAGTTGTTGCGCTTACAGCTCAAAGACTTATTTGAAGCAGCTGATGTGAATATCGCACGCAGTGCATAGGGTGTAGCCATGAGCCAGAGCGAAGTGGCAAAGCATAATGCAAATAATGCGGCATATTCTGCGTTGCATACGATAGCACTCACTGTATCGTATCGTGGTACAGCTTTTTCGGGCTTTGCGCGTCAACCAGAACAGCTTACCGTGCAGGGTGAACTTGAAACAGCGCTTGAAACTCTCCTGAGACGTCCCGTTGAGACTGTGTGCGCTGGTCGCACCGATGCTGGTGTACATGCGCGTAGGCAGGTTGTGTCTTTTGATGTGTGTGATGATGAGTGCATCGAGCGCAGTGATGAGGGTATGCTGCGGGCTTTGAATGGACTCACGCGTCCTGACATTGCTATTCGCTCATTTGAGCATAAGCCCGCTGGTTTTTCTGCGCGTTTTGATGCTATAGCGCGAGAGTATCGCTATTTTTTCTCGATTTCCTCAACACCACCGGTGCTTGCCCATGAACTTTCATGGCATGTGGGGCATCAGCTTAATGTTGCAGCAATGCAGGAGGCGGCACACTATCTTTTGGGGGAGCATGACTTCAAAAGTTTTTGTAAGACGGCATCGGCACAAGATAAGCCAACTTGTCGATGTATACACGAATTATCGTTTTTACAAGATGATATTGCAGGAGAATCAATGCTTGTCATGCGCATTAGGGGAAATGCTTTTTTGCATTCGATGGTTCGCACCATTGCGGGAAGTCTTGTGTTAGTTGGACATGGCAAGAAAGATCCCGCATGGATTGCTCAGGTGCTTGAGGCACGTGATCGGCAAGCGGCGGGTGAAACAGCTCCGGCGTGCGGCTTGGTGTTGTGGGAAGTACGCTATCGTTGAACGTGGATTTCGCTTGTAACGAACCAAAGAAACTCCTTGTTGTTTCCAAAGACTTGAGCAATACATAGGGAAGGTATGAGATCTCATCTTTACGCAAGCGTGTATGTGTGAACTAATGTTTGCATACAATGAGATCATGAGGGTTTGTATGCGCGTAACAGTGGTGTGAGAGTCTTGCGTGCAAGAATAATGAGTTCATGAGTTGCGCGTGAGATAGTTGTATACAGGCGTCGCCGTGCAAGATCATCATTGGCAGGAAAGACCTCCTCAGAGGCATTTGCCACAATAACATGATCAAACTCAAGACCTTTTGCCAGTTTGAGCGGAATGATCATAAGACCAGATATGGGCAGGACGTTGCGACTACTTATAATGTCTGGTGCATTATCACCAAGCTGTTGTGCAACAAGGTGTGCCTCGTAGTTGTTCTCCACAATTACGGCAGCAAGTCCACCATTTGCAACTGTGGTGCGCGCTTCAGCAACCGCTTTGCGCAACGCTGTTTTCCACCCTGTATCATTTGGGTATACTTCGATATAAGGGCGCTTGTGAGCGGGCTGCACCGATGACACACGGGCATTCTTGGGTAGATGTGCAAGCTGGCAAAACAATTCGGTAATTTCAGGCGACGAGCGATAACTGGTAAGTAGCTGGCATTCTGATATCTCACCTCGCGTCTGCTCAAAAACCTGCCGTGCGTCTGAAAAAGATGTTGTATGTGCTTCTATGGCTTGGTTTTCGTCGCCGAGCAGTAAAAAATGTGCCTGACGAAAATAACGAGCAAGTACAAACAGCTGTGCGGTTGTGTAGTCTTGCACCTCGTCAATCATGACGTATTTCACATCAGGACGGCCAAGTCCAGTAAGCGCAATTTTTAAATATAACCATGCAAGCGCCGATATGCCGGATACGTTTAAGAGTCGCATTCCTATGCGATCAATGCGCAACCACTCATCTCGTTCTATAGCGCGACGTGTTTCGGCAAACTTGTGACGAAGATAGACAAGCGCCATCTCTTGCGCCTCACGTTCGTTGTGAGGATCGGCTACTTGACCAAAAAGGCGGATTTGTTCATCAAGCGACAACGACGTGATTTCGTCTAACACGCTTTCATTGCTTGCTAGCGAGGATATGCGATTCTCAAAGCGACTTATTATCTCCTCGCGCATGAGAGTTACTAAGCGTGAGCCAGGCTTAATACGCATATATTTTGTGCGAATACCATTGATCTGTTGAGCCGATATATCACGTGCACCTTCAAGGGGAATACCTTTGAAGTCCTTGACTTCAAATTCGAAGGTGTCAAGTGCCTCGTTAATGCGACGTAAAGTGGCAGTGTTTTCATCCATGCCTCCGTGTGAATGTCGGACGGGCAACAGTTCATCAATCAACTCATTCCACGTGATGAGATTCGGATTGCGCTCACCCATATTGGGCAGCACAGTATCAATATAGCTACGAAACACCGGATTAGGTGTGATGAGAAATACTTCAGCAGGATCAAGGTCAATACGATGGTGATAGAACAAATACGCAATGCGCTGCAATAAAACCGAGGTTTTACCACTGCCGGCTATACCTAAAACCAATAGCACTTCTACATCGTCGTGGCGAATAACCTGGTTTTGTTCACGTTGAATAGTGGCGGTGATGGCCTGCATATGGGCTGATCGCTCTTTGGAAAGCGATGCAAGAAGAAGAGGATCCTCAATGGCAATTGTGGTATCAAAATATGCACGCAGCTCATCGCGTACGATATCGAACTGACGACGTTGTAGTAGCTCAACGTCAATGATGCGTCCATTCGCGTGATACGAGGTAGGGCCACTTGCTTGGTTGTAGTAGACCTCTGCGACTGGAGATCGCCAGTCAACCACAAGGCGCCGACAGTTTTCATCAGAGGCTCCTGCAGCTCCGATATAGAGCTCTTTTGGTGTTTGATCGGCTTTGAAGCGCAGGGAAATCTTAGCGAAA
>CAZXOF010000018.1:0-17832 GCA_964642255.1 uncultured Eggerthellaceae bacterium | reverse complement strand
AAGCTGGCTTAAGCTTGGGCGCATGGCACCGGGATCGGGGCGCAGCACAGTATCGCTTGTTGCTTGTTTGCCTGCATCTTGCGTGCGAGCGCGCAATGCGGTTTCTTTTTGAGCATCCTGTCTTGCCTTGCGCTTTTGATGTACGGAAATTTGCGCGTGGCGCTTCAGCGCCTTTTCCTCGCGCTCAAGCTCACGCTGTTTTTTATGTGCAAGAGCTGCTTCCTCCTGCTCACGACGAAGTTTTTCCTTGTCATCGTTTTTGAGAATTTGACGCATCAGGAAGTGCTCAAGTAGGGTCATCTTACGACCTTCGTGCTGTTGCAACTGTGATAAAGCCTCCATGCCTTGCGGTAGGCTATATTCTAGTGCTACCGACCCGGCATTTTCGCGCCCAAAGCCACGCTGCTCAAGCGCATCAGCCACCGCCTGAACAAGTACCGGATTAGCATCAACAAGATGACCTTCCAAAATGCTATCGTTGCGCCGCGCATCATCCCGCACGCGATCTTCTGGCGTGCGTGCATCTAGGGCAGGATCATAGACTTTCTGCCCATACTTTCGATATGCACGCGCATGGTTAGCAGCAAGACTTGTTGCATCAATCATGCGAAACCAATCACGCTGCTCAGGCGCATCCCAGCGAATGCAGGCTTGCTTATCAAGCTGAACGACATCCTCAAACACCGTCGCTACATCAGCAATGCGAAACTCATACAAACGCGTGTCATATGTCAGCACGTCTCGATCTAACACCGTTCCCAAACGCATTGCGCTCAACATCCCCTCTACAACTTAAATGACTTTATGAAGTACGAGAAATTACCCAATTGCCGACGTGCTGCCTTCCAAAATCCCAGATAGTAAGCCTCGACAGAACGAATATCGGCATGTGCAACGGACTTGTTTCCATACACTGTCTGAGCATAACCCTTGGTGAGCTTTGTAAAAGGTACCCCTGCTTGCTCGTCGTAGTACTGAGTAGCACTTGCAGCACTTACGCCGAACTCACATACCGTTTGACCAGCAGGAATGGATATCCCTACACGCTTGAAACGATCAATGAGAAATAAAAACACTGCCTGATACTCAGCATCTGCTCCAAGCTCTCTGAACGAAGCCAAGCGGCGTGCTCGCACAACACGACGAGCAATAAAATATCCCACGATCACAGCAATAACGGCAAATAGAATCAAATACAGTGGCCAGTTATTCGGATTGCTTTCAAGATTGAACGCTTCAATAATATTGTCGAGATTCAGGCCAAGAAAATTATCACCCTGTTCGGAATCTGCCTCATCATTTGTCTCACCCGTAGCAGGCCAATATGAGCCATTTTCATCCTCCACAGCATCATCGGTTGTACGAATATCATCATTCGTTTCATCGCTGGTCATGCTCAGATCGGGTGTCTGATAGTCATTTGAGGTACCATGAACTTGCACCGTTTCAAGAGCGCGATATTCGGTGATGAGCTTAATATCTAGTGCATCAGGCTCAAGGGGCGCAATCACACCAAACCACACAATCAGACCAAGGCACGAGGCTAATACGGTGACCACACATGCAGCTACAAAGCCAGGAGCAAAGGTAGGCGTATCTATAACTGTGGCACTGCGCATTGATCGTAAAAAGTTTTTATAAATCACAAGGGCAAGCGCTGCGCTTACAAACACAACAGTCCATGCAAGTTCAAAGCTTTCGTAAAACAGCTGAATAAACCCAACTAAAAACACGCCAATAATAAACAAGAACGCAGAACCAAGCTGTGAGCGTGACATAAGGAAACACAGCGTTGGTACAAGCGTGATAAGCATCGAGAAAATAAGATAATTTTCCTCATAGTCAACAAACAGAGTACCCACAGGTGTCAGCGCCGCGCCTGCTCCCCACACCACGCAAAGTGCTATGGCATAGGCTAGACCACCAAACACTGCAACTTTTTTATTGGCAGAAAGAGCAAACAGCGCAACCAAGCACAAAAACACACTCAGTGCAGGCAAAGGCCCATGGTGCAGGTTTTCGGCAATATAAAACCCGTTTGCAAGTGTGTAACTCAGTGCAAGTGAAATGGCTGCCGTAAGTACGAAGTCCCAGATTGCAGCTGCAACAAACATATTTCGCATCACATCCCCTCCTCCACAGATGCAGCCCTTCCAGCAAGGTCTTCACTTTGCCCAAAACGTGCTTCGTGTGCCTTATTTGCATCGATACCAAGTTGAGCAGCAGATGAGAATACGTAATACGGAATATGTGTCTCATTGAGCAAGCGCAGTGGACGGGTAAGTGTCGCAATCTCCCGCTTATCAAGCGAGGGCGGTACCGCAAGAAACAGCAAAGGATTGCGCCGATGATTGCGAAGCGAAATAAGCATAGAAATTATCTGCTCATCAACATGAGCTGTGCACACAGCAACATTGTCATTGCCGTGTTGAAAGTACAGTTCACGTCGTACAATCTGCTGAGCTGCATGCGCATCACCTACCGAAATACGCGGCAATGCACTCACAAGGTTCGAAAACTCATCGACATCGCGCACGCGCATCCGCACATCCTCGTCAAAACGTCCTTGAAAAGCCAACATTGCATCAATACCTTGCGCCATAGCAAAACGACTAAGCGCAAGTGCTGATTCCACCAAGGCATCAAATAGATACATAAGTGATTCAGCATCATAGGCAGGCGCGCTCGTGTCAATCACAATGGTGATACCCGGGTTGTCATAGGCTTCAAACAGTCGCGTCAAATACTCACCCGATGGATTGCGCGCAGAAAGATTCCAATGGATTGTCTTGATGGGATCGCCCCAGACATAATCACGCACACCTGCATAGTCAAGATCATCAATGGCAAGCGTCTTGCGCGGCTTAACACTGTCAGATGATGCTTCGCTTGATAAGTTTGCTTCTTGCAGGTCATAAATTCGGGGCAACACTTCAATACGGTGTCTCTGCTCATTCATCATGGTATGTGAGAACAAACCCAACAAATCCCCAATGACAACTGAGTACACACCAGCAGAATAGGTACCAATATGTTCGAAGTTTGCCTCGAAATGAAATTCGCGCGTCTCATGAGGCAGCAGCGTTAATGAGATAGGCGTTATTTCATCAGTGTCACCAAACAAATCACTTATATACAGCGACGGCTCGATACGTACACACACAAGCGGCGAGGCGTTACGAAATTCAATAACAAAGTCGATAGCGCTACCGCGTTCGCATGACGGCACAAGCGATGCCTCGCTGAATGAAACGCAGCGCTTAAGAATCTGCAAGTAAACAAAAGAAAGAGCAATCACACACACAAGCGCAATAAAAGGCAGGTATCCAATGACATCATTCACGAAGACCGGGGGTATCGCACACACTACAAGGGCACTAACCGCAAGAAGGATGCGAAGTACTAGGGGTTGTTGCGATGAAGCAGGATGCTGCGAACTACTTGATGCTTGGCGTGCACGTGACGCTTGAGATGACGCTATCTGACGCTTAGCTTTTTGATGCAAGCTTCGATGCGAGGCTGCCTGACGTGATGCACGAGCCTTATGAGTAACAGCAGCTTGTCCCATGCTTACTCCCAACTCTTTTGACGTATTACAACCATCCACACAAACAGTGGGATCGCAATAACAGAAACCACCGTACCTGTTCCCACAGACAAGCCCTCAAAGGTAATAAGGTTTCCTACATCCCCGCAAACCAACAATACAAGCGCACCAACAATAAGATTGCCACCAAGCTGCTTGCGAAATTCCGAACCAAATATCGCACGCACAATGAAGGGCACAATAAGCGAGGCCATTGCAACCTGCCCAACATTGACTTGAGCAACAAGAATCATGACCGTTCCACATCCAAGCGCTATAAGACGCAACCTGTTGGGATTTTCGCCAAGCAAGCGCGATTCATCGTCAGCAAAGGAAATGAGATTCAATCTAAATCGGAACAAAAATACGGGAACGAAGGAAACAAGTGCACCGATAAATAGAGTTGCATAGGTCCATGCACTTGTCGAGTTGGTGGCATTGATGAGCTGGTTGTAAACATAATAGCTGGTATCATCAAACCAAAATGCTTGTACATACGTAATAATGACACCGAACAATTGGGATAGAATTGTTCCCATCAAAATCATATTCACAACGTTGAACTGGCCTTTGCCGCTAATCCACTTGCCCCCAAGCATGACAAGAACAAGCACAAGCAATCCGCCGATCAAGGAGTACAAATAATATAAATCACTATAGTAGCTTGCAGAGTAGCCGTACTGCACAACAAGTATGAGCAAGGCAAAGTTGATGCCGTTTGTTACGCCAAGCATTGACGGTGCTGCAATCGGGTTTCTAAATGTATTTTGATACAACATACCTGAAAGCGCTAGCATGGCACCACATATAACCAAACGCAGTGATAGCCATAGCGAATTGATGCAGTCTGAGTAGTACGGTAAAGACGTAATTGCTTCTCTGCGCACACTCACAACAAAATCGGGATGAGCCACCTGGGTATAGACCACCCGAAGCCAGCCTTGAATGCTTGCTACAAGCTCAAGCGGCGTGTAGAAGGTATGAGTTAGTGTGAAACTCATGCAAGATGAAAATATGAACACCACAAGCAATACAAGTCCAAAAACCAGGTACTTGCGCCGCATAATGCGCCTATCTTCACGCATAAGGCGTGTGGTTTGTTGTAATGAAATGCCACTTTTCGCAGCCTCATCAGTCAAGGCAAAGGCATCCTCTTCTTGAAGCGCCTTGAAATCACGCTGTAACGTGTTGGTATCTCGTGATGTAGCACTTTGTTTACGCTTGTATCTTCGTGCATCTTGGACACCGGAAACGGTCATACCGGGTGCAGTCGCTGCGTCATCTGAGCCAGGAACAAGTGTGGTGGTATCTTCATTAAGCTCAATACGCACAACCTCGTCAGAGCGCATTGCGCGGCCATCAATAAAAAGGTATTCGTCGCTGCCGCGTTTGCGCCTAGAGCCACTCGCCACCAGATGACCTCCTTCCCCGTATCGCAACAATAAGAAACGCTATGCACCCAATAATACTTGTCACTACACCTGCGCTCCCGTTCACCAAAAGAGGTAGACCCAATGTGGTGACATATTGGACAGCAGTAACCATCAAGCCCCCGATAAGTGCACAGGCCGGAAGCAGATAGCGAAAATCGGGTCCAACAAGTTTGCGTGCAATGTGTGGCACAAGAAAGCCAACAAAACCCACCGCTCCGCAAAACGAAATAACCAACGCTGTCATGACCGTACACAACGCCACCATGACATTGCGCATGCGCGTCGTAGAGATTCCCATCGAACGAGCTTCTTCATCGTTAAAGGCAAGCAGACTTAATCGTGGCGCCATAACAAAACACAGAACCATACATGCAATAAGAGGAATCGCAAATATCAGCACGTTTTGCCACGTGTACGCACCTGTAAAGGTTGAGGTTTGTACCTGAGCAAGGTAGGTTGCCATTTCGGCATCCCCATTGTTGTAGAGCCAAGTACGTAAAAAGTTCATGATGAGAGTGATAAGTCCAGTTAGTACTTGACCTGCGACAATGAGCGTCACATTGGAAACTTTGCCGCGTCCAGCCGAAAGCGCAATGGCCATGATGATGGTGACAACAGCCGCACAACCCAGTAAAGAGCACAGAAAGCTGCCAAAGGTATTCCAGAAGAGTTCCCATGGTGACATCGCATCATAAATTTCTTTGAGTTCCGAATACGTTACTGCCGTATTGGTGATTTGACTGGTTACACTGCTTGGGTAAAGAAACACTGCATAGATAACTGCACCAATGGTACCGCCACTGGTTACACCTAAAGTTGAGGGCGATGCAAGGGCATTTTTGAGTGAGCCTTGAAAAATGCCCCCTGAAAGCGCCATCGCAGCACCCGCAAGTAGGGTGACAAGATAGCCAAACACATTCACTGCATACATTGTGTTTGGATCAAAGAATACGCCTATAAAGTTCTGCACACCTTCCATCAACTCTTCAAGCCAAATAGCAAGATTCATCTCAGCACGAGTAGCAGAAAACACATAGGTTGGTAACACACAGGCAAGTACAAACACAATGACTGTAGCGATGGCGATAGCAATAATAATTTTGATACGCGGGTCAAGAGCATAACGGGCATCTTGCGCATCAGCATACACGTTGACTTCATCTTTCTTACGAAAGCGAATCTTGTTGTAAGTATAGTCTGGGCCAAACTCATTGCGATCAGGCTTTTGCTTGTAAAGCAAATTAGAGGAATACTCCGCCTCTTGCTGTCGCTCCTGCTCTTTTTCGGCAGTGTCTTGTCCGGGAACAATCACACCGTCGCCGGTTTGTATTTTCAGTTTCGCCATGAACTGCTCTGCTTACCCCGTAATAGCACTTATGGTGATAGTGATGCCATAGGCCCAGCGATAAAAGTCAACTACATCGTTTGCCCATGTATTAGCATCGTAGGTGCCGTTGATATAAGCAGCTATCCATCCTGACTCAAGAAAGGATTCAACAGTACCCTCAGTCCAGTCGCAGAACAGACCACTCGGATTGACAAGGATATCGTCGGCATCAATAACTCCCGAGGAATAAACCGGGTTGGCATCTCCATCAATCCCACTTGTGCCATTGTTGCCAATACAGCTCCACATCGTTGTTAGGCCACCACTATATGTTGTATAGGTGATACCAAGTGCATTAGCAATCAAATCGCTTCCCGCAAAAGAATAAGCATGGTAAGTGCCTGTTTCGGAAGCGCTACTTGCAAGAATAGCTTCTTTGATGCTACTTGACGTAACAATGATCTTTGGCATTGCTGAGCTTCCTAAACCCCAGCCAAGCTGCGTATTTGAAACATTAAGCCCCGAATCAAGCAGCGCAGAAACTCGATTATTAGTTGGCCACACCACATTACTCAGCGTAATATTTTGAACAGAACTGCTTGCCCACCCACCAGCAAACTGATGCACAGCAACCTTGCCTGATGCTGTTGCCGAATGCAGTGCAGCAGCAGTATTGATAGAGCCACCGGCTTGAATGTAGTAAGACACCGGTGTTGTACTGTAGCCAATACTTGCAAATGCAATGCCAGCTGAAAGTGTTAGGCTATCTGAACTATAAAACGCCCCCGCGTCCCACGAATCAATAAGCACCGTGTAGGTTGCCGCGTTATTGCTCCAGCCAACACCGTCGGTATCCCCGAAGCTTTCTCCCGATGTTCCATTGCTTTGATACGCAATACTACTTGTTATATTGCTGTTGTTTGTCACTTGAGCTAAGCCACCATTGACGGTTGTTACCATCGTGTCATGCCTGCTCACATACTCATCTGCACGTGACTGTGCCTCAGACCCATACGCCGCCTTCGCACTTCCCTGTAGCATTTCACCCACGGTGGTCACATTCGACTTGATATAGCTTGACTTGTTCATAACGCGCAAAACAACCCACTGCACGCCGTTATCCTCTAAATATTGCAGTTGCTCATCGGAGAGATAGTAAGCATAAGACTGTGCATCGGTAACAAGGATGGCTTGTGCTCCTGATGCAACAATAGCCTCAACATCAATGTTTTGTGGGTTTGTTGATATATCACCATCGCTTGATGTCCATGCCTCAACCGCAGAACAGGCAACGCCATATTTCGAAAAACTTGCACGCGTTTCTGCATCAGTTGCTGCAAGTGCTCCATCCCCGCCGATCATCTGGACGATTATCGCAAGCTGCCCATAAGCAGCAACACTATCAAAACTTGGTATATCGGCATCGAGATTAGAAATCTCAAAGGCTATCGTTGGGTTTTTCCATTCGCCAACACCATCGGTGTAATTCGTGATAGCACTTGTTGTGGCATCATCATGTGGACTGGAAGTATCTTCGGTATCACTTGCAGTTGCACCAGTTGCATCAGCCACAGCCTCGCCAGCAACCGTAGCGCCAGAGTCAGCCATGCCCGTACCGCCATCGCTATTGATCGACACTGAACCGGTTTGTTGTGAGCTCTGTTGCTCGGTTTCCTGATTGGTCTTAGGTTCTTCGGAATCCTCGGTATTCTCTTCGGATTCTTCGTTGGTAGAAGTCACTTCTCGCTCAAGAGCATCTACGCTATCCGAAGAGTAGAAAAATACTGTGTCACTTGACTCAAGACCTATAAAGTCAGGATAGGCAGCAAAGATTGACTGTTTTGCCGTGAAGTCTTCGGTATTTGACTCAACACTGTATATGATAAGGTTTTGTATCTGATCTGAATCAGGGTCTTCATCGCTTATCTCAAGCGAAGACACCTGATCGCTATCCTCATCAGAGCTTGAATCGTTAATCCAGATTTTGCTTATATCATCGTAATCAATAACGCTTGCACTTTGATCATGAATAATTTCTTTTAAGGCATCAGAATCCCGGCATCCCGCAATTACTACCAACAAACAGGCGCATATAACAAACAAACATGCTTGCAGAGCCTGCGCACGCCATGTGCACGTCTCTCTTCTTGCTGTAGAAAGGTGCTTGCCAGCCTCAATAGCGTCTTTGGTGTGCGCTCGTATCCAAAACTTTGCAGGATTCATAACCCCTCCTTGCCCCTAGTGCACACTATCGTTTAGCGCCCATAAGCTTTGCATTGTCCACATAGGGCACTGCAATACTTGAGATAATGCTTGCCAGCACATCACGCTCACTGCGCCCTGCAACCTTTGCCTCATGGCTTAGCGAGATGCGATGACACAAAGCGAACGGAGCAAGATACTTCACGTCGTCAGGCAACACATAATTGCGTCCCTGCAAAAGGGCATAAGCGCGCGCAAGCGACAGCAGTGCAATACCACCACGCGGTGACGAGCCAATCTTGATTTCGGGATTACTACGTGTTGAGGCAACGATTTCCACAATATAGCGAAGCACTATTTTGGCAACATGAACTTCATCGGCAATTGCAGCAAGATTTGCTACATCGGATGCTTTGAGAACAGGTCGCAACGCTTTTTTGGCACGGTTTCCTAGCTCAAGCACTTCAACCTCTTGATCGAAATCGGGATACCCCATGGATAGTTTGATAAGAAAACGATCAACCTGCGCCTCGGGCAAAGGATAGGTACCATACTGTTCAATAGGGTTTTGGGTCGCTAACACCATAAATGGCTCTTTTAGCTGATAGGTGGTAGCATCGACTGTTACCTGCCGCTCTTCCATTGCTTCTAACAAAGCGGACTGAGTTTTGGCTGAAGCCCGGTTGATCTCATCTGCCAAAACAAAATTCGACATCACACCACCAGGGCGAAATTCAAAACTCTGCGTTTTTTGATTAAAGATAGAAAAACCTGACACATCAGAAGGCATAACATCGGGTGTGAACTGAATACGTTTGAAGTCGCAGTCAACCGATTGAGCAAGGGTTGAAGCAAGTGTAGTTTTACCAGTACCGGGAAGATCCTCAAGAAGCACATGTCCGCGCGCCACAAGTGCCAGCACAATAAGATTTACCGGCTCGTCCTTACCAATAATGACAGTAGACACATTAGCAGCAATGCGCTCAATTCCATGTTGTGCAGCATCAACAGTGTTTTGGTCTAGCATAAGTAGATGGCCTTTCTGCTTCAATTCCTAGTACGGTTCATCACAGCACGGGCGCGCACATACGCATGATGGCACCCTTCGTGTTGACAAATTCGACAATCTTGACGTTGACGCCATAAGCCTGCTTCATGTTTTTTTCGGTAATGACATCTACTGCCCGACCAAACTGCATCGGGTTCTCTTTTTGCAGTAGCACGACACTCGAATTGCACATAAAGGCGTGATCAGGACTATGCGTTGTCATCACAACGGCATAACCCTTCTCGGCAAGGCTACGCACTTTCTCGATGACACGAACAACATTGCCATAGTCAAGAGCAGCTGTTGGTTCGTCGAATACAAGGATTTTTGGCTGCTGCGCAAGTGCCCGCGCAATCATTACCAGCTGCAGTTCGCCACCAGAGATTTCCGTATAAACCTGTTCGCGCAGATGATAGACTCCCATATCCATCATTGCGCTCTCAACAATACGATAGTCATTTGCACTCGGCACACCCATGTGCCCAACCTTATTAATGCGCCCTAGCAGTACCACATCTTTAACTTGATAGGGAAACGGTGGTCTATGACTTTGACTTACATAGGCCATGGTGTCGGCTAACCGCGAAGCCGACCACGTACTAATGTCGTCACCATCAATGGTTACCTTCCCGCTTTGCAGGGGCAGAATGCCTAGTATCGACTTGAATACGGTTGATTTCCCACACCCATTTGGGCCCAAAACACAACATATCTCACCACTGCACACACTAAAATTGACGTAGCGTTGTACAGCCTCGCCCATTTTGTAACCGCAATGGGCATCCTTTACTTCTAGTTCCATATGCTTATCCTCAAAGGCAACGCCGCCACTTCCACACTGCATAAGAAGCGACGGCGGTCATGCATGATGTCGAGTGCAACAAACATCACTCAATACACTCGGCGCTAACACGTTCTCATCTGGCTTAAAAGCCATACATAATCACACTTACTATCAGCCCGATGACAATTCCTCCTTAGAATCAGGGTCGGTGTCAGTTGTATCGGTTTTCTCATCTGAGGTATCTGTTGTGCTATCCGCTTCCTCTTCGTTTGCATCTTCTTCATCATCTGAAATCAGATAGGCAGACATATCAACGTTGTAAGGCACATCGGAAGGCATCTCATATATCGTTACATCAAGCTCAGATACAAGGTTGTTGAGGTATTCATCACTTGCCTTTTGCCATAGCAGGTAAGCTTCATAGTCTGAAAAATACTCATACAAAGACGTTGGCATAGCACTTAAATCCAGTGCTGCAAGCTCATCCTCGTTATACGGTATGGTGTAGCCCTGATCGACCCAAATGAAACATGCGTAGTCACCGTCGGTAAATACAGTAGAAACGCCTCCAACCTCAACCGTCTCCAGCACACGAGCGTACTGCTCGCTATATTCGGATGCATCGATATCCCAGCCCATAGAGCCATTCGCTTCTATGGCGTCCTCATCATTGCTGTAGAGAGCAAGCAGAGTTACGAAGTTTTCAACATCAAGCCCCGATTCAATGAACTCCTGGCGCACTAGCTCTACTTGCTGTGACTCATCAAGGCTAATTTCATCTCCTGTTGTTTTGAATACGAAGCAATACGAATGCTTCACGAGTGTTCCTGTACTATTTTCGAGGATCTCTTCAACCTCTTCAGTTGATGCAGCCTCTGCTACTTCAGCTGCCTGGCTTGATGCTGCAAAGCTTGCTATATAGGATCGAACTTCGTCTTCGGTTGGCGTTGGTATTTCAACTTCTGCGGTACACAGCTTTTGTTTCAAAAGCTCCAAACGATAGGTCTCGCGCAAACCCTCTTCACTTTGCCCATATAATTCAAGGGTTGCAGCCCATGTCTCTTCATCGTCACTTAATCCAAACATGGTTTTCAGTGTGGTAATTGCTGCTTCAATCTCGTCATCCGATACAGTAATATCAAGTTCGGCGCAACGTTTTTCAACCACCTTGTTCGCCAGCAGTTGAGCAATAGTTGAAAGACGCAATCTATCGGGTGTTAGATTGTATGCCGCAAGAAATGATGCCCATTCTTCATCAGTGGCATCCCCATAACCCATCTGCTCTTTGTAGGTCATGATGTATTCGGTAACTTCGGACTCATCCAAATAATCAAACGGCCCGTACTTCGCTGCAGCGTTTGCTGGAGTAATAATGCCGGCAGCATATGCCCCAACGCCTGCTCCGGCAGCCGCAACCATAACGACGACACACACAATCACAGCAACTCGAATACGGCGAAACCGTTTCGAGCGCTTTGAACACTGTTCGCTTACTGAAACGCTAGCGACCTCTTCGCTCGCATTCGCGGCACCCTGAACGACTTTATCGTGCTCAGAGCCCATCGACGTTCTCATGCATTCCTCCTCAACACGCGAGATGTGCTGATATAGCCAAAACGAGTTAGCTCAAAAACTTATAGGCCTCAACATAGATCTTTGCAGCCTGCTCACGAGTAACAGCGTTGTAAGGCAAAAGCCAGACCTCTTCATCAGAGCTACCTTCGTTGTAGACATAGCCAGACAAAATGCCTTGCTCGGCAGTCCATTGCAAAGCAGCAACAGCTTCGGCCCACTCAGAGCCCGCATCTTGGGTTAAGTTGTAGGCCGACAGATCAGAAGCCGTAGGACTTCCAGCAACACGCCAAATCAAAAGTGCCATCTCTTGACGCGAGATTGTGGCATCGGGATTAAACTCATTTGTTGCTACACCATCAATGATGTAGCCGGTGATAATGCCTTGCTCATATGCCCAATTAAGCGCTGCGTTGTAATAGCTTGCTTCAGCAGCAAGATCAGTAAAAGGTGTTTGGTTTTCTACATAGACCTCATCATCTGAAGCACCAGTCATTGCGCGATAAAGCACCACAACTGCTTGAGCTCGCGTAAGCCCATCAGATGTACCAAAATAACCAGTTAAGTTGCCATTATCATCGCGATAGCCTGTCATAAGACCCATCTGCACGGCAGATACGATGTAGTCATAACTCCATGAGCTTTCACTAGGCATGTCGATAAAATCAACGGCTGTTATGGTGACGGTGTATGTTACTGACTTATAGGTAACGTATTCTGGAGCATTGTCAGAACTTGCACCCCCCGTATAGGCAATCAGATTAGCTGTTGTACTCCCCGTGATACGGTAGATATAACCGTCAACTTCAAAGGTGTCACCTACTTCAAGACTAAGAGCACCAGTTGTATTAAGATCAGAATAAGCCACAGACCACGCTGACACGAAATAGCTTGATGCATCATCAAGATAGTCAAAGGAACCAACCAAGCTTATTTGAGATACAGCACCCCAACCTTCTTCGCTGATCAGTGATTCTAAAAATGCTTCGATAGCTTTCGCATCGGCGCTTGTGCGGCACACCAACATCACACCACCCTCGACCTCGGCAAGTATGGCGGCATTCGAAACATTGGCGGACTCGGTTGCATCCGCAATAACAATCGTAGAAAAGCTGCTACCTCCCGATGCAACAAGCTGCTGAGCAAGCAGTAACGAGGCAGCACCCGCCGTGTCTCCCTCCAGGATGCGCTGTGGTGTTATGCCGGTACTTGATGCAATTGCCTCTTCCACAGCAGTTGACACCGTTGAATTGTCCCCAATCAACACAATGGAAGAAACGCCGCTTGCGGCAAGCGCGGTTAAATCCTCGTCGGCAATTGTCCCATCATCTTGCAAAAAATATACGCGAGCCGCGTTTTGATAGATATACTGAGCTGCAGCTTCTGTAATAAGTTCGTCAGTTGAAGAAGCAACCACAGCAATCTCGCCCCAAGCTGCCCCCCAGTTCGCAGCCTTAAACGTACTGTTTGCCTCTGACGCAAGCTCTTGTGCAGTTGTTGCGCTCGTGCCGTATCGTGTGCCATATGTACCAGTACGCTGAATAACAAAATCTGCAAGATAGACTTCATCACTTACGCTATTTGATTGAGGTACATCGCTTCTTGATCCGATAATGATGTAGGCATTCGCCTGCGTCTGAATAGCAGCTTGCATCATGGTGGCGGAATAATCACTGCCGCAGTCGGTCAGCAAAATGCCGCCCCCGGCTCCAGCAAATGCCGCACCAAGTAGTTGATTGCGCCAGTCGCTTAATGGAACAACCACGTTATAGGCTGGCACCTCTTCGAGGCTCAAGGCTGCATTATAGGCAAGCGTGCCAAGATAGGCCGACATGCTATCACCGTCATAGACCACTACATCAGGACTTGGTGCTGAAACATAAAACAACACGGTGCTCGTCGATGAACTCGCATAGGTACCGGTACCAACAGCGCTTACGCGATACAGGCCAGTATCGGTAATGTCGTCTTGGTCAATGATTGCCCATGTTGTTTCAGACGTAATGCTGCCGTTCACTGTTGTGGAGGTAGTAGTTGCTTTTTCGAACACCAGCGTATATGCACTTGAGCTGAGTTTGCTGCCATCTGCGGCATACACAGCAATCTGTGAGAGCTCAGGAATACTACCATCAGCCTCCATAGACAGCACCGGATAGCTTGCGCTATTGCTACTTGAGCTGCTATTAGTACTGTTAAACTCAGAGATAGTTGGGGAGCTTATCCAGCCATAGCTTACGTCTTCAGGATCAACAGCAACCACCTGATACGATCCCACAAGATAGGAATACTCGTTCAGAGAAGTGTCATCGTTCACAACAAGAGCCCATACCTTACCCGAAGGGCACGTAGGTATAGAACTATTCTCGCTATCTTCGTAAACATACGACTTGTAGTTAGCCGCTCCATTAAGATACCGAATAATCTGGATGAGATAGGTTGATGCAAGCCTGTCCGAAGAGCTTGTACCTTGTCGCGCAAGTTCTTCGGCTTGAAGCGTAATGGAAGCAACCTTGTTCGTATAGTTTGCGGCATCACTTTCCGAATTGTAAAAATCAAGCGTGTAGTACAGCGTCAATGAGGACGGAAAGGTCAATGTCGAAGCTGCCGAGATATCAACCGCTGCTCCCTTGCACACAATCTCTAATCCAGTCGGACACCCTACCAAGCAGCTTGAATTTGCAAAGTATTTTGTCGTATCAGAAAGTACAGGGCCATTAAATACAATCCGCTTAAGAGACGAGCAGTTTGCAAAGCAGCTAGCCCCTATGCTTGCCCCAAAACTTATTGCACCGCTGTTAAGACCATCTTCTTGCATATCGGCAAGTGTGGGAGTATCGGTAAGCAGCGGAATCTCTATTTCTGTTAGTGACGTGCAACCATAAAATGCTTGCTGACTTAAGTAGCGCAGCGATGATCCTTCAAACGTCACCGATGTCAATGATGTGCAACCGCGAAAACAGCGATACGCAATGCGTGTGACGGCGGCAGGAATGTTCACCGATGTCACACTGCTGTTAAGAAATGCCCGCACGCCAATACTCTCCACACTCGATGGAATAGAAACATCTGTTAGCGACGTACAACCACTAAAGGCATCATTAGCAATGGCAACTACGGTCGTGCCGCTAATTGTGCTGGGAATAGAAAGCGAGCCACTTCCCTCTGCTGCGACACCCGTAATGGTAGCACCCCCATTATCTATGGTGTAGTAGAGTGACCAGCCATTACCACACGAAACTGTGCCATCAGCAAGTAAAGCAGCATCAACGCTTGCTAAAGTAGCAGTCGCAATTGAGCTTTCCTCAAGAGCGCTCGTGCCTTCTTCGATGGCCCATGCTAATGCTGGAGTGAGCGTTGATACCAACACCACAGCTAACGCACACGAAAGCGCGCGTTGCCATAATGGTTTTACTGCTCTTAACCTCATAAATGCCTCCTTGTGTTTCCTGCATGTGCCTCATTAGCTCTAGGCATCTAATAAGACGTCTTGCTTGCACACCATATGATTTTCTAGCCACTAACGTAGCATTCCAACCTAAGCACATCTCCATGTGCTCACGTTGCAAGACTGCGTTTCAATACAAACGATTAAGACAGCAAAAGCGCCTAAGTATCGCCTTAAACCGTCTGTAGCTCTTGTATACCTTGCTACCCTTGTATAACTTGCATCCATGTATGCCTGTGCCGCCCGGAGATATAGCGGGCGGCACAGAGTTTCACACTTTGCATCTGTAAGGCACCTGGGTCATTTTTCAATCTGATGTGCGGCTTCATCGCGAAAAACAACTCAACTCGTACGTCCAAGCGCGCTTATTAGCTCAAAAACTCATAGGCCTCGACATAGATCTTTGCAGCCTGCTCACGAGTAACAGCGTTGTAAGGCAAAAGCCAGACCTCTTCATCAGAGCTACCTTCGTTGTAGACATAGCCAGACAAAATGCCTTGCTCGGCAGTCCATTGCAAAGCAGCAACAGCTTCGGCCCACTCAGAGCCCGCATCTTGGGTTAAGTTGTAGGCCGACAGATCAGAAGCCGTAGGACTTCCAGCAACACGCCAAATCAAAAGTGCCATCTCTTGACGCGAGATTGTGGCATCGGGATTAAACTCATTTGTTGCTACACCATCAATGATGTAGCCGGTGATAATGCCTTGCTCATATGCCCAATTAAGCGCTGCGTTGTAATAGCTTGCTTCAGCAGCAAGATCAGTAAAAGGTGTTTGGTTTTCTACATAGACCTCATCATCTGAAGCACCAGTCATTGCGCGATAAAGCACCACAACTGCTTGAGCTCGCGTAAGCCCATCAGATGTACCAAAATAACCAGTTAAGTTGCCATTATCATCGCGATAGCCTGTCATAAGACCCATCTGCACGGCAGATACGATGTAGTCATAACTCCATGAGCTTTCACTAGGCATGTCGATAAATACTACTGTTTCTGCTGCAGTCTCTATCCACGTTGAAGTTGGTTCAAATCCATTGAAGGCATATGCCGAACCATTAAGTGACGTAGTTCCATCAAGCGCGATATTGTTAAGCACACGGTTGATCGTTTCATCAGTCGAGCCACTACTGGTTAAAGTCGATTGATAATAGGACAAGCCTATATCAAACTTACTAATCACCGTGCTCTCGCTGTAGCTTGAAGGAATGTTACTGAGCGCAACGCCATCTGGCAGTGATGCTGTGGAGTAAATCCATGACATTGCCGAAGCAAGACTTGAATCGCTCAGGTGATAAATCGTGTCACACCAGTAGCTCGAAAGCTGCATGCTCGGGAAGAGCTCGGGATAAATGAAGTCCATTCCGAATGCGCCATAGATAAGTTTTTCCATGGTGTAGTTCGAGCCATTGGTAATGCACGGCCAATCCGTAAGATAGGAAATCTCAGAAGCCTCAGCTGCTGCAGAATCAGATGTAGCATTCTCAGCAATCCACTGCTCAAGCTCAGTTGCGGTCTTTCCTACATTTGGCGAACAATACACCACATCGCACTGTGCTAGATCATCAGCAGTTGCATAATAAAGCGTGTAGGTAGTTGTCGAGCTGTCAGTAGAGCTCACAGCACTACCGCCTGTCTTTTCCTGGGCAACCACATCGGTAGAAAGCTGGTTGACAGCAAGTGGCGTCCAGCTTGCACGACCATCCATAGGACCTGTGCCGATATTTTCCGTATAGTCATACACAACAACAACAACCTGGGTGCTACTTGTGGTAATCGAACCACTTGAATAGTTCCACGGATAAGCCACATAGGCAACCGTTTTCTTCTCAACAACACCCTGGTCAATCATTGCGAGCGCATAGTACACAGAACCTTTGGCAAGACGCTCGATATTGAGAGCGCACTCGGTTGGTGTCTCGCTGTAGCGATTGGATCGCGGTAAGCTATTCACCGTTTGCCAAGTAAGCTCTTCGCCGTCGCTTAAGCCTTCATAATTTGCTGTACTCGCAATAACCGCCTCGGCTGCACTTGCAAGCTCATAGGCAGAAGCTACAAACGAATACGGGCTATTGTTGTTCGGCTGAATGATATACGGATCATAATCTTCATCTCCTTCAATATAGAAGGATGCATCATAGCTGCCGTCTTCGTTGGTATCAGGTGCATACGTAGACCCGTTTGATGTAGCGGTTGCGGAATACTGCCCGTTGTTAATCTGCTCGATATATGTAAGAGCAGCACTTTCGCTCAGATTATTGTTGAGCCATATAATCTCGGGGCGATACTTGAACCCGCACCACACGCCAGCTTCAGACGACCAGTCAGAACCACCGTTGGTCGTTGTGGACACGCTGGTCCAATCCGACATGTCAAGCCCGGCAACATCTGCATAAAGGTTGTAGAACATGTTCCAGTTGTAGGCGTTCGGATTTTC
>CAZXOF010000017.1:0-18400 GCA_964642255.1 uncultured Eggerthellaceae bacterium | reverse complement strand
CGACTGATAACGGCAGCCACCGGCTCGGCCTACATGCTTCACGCCACCGGTGGTATGCGATCTGCGTGAAGCGTTCGTCCAAGCTGCTCAGAGGGGGCGTTCAGGCCGCCCACCACCGACTCGCACCAGCCGCCGGCTCTCTGAAGAATGGGTTCGTCCCTACTGTCCTCGTCATCGCATGCTTTTTTGAATTGTTGAACGTAAGTATAGCGCGCACCGCTGCAGGCGCAAGTCTTCGATTCGCACAACGCCCCACATTCGTCTTAAAACAGCTTCAAAGCACGCACCGAAGTTGTTATGAAAACGCGCACTACGTACAGACACACCACAGGTACGTGCACCATTCTGTTACTCTAATCAACCCCGCATAAGAGACGACCACTTGTTGTACCGCCCGCCTTCTCAACATGCTCGTTTGAGCTCAACGCAAGATTGCGTGCCCGCACAGCTCGTCCAACTGCCTGCGCAGCCTCTTCAGAGTTCATAAGCGTTGTATCAACCATGATTGCAGAAATACCCGCCTCAAGTATGTCTGGAACAAGATGGGAAACATCAAGTGGCACGCTGTTATAAATATGACTTCGCCCCATACGATCAGTAATAACGGGAAAATTGAAGTCTTTTCGATCTCGGAGGTGATGAACCCATGTTCGCCTTGGACAGATGTCACAACGCTCATCGCATGGGCCTTGACTCATGAGCACACAGTGTTCAGTGATCATCAATTCTGCTGCCCCAATGACAAATAATCCCAACTCAAGTGGCACACCAGCATGCGTTAGTTCAGCGATCTGAGAAAGCGACAGTTCGGGAGACAGCCACGCACGTCGCGCGCCCATGAGGGCAACTTCCTGTAGCGCCGAGTGATTTGTCAATAACAGATGCGGACCTAGCTCGGGAACAGCGTCCATGGTTAAGGCGCGATCAAGTGCAGCGAAACTATCTACAAACACTGGCTTGCCTGCTCGGATTAGCTCCCATGCATCAAACCCAAGCCGCGCCTCTCGCGTACCAGGCACAGGATCATGCTCCACAGTTGGTATCGCGATTATGCAGCCTTTCGGATAGCCTGCACTGCCCAGCTCTTCGCAGTGCCGACCTGCCATGACCGCCTCGCCACGCTTATAGGTAAGTGCTGGAACAATAATTTCGTCCGCTCCAGCTCGCCTTACCACACGAGCACACGAGGGATTAGTAACCCATGCAACAACCTTACAGCCCGAAGATGATACAGCAGGAGCAGCAGTGCGCTTTCGAACGCGCGAGAGGCTGCGCTTGCGATACGAAGAAAGCACCTGTTCGCTGAGCTTATCAAGTGCAGCAGTACGCAAGTGGTGAATCTGAGAAAAGCCAATACCAACACCCTCGTCAAGCTCAATTGCAAGGTCTTCAAGAATATAAGGCGTTTGTCCCAAGCGATCAATATGAGTATACACGTCTTGCTGCGTGACAGCCTTCGTACGTGCTGCCTCGGCCGCATCGCCTATTGCGACACCTTGCGCACATAACTTTCCTGTAGCAGCATCACGAAGCGAAAAAGAGAGTTCAACTGGCTGCCCAAGACGCAGCACCGCACGACCCGACACACTAATACGTGGCTCAAATGCATTATCAACAAAGGTCATATCGGCACTACGCACACGAAATACGCGATCCCCCGCACGAATTGCTCTATCGTCGCGATTGCGTTCATCAAGAGCCAGTTTCAAGCGTCCCTGACGATCATAAACAAGCTTTGTAAGCGTATGAATGCTGCGGCCTTTTTTCGTCCATACTTCAATAATGTCACCCTGAGCACAGCTGCGTGTTGTATCGATTAAAGCTGTCGCACCCGCCACCTGAGTTACGCGCCCCAGCGCTACCCCACGATTGTTTGGGCGTGCATAACCCATAATCTCGTTGCCACGTTTTCCTGCTAAAAAGGCAGGCGTAAAACCGCGCGAAAATACTTCCTCAAGGCTCCTGCGTTCTGCATCGGTGGGATTTGCGTCGCTACCATGGGCAATACGATCCAAAACAGCACGATAGGCTGATGTGACCGCAAATACATAGTCACATGACTTCATGCGTCCTTCGATTTTTAAGGACGCAACGTTTGTTTGCACTAGATCATCAAGTATCTCTATCGAGGCAAGATCTTTTGGAGAAAGCAGGTGCTGACCAGGGGCAGAAAGGTCTTTGTCAGCCGTTTGATTGCGCAACGTGTAAGGCAAACGACAAGCCTGTGCACAGGTGCCACGATTAGCTGAGCGACCTCCCACCATAGACGACATAAAGCACTGCCCCGAATAACATACACACAGTGCCCCATGCGCAAAGGTTTCAACTTCCATATCAAAGGAAGCAGCAACATCTGCTAAGGCTGCAATCTCAGATAAGGAAAGTTCACGCGAAAGCGTTACGCGCTTGACTCTGAAGCGCGCTAGTGCTGCAATACCGGCGGCATTGTGAATGTTCATCTGCGTTGAAGCGTGAATGCGCACTTCAGGAAGCGAGTACGCCACCTCGGCAACAAGACCTATATCTTGGATGATTAAGGCGTCAGCACCTGCAAGATATGCCTGACGCGCACATTCAAGCGCCGGCGTAAGCTCGTGAGGTAATACAGAGGTATTTAAGGTCACATAAACCGATACACCACGCAGGTGCGCATAATCACAGGCATCAGCAAAGGATTCGATGGTAAAATTTTGAGCACTGCGACGCGCATTCAGCGTTTCTAAACCTGCATATACTGCATCAGCTCCACCACACACCGCTGCATGTAGAGCTTCTACTCCTCCCGCAGGCGCAAGAAGCTCAGGTATGGCCTGTAAAGTCTTATGCATTGAATTTGTTCACCGGCTCTCGAAAAATAACTCCTGCTGTGTTCGTGGTAGTATAGCCAAATTATGAAAATACGAAGAAAACATCGCGCTTCACACGTACGTGTATTCGCATGGGTGGCTGTCATTGTCTTGGCTATCGTCGGTTTCGCCGGATACTGGGGTGTCAGTGGTGCTATCTCCCAGATCAATCAATGGACAAGTGATCTGCCAAGTATTGAACACTCCGATGCGCTGAATTATGCGCAATCTTCTACCATTGTAGCCTCTGATGGCACGACAGTTCTAGCTGAACTTCAACTTGAAAATCGCGATCCGCTGTCTTCACTTGATGAGATTTCCGATTACGTTATAGCGGGCACTATTGATACTGAAGACGAACGCTTTTACGAGCACGGTGGCTACGACATTATTGGCATGCTTCGCGCTGTTGCAAACAATTTCCTTGGTGGAAGCCTTGAGGGAGCTTCAACCATTACCCAGCAGCTGGTGCGCAATACCATTTTGTCGGATGAGGCAACCGATATTTCTATCGAGCGCAAGATACGAGAGATCGAGCTTGCCATCGAAATGGAAGAGATTTACAACAAAGACGAAATCCTGTTGATGTATCTCAACACTATTAATTATGGAGACGGCTGCTATGGTATTGAGGCAGCAGCCCAGCACTATTTTTCGAAATCGGCAAATGAACTTACTCTTGCTGAAGCAGCAACTTTGGTTGGCATTCCGCAGTCACCGTCGTATTTATCACCCACCGTCAATCCCGAAGCCTGCCTTGAGCGACGTAATACGGTGCTTGCCCGTATGTTATCGGCAGGAGACATAACCCAAGACGAATATGAAGCAGCCGTCGGCGAAGAGCTGGTATTAAACCTTGCAGATGAAGACCCCAGCGATGGCATTTATGCATATGCCTATTTCACCTCGTATGTGCGCGATTGGTTGCTTGAAAACTACTCAACCGCCGAGATATTTGCAGGTGGACTGACTATCTATACAACGCTTGACGTTGAGATGCAGCAAGCCGCAGAAGCTGCTGCTGACGCTCAATATGCGATCATGGATATTGACCAAGAGGCAGTTATTGTTGCACTTGACCCAGATACCGGCTATATCACTGCCATGGTAGGTGGCAAAGACTACTACACCGACCAGTACAACATTGCCGTTAATGGGCGACCCACGGGTTCGGCTTTTAAGATGTTTACGCTTGTTGCTGCTATTGAACAGGGTATTAGTCCGCAAACCCTGATTGATTGCACCTCTCCGATCACCCTCGATGATGGAACAGAGATCGAAAACTTCTTTGGTAGAGACTATGGCTGGCGAACCGTCGCAAGTGCTACAGCAGTCTCATCAAATACCGGCTTTGTACGCCTACAAAACCTTGTGGGTACAGATACCGTTATTGAAGTAGCGCAGCGCATGGGTATCACAGCAACACTGCCCTCCGTTACCTCGCTTACCCTTGGTGTTGCTGATATTTCCCCACTTGAGATGGCACAAGCCTATGCAGTGCTTGCATCAGGCGGTATTTATCACGAGGCAATCGCAGTTACTAAGATTGTCGATGCAGATGGAAATGTCATTTTTGAAGCCGACACTACCGGCGAGCGTGTTTTGGACGAAGAAGTTGCTGCAGCAGTTACCAGTGTATTAGAAGGCGTATTCATATCGGGAGGCACTGCAAGCGCAGCAGCATTAGCAAATGGATGGTCCGCCGCCGGCAAAACGGGTACATCGGAGGGTTTTTACGATCACTGGCTTGTGGGTTACACACCCACACTTGTTGCTGCAACGTGGCTTGGCGAGCGCTACAATCAAGTATCCTCCAGTAGTATTGACTGCACCTACCTTTGGAAAACTTTCATGGATGCCGCACTCGCAGGAACCGACGTTGTTGAGTTTCCCACCGTGTCATCACCAACCTACACGTATACAGGCACCATCGGAGGCTTAGGCAGTACTGGGTACTCCTATTATTCTAGCTCATCAAGTTCATCTAGCTCGTTGAGCTCAAATAGCTCACAGTCATCAATCTCTGGCTCTGATGGAGATGATGGCACCGGCGATGCCACTGTTGTTGCTACTGTTGATTCCACTACTGATAACACTGATACCAGCAACGACGAAACAGCAGATGGATAAGCGCTACGCTAGATCTTGCACTGTGTCAAAGTTACCCGATTGCACATTCTTACGTTAAGCTACTTTGATTACTTTAAGAACTTACTCATAGAAATCCAGAGATTCGCATAGTTTGCTATGAGATGGCTTACCTCTTTCAGCAGCAATTAAGTCGCAAGGTTTAATGGGCGCAGTTCTATACAAGACGCAAGCGCATCACACACAGGCTGACATTCTTCTGCGCCTTGTTGGCGAAACATATCGCCAAGCTATCCCTCTTTGCTACGCTACATGCTTGCTGCAAGTTCATCGGTATCTGAAATACTTTGGAGAGCCTTGGTGTAAGCTTCCTGTATATCAGCTAAGCGCTCTTCATACTCTGCTGTATCTATGGCGCTTTCTAAAGCTGTAATGTCAGCATACAGCTGAATATAGTCAGACAGTGCATCGCGCAGTGCGCTAAAACCTTCGTCATAGCCGCTTTTTACCTCAGCAAAGGAGTCGGGTGCCTCTAAGTTTGTGAGATCATCAACAAGCTCGGAGGCCTTATTCGCCGAAACTCTCATTGCGCTCACATTAGCCTCAAGAACATAATCCTCAAACTCGGCAAGACACTCTTCTATCTCTGCTGCAAGCTGATTGACATTTGACAAATATTGCACAGCAGTCACTGAACTTTGAGAACTATCACTTGTGGTTTGCGTTGCTGTAGTACATCCTGTCATTGCTGCAATGCAGGCTGTGATAATGCAGATCGCCATCACACTTCGAAGCGCCACCTGTTTCATATCGTCTCCGTTTCGTATCGCACGCCGGCACCCTACCGAAGCATTCTGCCGATAGTTTGTTCGTTTTCGTGTAAGCCTTGAGTCAATGTACGCTTAATAACAAAGCTTTTTCGCATACCATATATCTTGTAGACCTTATATAAAACCCGTTGTTCGAATATGCATTGTAGCGCAGGCTTCTCTCTTACCCAGTGTGCTCCCAAAACGCTTCATATAATCGTCTGACAAGCTTTGATCATATTGATGCAGCATGCGAGACGAGATTTGCCTCATCAGCAGCAAGGCGTTTGTGTGTAAGAACAAGCTGCTCGCGTACCGCAGCTTCTCCCGTACCACCGAAGCTTGTACGCGCATTCACAATACCCCTCAGATCAAGCGCGTTTGTAATGTCCGCCTCAAAGAGCTCACTTACAGTCTGATACTCTTCAAGAGATAAATCACTGAGGTCGCACCCGCGTTTCTCGCACTCAAGTACAAGACGTCCAACAAGTTCATGTGCACGGCGAAATGGCATGCCCTTTTTCGTTAAATAGTCCGCCACGTCAGTTGCGGCAAGATAACCCTTCTTTGCCTGAGATTCCATGGCTTTGGGATGAATTGTCATACTTGCAATCATGCCTGCCATACATCTATAGCAATCTTCAAGCGTATGAGCTGCATCAATAGCACCTTCTTTGTCTTCTTGGAGGTCTTTGTTATAGGCAAGGGGCAAAGACTTCATAGTGACAAGCAAGGCAACTAAATCACCCACAACGCGACCAGTCTTGCCACGAATAAGCTCGGCAAAATCAGGATTTTTCTTCTGCGGCATGATGGAAGACCCCGTAGAAAAAGAATCTGAGAGCGTGATAAACCCAAATTCTGCACTCGACCACAGAATCAACTCTTCAGATAAGCGCGATAGATGCATTGACGACACGCTACAAGCATATAGCAAATCAAGCAGAAAATCGCGATCAGATACCGCATCAAGCGAGTTAGGAGTGGGAGCAGCAAACCTAAGCGCCTCTGTAGTTGCATCACGATCAAGAGAATACGTTGTTCCAGCAAGCGCAGCTGAGCCAAGCGGGTTTACATCGGCCGCATGGCGCGCTGCGGCAAGGCGATCAAAGTCACGCGCAAGCATCCATGTATAGGCAAGCAGGTGGTGTGAAAATAGCACTGGCTGGGCATGTTGCAAATGCGTATAACCTGGCATCACAACATCAAAGTGCTCCTCGGCTTGCTCAAGCAGTGCATGACGCAGTTCAATATTAGCCGCCATAAGCTCACTACAACGACGCTTGGCGAACAAACGTGTATCGGTAACTACCTGGTCATTGCGTGAGCGACCCGTATGGAGACGTGCTCCGGCCTCTCCAATATCAGCGATAAGACGTGATTCTATGGCCATGTGAATGTCTTCGTCATTGATGTCAAAAACGAAGTTGCCTGCCTCTATATCCTCTTTAATACGCAGCAAACCTGCATCAATCGCCTGAGCATCAGCCTTTGAAATCACCCCTTGAGCAGCAAGCATTGCTGCGTGTGCACGTGAACCTGCAATGTCTTCCGCATACAGATTTTTGTCAACGGGAAGTGAGGCGCCGAAGCGTTGTGTAAACTCATCAACACCCTCTTCAAACCTGCCGCCCCATAAAGCCATTTACTCGCCTTTCTGGACCTGCGCCCAAGTCTTGGTGGGAAGTGCATAGAGATTGATAAAGCCTTTCGCAGACGTATGATCAAAGATGTCACCATCGTCATAAGTAGCAAGAGCCTCACTGTAGAGCGAGTGTTCGCTTCTGCGACCAACTACCGTACAATTTCCCTTGTAAAAACGCAGGCGCACATCACCGTTTAGTCCTTCCTGCGTTTGCGCCATGAAGGCATCAAGTGCCTCTTTTAATGGCGAGAACCATTGTCCGTTGTACACCTCTGCGGCCCACTTCTGCTCAAGTCCAAGCTTAAAGTGCAGCACATCACGCGCAAGGCAAAGATCTTCAAGAGCCTTATGTGCCTCAATCAGAGCAAGTCCACCCGGTGCCTCATAGCACTCGCGACTTTTGACGCCAACAAGGCGATTCTCAATCATGTCAAGGCGGCCATACCCGTGTCGTCCAGCAATCTCATTTGTCTCATAGACAATGTCAAGCAGACTTTTCTGCTCGCCATTCAAAGCGATTGGTACACCGTTTTCAAAGGAGACAACAAGGTATTCTGGCTCATTGGGAGCACACACAGGATCAGCAGTCATTGTGTAGATGTCGGCGGGAGGTTCATTCCACGGATTTTCAAGCACGCCGCATTCAATTGCACGACCCCATACATTATCGTCAATGGAATAGGGAGAATCTTTTGTGGTTGGTACCGGAATACCACGCTTGAGCGCCCAATCCATTTCCTCTGCCCGAGTTTTGAGATCCCACTCACGCACCGGTGCAACAATAGACAAGCTTGGATCAAGTGCCATAATAGACGTTTCGAAGCGTACCTGGTCATTACCTTTACCAGTGCAACCATGAGCAATCGTTGTAGCACCGTGCTTGTGTGCTATATCGACAAGGTGCTTAGAGATAAGCGGGCGCGATAATGCTGAGAGCAGTGGATATTTGTTCTCATACAAACCATTGGCCATAATCTCTTTCGTAAGGTAGTCGTTTGCAAACTCTTCGCGCATATCAACAACATAGCATTCAATCGCACCAGTTGAAAGCGCTTTACTCCGCACTTCTTCAAGGCCTTCATGCTCTTGACCAACTTCGCCTACAACAGCAATGACATCATAACCATATTCTTCTTGAAGCCACTTGATACATACCGATGTATCAAGCCCTCCTGAATACGCAAGAATCGCGATCTTGGAATCAGTCATAGACACTCATATCCTTTCTTTACTCTTTGAGTTGCATTATGTTATTAACAACACATAAGCTACGATACATAGGTGACATACTTGTGAGTACATAAGCATTCAAGGCGTTTTAGTGCCTCGTGGGCCTAACGCCCTCGCAAATGTTCAATGGCACATAAAACCTCTGCGGCTGCATTAGGTGACCCCGTTGCTAAAAAGATTGTGTCATCTCCTGCGACGGTACCAAGTACACCTTCAAGGCCAGCATCATCAAACACGGCAGATACACTTGATGCTCCTCCGGCCAAGGTTTTAACAATAACGAGGCTATCCGCCACCTGTACGCTTTCTACCAGCTCAGCCATCATGCGCTTGAGACGTATGTCTTCGGGTAAGGAATAGCAACCATCTATCCCCTTATCCAGTCCCATTTCAAGTACGTCGCGTGATACGGTTGCCTGTGTACAGGTGAGACCCTGCTCAGCAAGATAGCTTACCAATTCACGCTGCGTACGTACCGCATGGGCACGAATGATCTCGCGAATTGCCGCATGTCGCTGTTGCCGTTTCCCCATTGAACTACTTGTCACCTTTACTCACAGTATTTTTGCTTTAGATATGCATTAAGATGGAAATCTTAACACTAATATGCATGATCGTTATCATAGATTCTGTTTCTTATCTAATAAAAGCAAGATTTCCAAACCCGACTCAAAGAGCACAAATAAGCGGCAGCTTTATGCTTCTTCTACAATCTGTTTAAGAATGTCGATCAGCTCATCTACGTTGAGTTTTTCGCATATCAGAGGTGGCAGCAAGCGAATAGTACGAGGGCCTGTTGCATTGATAACAACACCCTTCTCAAGTGCTCGCTCAACAATACATGGCGCATCAAGAGGACATTCTGGCGCACACTCAAAGGCAAGCATAAACCCAAGCCCACGCACCTGAGCAACAAAGGGTAGCTCGACAAGACGCTCTTTCAAATACGCCCCCACCTCGTCAACATGCTCAGCAATATGCATCTTTTCCAACTCTGCAAGCGTTGTACGAGCAGCAGCAACCGCAAGACAGCTTCCCCCAAAGGTCGAGCCATGATCTCCTGGCGAAAAAGCATCTGCCACCTCACTGCGTGCAACACACATACCACAGGGCATTCCTGATGCAACACCCTTAGCAATTGTCACAATATCAGGCAGAATACCGAAGTGCTGAAAAGCAAACGGATAGGTTCCACAGCGATAGATACCACACTGCACCTCATCACAAATAAGCAGAGCACCAACCTCTTCAGTTAAGCGGCGTGCCTCGGCAAGAAATTCAGTACTGCAGGGGTAGACACCACTTTCACCTTGTACAACCTCAAGTATGACAGCACAAATTTCGTTTCCCCGCTTAGCAAATAAGTCTCGCAAAGCCGCAACATTATTATATGGCGTTGCAAGAAACCCATCGGGAAGCGGCACAAACGCCTCCTGTTTGACTGCTTGTGCAGTTGCAGCAAGCGCCGCAAGGGTGCGTCCATGGAAGCTGCCTTCAAGGGTGACAATAAGGCGTGGTACATCTTCAGATGAGTTCTTATGATGCGCTGCACGAGTACGAGCAGCAAGACGTGCAAGTTTAATGGCACATTCATTTGCCTCGGCACCAGAGTTTGCAAAGAAGGTTTTCCACACCGGCAAAGGCACTGCATCTTGGCTAGTTTGCACGCCCTTGTTAAGAAGCTCAGAGATAGTTTGGGCAAGCTCACCTCGCCCCTCAATATAAAAATAGTTACTTACATGTAGCAAGGTTTCTGCCTGTTTTGCAAGAGCGCTAACCAGTGCGGGATGACTATGTCCCAAACTCACAACACCAATACCTGAGAGAAAATCAAGGTAGGATCTTCCCGCATCGTCGAAAAGATGTATGCCACTTCCCGACACAAATTCAACCGGTTTACGAGCAAAAGTATGCATAACGAAGGAGTTTTCAAGAGCTTGTTGTGCGACAAGAGCCATGGTGGTGCCTTTCTGCAATCTGGAAACTTACACAATAATGATCTACGCTTGACACCTATCAGCACAATTTTGAAGCAAAACGTCCCAGTGGCTTACTTTCAAACGATTCCACTTCTTCTGTTTGATTAATCATGGTTCCTACCCCTTTATCGGTAAGCAATTCAAGAAGCAGAGCATGAGGTGTTGTACCGTTTAAGATATGGGCACGACGCACGCCTGCGTCAAGCGCACAAACACACGAGGACAGCTTCGGGATCATACCTGTTGATACCGTATTTGCTGCAAGCATATCTTTAATCTCATCAAGCGTGATACGCGACACAAGCGTGTCTTTTTCGGCAAAGTTCTCATAGAGTCCATCAACATCAGTAAGAAAGACCACCTTGTGTGCACCAATAGCAGCGGCAATTTCCCCTGCAACAATATCGGCATTCACATTGTATAAACCACCACCGGCCTCTTCAGCCATACCAATAGAGGCAATAACGGGAATATAGTCTGCAGCAACAAGACCCTCAATGAGCTGTGCGTTAATACGTACAATGCGTCCAACTCGACCAAGCCTTGGGTTGGCCTGTTCGGCAATAATCGTTGCACCATCAGTCCCAGATAAACCTACAGCAACGCGACCATGCTCATTCATTGCCTCAACTAAGGTTTGATTTACCTGACCCACCAAGACAGTGCGCACTAAGCTCATTGCTTCTTCTGACGTGATGCGCTGACCCTCATAAAACTCCACGGACATACCTACGCGCTCCATAGCTTCAGTAATTGCCCGTCCTCCACCATGAATGATGACAGGGTTTACACCAATGATCTTGAGCAACACAATATCGGCCATAACATCAGCGCGCAGTTGTTCATCAATCATTGCCGCGCCACCATATTTGATAACCACGGTCTTACCAGTGACGTTTTTAATCCACGGCATTGCTTCGGCTAATACATCAGCAGTAAGGCTTGAGACGCCATTAGGTCGAGCATCTTTGTCGTAGAACATGAAACATCTCCTGTTAGTTGTGACCATCTATTTACAACCGTCGTTTCCTATCGCTGCGCACCTATCACACTACGCTGTCAACATTTAAGTTTCACATACAAACACCAACCGCCCACGAATATGGCGCCTATGCGACTTGAATCTACACGGTATATCTAGCCTGTTTTACGTACGATAGTCCCCGTTTATCGTAATGTAGTCATGCGAAAAATCGCAAGTCCATACAAGCGTATAGGCACTACCTGCTCCTAGGTCAATGTCAATTGTTATCTCAGCTTCCTCGAAACGACGCAGCGCTTCATCCTCATCAAAGGAAACAGCAAGCCCTTGACGACACACAGGTAAACCCATGATGTCAATCGAAACATCACTTTGACAAAAGCAAGCACCTGATTTACCCAAGGCTGCAACAATACGTCCCCAGTTGGCATCACGACCATAGATTGCCGTTTTTACCAACGGGGAATTGGCAACGGCACGCGCTGCGCAATCTGCATCAGCCTCGTTGTACGCTCCGGCTACACGCACACTCACCAAGCGCGTCGCTCCCTCACCATCGGCCGCCATCTGACGCGCAAGCTTTGAGCACACATGTACAAGCGCCGCAAGAAAACGCTCATACGCAGGCGAACCTTCCTCAATGGGACAAGCGTGAGGGGCAGCAGCACCTGATGCAAGTACAAAGCAGCTGTCATTTGTTGAAGTATCAGAATCTACCGTTACTTTATTAAAGCTTTGATTTACTGCTGTGCGCAGTGCAGTCGTGAGTGCAGATTGGGTAAGCGGAGCATCGGTAGTAAGTACGGAGATCATTGTGGCCATATGGGGCATAATCATACCGGAGCCCTTTGCCATGCCTCCAACGTTAAATGATAACCCTTCATAACCAATGCCTTCACCTGAAAAGCGACAGCACGCCTCTTTCGAGCAGGTATCTGTGGTCAGAATAGCGCAAGCTGCATCAGTTCCCCCATCGCGCGACAAGGCGGCAACAGCAGTTGGTAAGCCACGCTCGAACGGTTCAAGCGACAGATAAACTCCGATCACACCTGTTGAAGCAATCAGCACTTCATCAGGCGTACAGCCAAGCACCTTGGCTGCTATGCGTGCTGATTCTCGCGCCGTATCAAGGCCACGCCCACCGGTAGCAGCATTAGCGTTCCCTGAATTCACCATAACAGCGCGTGCCATACCTGCACTGCGCTCAAGATGCTCTTTTGAGACCATAACCGGTGGTGCACAAAAGGCATTTGTTGTAAACGTTGCAGCAGCCGCACAGGGCTCATCGGCAACTACCAGCGCAAAGTCTCGCCTTGTGGGATTTTGACGAAAGCCAGCATGAATACCTGCCGCCGAAAAACCCAACGGAGTAGTTACACCACCATCACAGTCCTCAATACCCTTTTCAAGAGGAGCGCTGTAGCGCAACTCAAGGTTCAGTGGCTGCATCAATGTATTCTCTTTAGTGTCATGCTGTGTATCCATGACGTTTTCCTCATCACCTTCACGAATTTATCTGTGTACGCATGCAAATAAGCGCACTGTGAACCTCATGCTATAGAGATTGCATATGGACTCACTACAGAACCAACTTATCATCCGTAGCTTAGTTGGGACATGCAAGTTGTCGTAAACCCTGCTGCTCGTCAAGTCCAAATGCAATATTTGCGCACTGAAGAGCCTGACCAGCGGCCCCTTTACCTAAGTTATCGATGGCACATATTGCAATCACGGTATGCGTACGCTCATCAACAGTAACACCGATATGCGCATAATTTGTCCCAATGACCGATGCCGTGCGTGGCATAGTTTCTTTAAGTACGCAGACAAAGGGATTTGCCACATAAAACTCGGCATAGAGCGCGCGTATATGTTCCGTAGAAGGTACAAGGTCAGGATCACAAGGCATATAAACACTCGATAATAGCCCTCGACTTAGCGGAACAAGATGTGGCGTAAACACAAGACGCCCCTCGATCCCTAAAATTTGCTCAATTTCAGGCGTGTGACGATGCGTGCCTACTCCATAAGCCTCAACACTTTCGTTGGCATGGCAAAACTGAGTACGCTCTGTTGGCTTTTTGCCCGCGCCCGTTAGGCCAGAAAGGGCATTGACTACAATTGGCAGCTCATCACGTACCAAGCCCGACGACACTACGGGTGCTGCAGCAAGCGAACTTGCTGTTGGATAACAGCCAGCACAAGCTATCAGCGCTGACTTGCCTGCCTTGATGCGCGCAGCTGCGCGAGTCAGCTCTTCGGTACATAACTCAGGCAGACCAAAAGCAGCTTCTTTTAACTCATCGAGCGCTGTATGGGGCACACCATACCAGTGCTCATAGGTATCGGCATTGCGTAGACGAAAATCCGCCGACAAATCTATAACCGTCACGTTTTCAGCTAGAAAGCGCGGAACCAAGGCAAGAGCAGCGGTATGAGGTACAGCAAGAAACACCGCATCACATGAGTTCAAGCAGGTATCATCTGTTCGTACAAAAACAAGGTGCTTAGCAGCGCTTGCTTCAAATGCCGGATAGAGATCTGCTATGCGCTTACCCTCATGACTATCAGAAGCGATGCATACAAGATCAAAATCGGGATGCCCTACAAGCAGGCGTACCAATTCACTACCGGCAAAGCCGGCTGCTCCAATAATACCTACTTTGATGCTTGCAGTCACACATACCCTCCCTGATAAGCCGTTATCGCTGCAACGATACGACGTAGTCTAAAATGCGAAGTTTTGTAAAAAATCGTATCAAAATCGCATAGTCATTTTATTTTATGCGTTTTTAACGATAATAACGGGAAATCATAGCGCATTCTATGCAAGATGAGAAAAATTTTTCTTTCCCGAAACATTCACGTAACATATCGTTACTGTATCAATGCGACTAATGTGAAAATTTGATATTCAGACACTATTGCGATACTTAGACACCGTGATTGAGGCACTCAGACATTGCAAGCTTATATCACGCACTACCACTTGAGGTATTCGTTGTATGACAGTAAGAAGGTACAGCATTTTCAAGAACGCCGATAGCTTCCTCATCACTTTTTAACAGAGCTTCGGCAAGCTCATCGAGTTTTGAGTCAACGACCTTGGTACCAATCTCTTGGCCAGCAGACACCATGATGGAACGATTTGTTGTAGGCAAGGTATTCTCCTCATCCATGAGGAGTTCTTCATACATTTTTTCGCCCTCACGCAGCCCAGTAAATACAATTGGGATATCCACATCGGGCGTGAGACCTTGAAGCTGAATTAAGCCGCGTGCCAAATCGACAATCTTAACTGGCTCGCCCATGTCAAGGATGAAGATTTCTCCACCGCAAGCCATGCTGCCCGCTTGAATAACCAAGCGAGCCGCCTCGGGAAGGGTCATAAAATAGCGCTCAATATCTGGATGTGTCACCGTTACCGGTCCACCCTGGGCAATTTGCTTTTGAAACACCGGAATAACGCTGCCATTACTGCCAAGCACGTTACCAAAGCGCACCGCTGAAAACACAGTGTGATGTGATGTGCTAGCGTAGTGCTGCATAATCATCTCGCCCATGCGCTTGGTTGCCCCCATCACACTGGTGGGGTTAACCGCCTTGTCAGTTGAGATAAAAATAAAGCGATCAACACAATGGCTATCTGCTGCGCGTACTATGTTCAAGGTACCAAACACATTGTTTTTAATGGCTTCGCGCGGACAGATTTCCATCAGGGGCACGTGCTTATGGGCTGCTGCATGAAAGACCACTGATGGCGAAAACTTCGTAAAGAGATCCTCTATACGCCTCTCGTCACACACACTGCCAATCTCTACGCATACATCAATATCGTCGTACTCAGATAACAACTCATTACGCAGCAAATAGGCATCATTTTCATAAATGTCGAAAATAATGATACGTGCGGGAGCAACTTTAGCAAGCTGACGAGCAAGCTCGCTTCCAATAGATCCGCCGCCACCGGTAATAAGCACCGTTTCTCCGGCAATATAGCCAGACACCGCACGCGTATTCAAAATAACTTCTTCACGCCCCAAAAGATCCGCCACATCAACATCGCGCAGACTTACATCGCCAATTTCATCAAGCGACAATTCACGCACATTGGGCAAGGTACGCAAACGACAATCGGTCTGCGTGCATATGCTGTAGATACGTCGACGTTCTTCGGGTGTTGATGAGGGAATAGCCACAACAATTTGTTCGATATTGTGCTTTTCCACCAACATAACAATATCAGCAGTGGTTCCTTCAACCTTCACACCATGAATGCGCATCCCTCGCTTCGATGCATCATCATCGGTTGCAACCAAGGGAATACCGGGCATAAGCGGGTCTTTTGATGCCATGCGAACAATGGCAAGCGAGCCGGTCTCTCCTGCTCCAACAATCAGCGTGCGAGGGCGATGCTCAACCGGATGACGCACTAATGAACGACCTGTACTGCGCGCAATGCGAAAGGTCATGCGCACACCACCCACAAATATCACCAACAAGATACACGCCGACACAAATACGCGAATAGGAAGCCTTACGTCGATGATCCATAAAAATACCGCGCCGATAAGTGTGGACAATGCAACCGCAAACGTAATCTGTATAGCCTCATCAACACTTGCATATTCCCACAAAGCGTTGTAGAGACGAAAAAGCCCCAACATCAAAACGTTTATCAGGCTTAAAATACCAATGATGAAATAGATTTCGTTTTTAAAGGTTGCAAATACCTCATGCATCTGTCCGGTTAGTACTGAGGACAGCACGTAAGCCGCATAAGTTGCAAGAATATCAAGCACCAGCAAAATTGCCGTGCGTTTCGTGATAGCTGTATTCACGCACCGCCCCGTATCAGGTGTCTGGCCTATCATCATATCGTTGTTACACGATCTGAACCGGCCTGCACCAAGAAAACAAAGTGGTGTATGCCGGTAGCCTCCAACAGTTGCACCTGCGGTTAATTCGTACACAACAGCGCAACTCGACGCATTCCGCAGGTATTTCTAGAAAGCATACCGTATCATGGTTCGTTGACATTCGAAAAATGGGAGTTGACCATATGGGAGAATATACACATCTAATGTGCGATACACAGCAGCGTCAGCACATACGCGAAGCGAACGAAGAGGCCCTTGTACGCTATCTTGCGAGTGGCACAAAAGAGCAGGCACAGGCCTTTGGTATTGAACTTGAGCATACCATCATACATACTGATGGCAGTGCGGTGTCCTATGCTGAAACACATGGCATTGAATGGATTTTGAATGAATTGACTCAGTTTTATCCAGAGATCACCCGCGATCGAGATGGTGATTTGTTGGGTTTAGCTCTTGCAGACCAAACAGTCACCCTTGAACCAGCAGGACAGATAGAATTGTCAGCCGGACCGTTTACCAGCCTTGCTCAAGCATATGAGGTCTTTGAAAGTTTTCATCAACGGCTCTCTGCTATTGTGGAACCACACAATATGCAAGTATCTACCTTGGGCTACCACCCCTGCGCACAGGCTTGCAAGCTCACTCTTATCCCCAAGAAACGCTATCAATTCATGAATCGCTACTTTAGCGCACGAGGACCATGGGGACCACGCATGATGCGAGGCAGCGCCTCAACGCAAGTATCGATTGATTATACTTCGGAAGCGGATTGCGCACGCAAAATGCGCACAGCACTGCGTCTTGTTCCCTTACTGGCTCTTATCACCGACAATGCACCCTTCTTCGAAGGTGGTAAACGACCGCATCAGCTCATGCGAACCGAAATATGGGAAGGATGCGACCCTGATCGTTGCGGGCTAGTTCCCAACGCTATCGACACCCTGCTGAGCTGGCATAGTTATGCGCAATTTGTCCTTGATGTGCCGGCCATACTGACACCTTGTTGTGAGGATGAATGGTGCTACTCTAAAGAGCACTTTGGTAGTATATATGCTGATCGCGTAATGCAGCAAGCCGATGTTGAGCACGCCTTGTCCATGATCTTTACCGATGTACGCCTTAAGACCTATCTTGAGCTGCGTCCCGCCGATGCCTTACCCGTTGAGTATGTCATCGCATATACAGCACTGATACACGGTTTATTTTCGCATGAGGCTTCCCTTGATGCACTTGATGAAGCCTTTGATGGCATACGCGCCTCTGATGTCATGGCAGCAAAAACAGCCCTTATGACAGAAGGGTATCAGGCACACGTGTACGGCAGACCAGTAGCCGATCTTGTAGATTTATTGATAAACCTTGCACACGATGGCCTATCTTGCACCGATCGAGCTTTTCTTGAACCTCTTACCACGCTTGTTGAACATCGCACAACACTTGCCGAAGAAACCCTAAAAGCACTACGGCAGGAGTAAACCACCATGTACGAATCACAGCATGAATACACAAACATGCAAAGTAATAGTTGCGATACTGTCCGTAAGCATTGTACGCGTGAAACATCTATACCTACGCAGAACAACAACTCGTCACAACAAGACAATGCACAATCAGCAGGTTCACGTAAAAACACCTGCGATGATAAGACTATATTTGAAGCCGAACAACAGCATCTGTCTACCACCTATGCAAGTTTAAGTGATATAGCGAAGACTCTGCGAACAAAGCTCAACAAAATAGAGCGCGAAGCAGCATGCGACATTCGCATCATGGGAGAAGAAATTGCCCCCAACTTCGAGAGTGCAAGCGAAGCACAAGAAACCTATGTTGACTATGCAACAGCAAACAGCATCATTGATGCCTATAATCTTGCTGCCGAGACCGCAACACGCCACCTTGCCGATGTTGAACTTCTGCTTGAACAGCCCTATTTCGCTAAGA
>CAZXOF010000016.1:0-18427 GCA_964642255.1 uncultured Eggerthellaceae bacterium | reverse complement strand
AGGATTTAAAATCGTGGCAGGAAGCCGAAGAGGCTGGCCTTAAGGTTGTAACGGTAGATCAGGCGGCTGAGGAAGCCGATCTAATTATGATTTTGGTTCCTGATGAGATGCAGGCGCAGGTGTACAAAGATCATATTGAGGGACATTTGCGTGAGGGCGATGCCTTGGCCTTTGCGCATGGCTTTAATATCCACTACGGTTATATTGTGCCGCCTGAGTTTGTTGATGTCATTATGGTTGCACCAAAAGGCCCTGGTCACATTGTGCGTCGCCAATACGTTGAGGGTTCTGGTGTTCCTGATCTTGCCTGTGTGCAGCAAGACTATACGGGTAGCGCTTGGGAGCTTGCACTGTCATATGCGTGGGGTGTTGGTGGTGCTCGCTCGGGGATTATCAAGGCAAGCTTCAAAGAGGAAACCGAAGAAGACCTCTTTGGTGAACAAGCGGTGCTCTGTGGTGGTCTTGTTGAATTAGTCAAGGCTGGTTTTGAGACCCTAACTGAAGCTGGTTATCCTCCTGAGCTGGCCTATTTTGAGGTCTATCATGAGATGAAAATGATTGTGGACCTTATGTATGAGTCCGGTATCCACTTCATGAATTACTCCATTTCCAATACGGCAGAGTATGGTGAATACTATGCCGGACCGAAAGTCATCAATGAGCAGTCGCGTGCTGCTATGAAAGAGATACTTGAGCGTATTCAAGATGGCAGCTTTGCAAACGAATTTATGGAAGACTGCAAAAACGGTCACGCACGACTGCTGGAACAGCGTGCTGCAATCAACGAGCATGACATAGAAAAGACGGGCGAAAAGATCAGAGCAATGTTTAGCTGGATTAAGAGCGATAGCGCTCTCTAGTGTTTAGGTCCATCTAAAGCAGCAATTATTGTGAAATACCAAGGCTCTGTTAGCTCAGTGTGGATATAAGATAGTGCTCACTACGGGGGCAGCAGCAATGCTCTAACAAAACATATGCACATCGATATCTATAACAGGTTAACAGAGCCACTATCTATAACGCCAAGGATCAAAGTGCTTACGACTGATCCTGTACCTGGTAACAACCTCAACTGGATTCTTGTAACCACCACGGCGATTCAAGATGAAAGTGGCAATGACCTTGGCGTTTCGGATGTTTCAAATTTTTTGTGGGCGAGGAGATACACCACGTTATACCTGTGCAGGCCATGGACCCAGACAGTATGTGATAGATAATTTTGATAGTGGATACCTACACCTTCATCTACTATCAGTGGGATGGGAAGCATCTGATCGTATATACCGGCGATTTTAAGTCATATAATGAGCTTATGGATTAGGATATCGTCAGTACTACAGAGTGCGCCATAACGAAAACGACTCCATCGAGCAACGTGTCTAGCTACATCAATGGAATCGAGAGCTTTTAGAGCTGCATGAAAAATCGCTTAATAAAATATCAAAGGCATCAAAAGAGAAGTATCTCTCTATTTAGAGTAATGCGAGTTCAAGTTTCATATAGAAGAACAGGATATCTATAAGTTTATGCTCGCAGAACTCAGGAGAAGGCCACTAAACTAGGCAGGCTTCTAAACATCGGGAGGTGTGTATGGCGCTTATTTCAGAAGGGACACGTCGCAATTGGAAAAAATTAAATAGTACTGCTGGTGATGAAAAACTTTGTTTTAGAGCAAATAAACAGCTTTCTCGAAAAAAAATTATCCCCTATGAGTATCTAGATCATAAGTCAAACAAGCCATTATTAGACACCATCATACGTGTAATTGAGGAGAATAAGGTAGCTTTAAAAGATATCCTGCATTCTCTTGCTGTCATTCAACTGATTAACCATGGTTTACCAATTGATGATAAGGAAAATCTTGCGTATCAACTTTTACATGATTATGGAGGACGTTTTAATAATATTTTCAGAAATATCAAAATTCCTGATGATGAACATGATTTTTTAGGAATTGTTTATCAATCTCTTTTGCTAGAGGGGAACAAAAACGAGACTGGTTCATACTACACACCGCTTCGCATAGCAAAGGATATGCTCGCTGGGTATAAGTTTGAGCATGGAGAAATGCTGTATGATCCTTGTTGTGGCAGTGGGTCAATTCTCCTTGCTGCCGATGTACAAGATTATCGCCAATTATACGGTTCTGACATCGATAAGCATGCTCTGTTTATTTGTAAAGTTAATCTGTTGAGTAAATATCCAGATGCAGATGAATTTTCAAGAATCACTTTGACGGATTTTTTATTGCAGTATAAGCATGAAGAGTTCTCTGATAAAAATAATGCAAAATATGATTATATTGTAACCAATCCTCCTTGGGGGTCAAAAGTAATTAAAGCATCGTACTGTCATCCCGCCGTGCCTTCGGGAGAGAGTGCTTCGATGTTTGCCATTGAAAGCTGTACGAAATTAAAGTCGACCGGATCATGTTCTTTTTTGGTGCCAAAGTCATTGATGAATATTACGGTTCATCGGGATTTTAGGAAATATCTTTTAGAACATTGTTCGGTTAATTCCATTCAGTATTATTCGAATCTTTTTTCAGGTGTTGCAACTGAATTTGTAAATATCAAATATCAGCTCTCGCATCCGGCTGATAACAATGGCATAGTTAAGATTCAAAAAAGAGGAGAAGTTTTTGGAGTTCCTCAGTATTATTTTCGTTCTTGTGAAGATTATGTATTTCGTTGTGTTTCTGAAATAGATCGAACTATTGTCTCGAAAGTGTGTGATGGCTGTAGCGAAAATTTAAGTAAGAGTGAATGGGCGCTCGGTATTGTTACGGGAGATAATAAGAGAAAAGTTTTTTCAGAATATCAAAAGGGATTAGAGCCAGTTTTTACGGGAAAAGAAGTTAAAGCATATAAACTCAATAAGCCCAGCAAATATATATTTTTTGATCCTAATAATTTTCAACAAACAGCAAAAGAAGAAGTATATAGAAATCCAGAAAAGCTAGTGTATAAATTTATTTCGAAAAAACTAGTTTTTGCAATTGATGAAAGTGGTTCTCTTTTCCTAAATAGCGCTAATATTCTAATCCCAAAAGTGCCTTCTATGTCTACTAAGAGTATTCTTGCTTTTCTGAATTCAATGTTATATCAGTATCTGTACGTAATATTCTTTGACGACTGTAAGATTCTAAAAGGAAACTTGCTCCAATTACCATTTCCTCGAATTTCTCAGAATCAAAATAACTTTTTGGTGAGCTTGGTTGAAGGCATAATTGATAAGGCTCAATCCACCTCTCTGGTAGATGAAGTAGTATTTAATATATTTGGTTTAAATCAATTAGAACGAGCAAGAATAGCAGAGATCGTGCATGGATAAGTTGAATGAGGAAATAAATTACTATTTCATGCAGCTTGAGGAATCAGATCCAGAGAAGGTTAAGTCAATCATTCAGGTGATAAAAAACCAAAAATGGATATATCCATTCTCCGAGGTTGAGATGAAGATTTCTGTGCTACTGGCAACCGGAGAAATTGATTTTGAAAAATACTTATCAATAAAGCAGGCGTATGATAAACGTAATCGTTATTTGTTTACATACGAAATGAGTCCGAGGACTTTTGGAGAAACTTGGGCTCAAGCACACGTGCAGTCTCTTGTTTCTGAGCTCGAAAAGCCTTCAAACGAAATCGATCCGGAATATTTAGGCGAATATGACTTTTGGTATAAAGAGATAAAAATAGAACTGAAGGCATCTCGTGCGGTTCACAGAGAGTCTGGAGGAAAGCTTGTCGAGAAGGCACTAAGTTTCTCTTCGAATGCTCCTTTTGATATGAACTTTCAGCAGATGAAGCCAGGATGCTGCGATGTCTTTGTATGGATGGGTGTCTGGAGAGACTCAATGAAGTATTGGGTTCTTTCAAGCGCCGATGTAATCAGTAATCAATATTATTCTCAAAGTCAACATCGGGGAAATACTGGGGAAGGGCAACTTTGGATAAGAAACTCAAATATTATCGACTTTGAGAAATATTTAGTTGAACCAAACGAAATATTGGAGGCTATCGTAAGAAAAGCGGAAGAGCAGCAACTTAAACAGATAGAAACAGAGCTATCTACCTTGTAAAAGAGCAGAGCAAACTAGATGTCCTAGCACGCTTACACCGCTTAACGAAACAGATCGAACATCCAGTTAGGCAGCATACCAGCCCTAATAAGAATATAAATGAGCGATAAAAGAATGTACCTTTAAGAATAGCAACTCCGAAAGGGCGCTTTTGGCATTTTAGCTACGTACGCAAGATTACGTGAATGATTTCATCACCTACTCCATTATCGGATTATAGGACAAAAGGGGGTCTAGTTTTTCTTAGTAATCTTAGATAGACAGGTAAAACTCAGGCTGCTAAATCAGCTTTGAGAAAGAGTCTTATATGAGGACTTCCAAATGCCTTAACACTTCTGACGATGCGTTGCACGTTCGCGTCGCTAAGGTTTTTGTGCAGGCACTGAGCTACCTGGAAGGATAAGTTATTGGAACTCATTAGCCTATCTTGTCGCTGATTATGCGCTTCGATGGATTGCTCTGCTAGGGCACACGTCGTTTCTGATCCGGTCTCTGTTTTGCTATGATCTAGCGCTAAGAAAAGCAAAAGCAAGGCGTTGGCATCATTGCTACGGTTGAATGTGCTAACACCACGCTTAAGTCTGCGTATATCTACTGCATAGAACACGAGAGGAGCAGGCCGCATGACTCGCAAGATACATATCTTCGACACTACTTTGCGTGACGGCGAACAGTCGCCAGGCGCCTCGATGAACACCGAAGAGAAGCTGGTTGTTGCGCGGCAGCTTTTGCGCCTGAATGTGGATGTGATTGAAGCGGGTTTTCCCATATCAAGTCCAGGTGATTTTGAAAGCGTGCGTCGCATTGCCAAGCTTGCGGGAGATGATGCGGTGGTCTGTGGCCTGACGCGCGCCATTGATAAAGACATTGATGTGGCAGCAGATGCGCTGAAATATGCCAAGCGCCCACGTATCCATACAGGAATTGGGGTTTCTCCCAGTCATCTGCGTGACAAGCTGCGTATTAGCGAGGATGAGTGTATTGAGCGTGCAGCACACTGTGTAAGCTATGCGAAACAATATGTGAGCGATGTTGAGTTTTATGCCGAGGATGCAGGACGTTCTGACTATGATTTTCTTGTGCGTGTCATACAAACGGTCGTTGATGCGGGAGCAACAGTAGTCAACATTCCTGATACAACGGGTTATTCACTGCCGGAGGAATTCGGGCGGCGCATTAAATATCTTATGGACAACGTGCGCGGCATCGAGAAAGTCACAGTGGCGGTGCACTGCCATAACGATCTTGGTATGGCAACAGCGCTTGCCTTACAGGGCGTGAAAAATGGCGCCACACAAATTGAATGCACGATCAATGGTCTTGGTGAGCGTGCGGGCAATACCGCCATGGAAGAAGTCGTTATGGCGATACGTATGCACGGCGAAGAACTTGACGCGCATACCGATATCAATACGACTGCCTTTGTAAAGACAAGCCGTCTGGTCTCATCGATTACTGGTATGAGCGTTCAGGCCAATAAAGCCATTGTTGGTGCGAATGCCTTTGCACATTCATCGGGTATTCATCAAGATGGTGTACTGAAGAAACGCGATACCTATGAGATTATTGACCCGGCTGATGTTGGTGCTGGTCAAAGCCAGATTGTGCTTACGGCACGCAGTGGTCATGCTGCCTTAAAGCACCGTCTTGAAGAGCTTGGGTATGAGTTCGATAAAGCCGAGCTTGATGAGGTTTATGAAGCCTTCTTAAATGTGGCAGATAAAAAGAAGGAAGTGTATGACGAAGATCTTGAAAGCCTTGTGAACGAGCGTGATCGTAATGCAAATGCCATCTACACTCTTGAAGGTGTGCAAATCAGCTGTGGTTTTCCGCTTATTCCTACTGCAACTGTTACGCTTAAAGATGCAGATGGGTGTATACACACGGTGTGTGAAGTAGGAACTGGGCCGGTTGATGCAGCGTATAAGGCTATCAACAAGATTATCAACGTCGATAACGATCTAGCAGAGTTTTCTATGACCTCTGTGACGCGTGGTATTGATGCATTAGGTGAAGTAACGGTGCGTGTAACGGCTCAGGAAGGTGAAGTGTTTACCGGGCGTGGCACCGATGGTGACATCGTTGTTTCGTCGACCAAGGCCTATCTCAATGCCTTGAATCGCCTGCTTGCAACGCATGTCTAAAAACTGAGTTTGCATTGCTGATGAGCTGCGCATTTACTTGAGGTGACGTAGTATACTGAAAGAAATAGTTGGCATAATCTAAGCGCAAAGGATATATGCATGTCCGAAAACCTCTATCGTGATACGCGCGGCACTACCGATAACCCGCTGTCTTTTTCAAACGTTGTTGTGCAGGGAATGGCGCCGGGCGGAGGTTTATATGTTCCTGAGCGCATCCCAAGCTTATCTCTTGATGAAATACTTACACTTGCAAAGTTAACCTATGCGCAGCGTGCGGCATACATCTATAAAGCCTTTGATATTGATCTTGATGCTCATCTGATAGATGAGCTCATGACGTGCTCGTATGGAAGTCAATTTGACACCGAAGCCATATGTCCCATCACCTCGCTTAATGATACAACGCATGTTCTTGAGCTGTGGCATGGTCCAACCGCTGCTTTCAAAGATATGGCCTTGCAGTGTTTACCACGCTTTTTTTCGGCATGTGCGCAGCTGCTACATGAACGCGGTGAGATCAATCATGATTTTCTTATTCTTGTGGCAACATCGGGTGATACCGGTACAGCAGCTCTTGAGGGTTTTCGCGATATTGAAGGCGTCTCAGTAGGGTCTTTGTATCCATATGGGGGCGTCAGTGATATTCAGTTTAAGCAAATGGCTACTCAGCGCGGTAAAAACGTTCGTGCGTGGGGAGTGCGAGGCGATTTTGACGCATGCCAAACAGGGGTAAAGCGCGTTTTTGCTGATAAAGATTTCGCTGACCGTCTTATGTGCGAGCATCGATGCGCATTGTCGAGCGCGAACTCTATCAACTGGGGGCGGCTCATGCCGCAAATTGTCTATTACGCCTCATCATATGCCGAGCTCGTATATACAGGTAAGGTGAGCGCTGGTGATCCTATTGACGTGTGTGTTCCTACCGGCAATTTTGGCAACATCTTAGCTGCTTTTTATGCTCGACGCATGGGTGTGCCTATTGAGCGTTTGCTATGCGCGTCAAATGAAAATCGCATTTTGACCGACTTTATCAACACGGGAACTTACGACATTACAGATCGCAGGCTTGTACTAACAGCAACACCCTCAATGGATATTTTGGTTTCGTCGAACCTTGAGCGACTGTTGTTTGAGCTGTCGGGTCGCAACAGTATTGCTATTGCTGAGTGGATGAAAAGCTTGCATAACAACCGAAAGTTTCGTGTTGATAAAAACACTTTTGCGCGTGTGCGCGAAGTGCTAGTAGCGGATTCGGTTGATGATGCGGAGTGTTTGGCAACCATACGTACGGTCTTTAACCAGTATAACTACTTAATAGATCCACATACGGCGGTTGCGTATCGTGTTGCCGAGAACTTACGAGGAAGCAATCCGGTACTTGTTGTGAGTACTGCATATTGGGCGAAGTTCGGCGCGAATGTATATCGTGCGCTTCACGGTATACAGCCAAATGCGGCGCTACCTGAAGAAATTGAAGAGCTGACGGGCTGTGCACTCAATGAGTTGCTTGCACGTGAGACAGGAGGGCAGGCGATTCCTAAAAACCTTGCACAGCTTGACTCACTGCCGGTGCGCTTTTTCGATGTTATTGGTTCTGCAACAGACAGTATTGAAAATGCCGCTTTGGAGTTTTTGAGCCGTACCATGTAGAGCTTGTGTATAGTATGACCTGATAATCTAACTTGTATAGTGCGATACAGCATTCTGCTATCTGGAAAAGCGCAGGCTTAGAAAGGAGCGAATATCGTGGAAGAATTACGCAACCTGACGCTGGCGGTGCGCATTTCCATCGTAAATCCTGCTTCAAGCAGTACGTCTGTCTTTGGGCGCGGTGTCGCTGAATTATGCATGGGTGTGCGTGAGGCAGGCTCGCTGAATGCGGCTGCAAAACGCATGGGTATGGCTTATAGCAAGGCATGGCGCATCATTAAAGAAACTGAGGCGGCTCTAAACGTACAGCTGCTCAATCGTGATGGCGCGCATGGCAGTACCTTAACCAACGAAGGCGAGAATCTTCTTGATGCGTATTACAAGGTCAGCAAGCATTTACAAGAGGAAGCTGCAACGCTGCTGACGCAAGAATTATCTTGATAGGGCATGCACGCATCATCATTTGCTATGGTTACAGGGCGAAGAAGTGTATTAGCGCAGCTTTTTTGTAACCGTGCTTGTATGTAGCCAAAAATACGCTGTTCTTATTGTAGCGATTGCAACGCGCGTTTTTAAGGCGTGTACGTCTGCATGATGCCCGATGAGACAAGCAGTGATGCTGGTATCTCAATGCGAACTACCATAACCGGCTCAGGCTCTTCGTGAACGTTGTGCGTTTGAATGTTGGGAGTATTTTCACGGCACGTTAAGCTTGATTCTGGTGTAGCCTCTGTTTCCTGTGTTTCTTGTACCTGAGTATGTTGAGGTTCGGTATTAGTTGTAAAGCGGTGCAAACAGCCATAACAAAGCTCCATATCATCAAAGGAGCGCATGTGGCATATAGGACAGCTTTTCATAGGTTTCCTCCTTTATGGATGTGCTTGTAAATTACTCATATGATGATTCCCGGCTTGTAGGTATTGATGGTCAAGGAACTTGAGTGCGTAAGACGGGGGAGCTCTACTCCGAATATGCTCTCTTTCAGACCAAGACCAAACAGGGTAGGGCTAAACGAAAGTGTGCCAACATAGCGTAGGTTTCCCGTGCTGGTAGCTTCTGTTGATACAGAAACGGAAAGATTGTCTGCCGAAAACGCTGCGTCAAGTGTCTTGGTGATAAGTTCGCAGCTTTCTGAGCTTGTTTGTCCGTAGGCAGGTGCGCTTGCATGTACGCGGACTGCTCCGCGAAACATACGGTCAAAGGCTGCGCATTCTGACAGAAAAGACAGCGCGTTAACGGCAAGAGCTGCAACTATGATGAAAATTGGCAGGGCGGCTGCCCACTCAACCGTTGCCTGTCCACTTTTGTCTGAGACACGATCTGTTGTAAGACGTATTACTCCCATGTGGACACCTCTGTAGTTTCTTCGGTATATACGGTAAGGGCTTCCGTGATGCTCTCACTCAATGTTGTTGCAAGTATGTCAACCCCTTCTGGTAGTGATATCGTAAGAGGAATTGAGGGTCCTGAAGAACCAAGGGGTTCAATCCGTGCGATTTCAATCAAGCCTTCCTGGGTACTATATCCCTCAAAAGCAGCCTGTCCGATTTCTTCGAGTACCGACGACAATAGCTCTTTTGTTGTGTTTGGTGTATCAAGCGCTAGTTGCTTGACAGCAAGAAAGCGCGAGGCGAAAGTGTCGTCCTGATCGGCGCGTACTATATACTCGGTATTGACAACAACGGGTTTAAGCGCATCCAAAGTGGCTGGCTCAAGCCCTCCTGCTATTAGGGCTTCTTTAAGGCTTTTGAGTGCCCAAGTTCCTAAGCCACTTTCACTATGTAAAGAGAGTGCATTGCCCACACGTTCAAGGGCGCTGCCAATCGCCTCGCTTCCTGTTGTATAGGCTTGTAGAAGTGCTGACCATGCATCCAACACAAAACCTGCAGTACCATTGGAAATAGCGCTTGTATCGGCAAGTCCGTCAAGGAGTGAAGATATAAGCGAGCCTGTGTCATCAGCCTCATCAACAATCAGTGTTGCTCCTGATATGGCTGCTCGTAATCCTAGTGTTTGTTCTGAGGAGATAAACGAGCTCTCAAAACCTGTTGCAGCAGGCATTTCTGCAGTATCAACGACTAAGGCAATAACACCATAAGAGCCGGGTGGCTGAGCTTTAATGCGTTTTGCAGCAATCTGTGAGATAAGCTCGCTTGCTTGGTCAAGAAGTTTGCTGGTCTGTTCTTTGAGCTTGTTTGCAACCGGATCAAGCTCATCTCGTGCTTGTTGATAAAGCTCGGCTTCTCTCGCAACAGCATCATAGTGATATTCAAAACCGTTTTCTATTGAAGTTGATGCTGAGGCAACGCGCCCTAAACTTGCTGCGGTGAACTTGCATGACGTGCAGGTTTCGTAATTAAAAGCCTCCATATCAGAAATTGAACCAAGCGAGAAAGTGCCTAAAATTGCAGGGCAGCCCTCCCAAGCATGCATGTTTGTTGTCTCATTCGTCACGGTGATGGGATAGATAGTCTCGGTATATAGGGAAGTTTCTCGCATTTCAGCGGTTGTTCGCGGTAGGCGAGGAAAGAAGGCATCGAAGCTTTCTTCGTCATCGTATACATAGCCTTGTGCAAGTGTTACGGAAGCATAGCGGTAAAAGTTCTGACGCAGTGCAGAGCGTACCTGCTCTTCGACTGTTGAGTTTGTGGGAGCTTCATTTGCTTGGCGTGTGGCGTAATAGGCCTGGGCTCGTTTGAGAGCAACGGAAAACGACCAAGTATCAACACTGCTGTATAGCGGATTGTCTGCGCCGGAAAGTCCCGCAAGTGTTGCAGCACGTTCATACATGCAATAGCTAGGATTTGCCCCACAGTCGCGCTCAAAAGCACGCTGTTTAATCTCGTTTGCGTGTTTGGCAAGTTCTTCGGCCTCATCTCCCGCTTCTTTGATGGCGTCTTTTTGTTCCTGTACGTTTTTAAGAAACTCATCGGTATTGACGGCACTCGCGATGCTTATATCTAGACCTTCAGAAGGAACTAAAAACGCTATCCCTAGATAGTTTGATTCAGTTTGTCCGCCGCTATTGTCAGAAGCAATTGATGCTGCATTCAACGCTGCAAGTAAGGGGAGTGCTTTTTGTAGGGTATTTAGTGTGTTGCTTGCTTGTGAAGAAAAACTATCACGGGCATCAAAGACTGTACTGCTAAGTGAGATAAGGCGTTCTCCAAGAGATGCGGTAAATGGTGTGCATAAAGCGACAACGCCAAGACCAATAGCAGTTATGCCTGTCAGAGTGAGTGAGAGTACAACCGCATCACAGACGTATGCAGCAATCATAAACTCGGCCACTTCGTTTGCGGCGGCAAGTGCTGTAGCATCAGCCACCTCTTGTATATCTGCTGATGCTGATGTTACGCGATATACTTGAGCTGTTGTAAAGATAAGCGATAGGGTCAACAGCAAAGCGATCGCCATATACAGTGTTGAAAATCCCTGACTATCACGCAGATAGATTCTGTACGGTTTCGGTGTTATTGCAACCATGATCCCACCCACTCTGTTGGGGATGACTGAGTACTATTGTTCGTTATCCAGGTAGGCTGCGTTGGCATTGAGGCGCTTACGGTGATGTAGATATACCCTGTCTCATCAACAAAACCTAATGTCTTGCCTGCAAAGTCTATAAGGGGTAAGGGACGCAGGGCTGTTGAGATCGTAACCGACACCTCGTTCGTGGCTTCATTTCCCTCTAAAGCAATCTCCCACGTGCAGCCCTCCTTATGAACATGAAAGAGATCATGGGGCGGTATGGCTCCTAGTCGGCGCTTGATATAGCTATCACAGAGTCCGCCTTCTGAAGTATCGTTTGATGTCGCGAGTAAACGACAAGCCTCGGCTGCTGCTGCCTGCATGACAGTACGGTCATACAAAATGATGCCTGGTTGTACTAATAACAGCACACCGCCAAGAAGTATCGGGATAAGAAACGCTGCTTCAACACTTGTTTGGCCACTTAGGCCACAGGTGGTGTGACGGGTACACAAGGCGGCAGTTCGCATATATATCATCTTCGGGTCCCTTTCTTGATGTGTGAGCAAACAAACTGGGTATGCGAGGTATTCAGTGCTTGATTCTTAATGTGCTCGCTTGGTATAGGGTGTTCGTTTCCTGATGTGGAGGTGTTTGATGTAAGGTGCTTAAGGGGGCAGTATCAAGCTCGCGTTTTTCAGAATGAAAAAATATCGCTTAGTGCCGTGCTTGCTCCTGCAAGATGATGTGATGCAGAAGATAGGGCGTGTGTGACGAAGAGGCCTTCTTCAAGTGATTGCCACAGCACCCCAAGGCCTGTCGCAACTGCCAATAACCCCGCAAGCACAATGGCATACTCGACAGTTGATTGACCCTTGTTATCGTACAGATGGGCAAACAGGTCTCGTATGCTACTTGCATGACCATCATGACGACAGCTGCATAAGCGCCTTATGCTGTTTAGAGCACTGATTTTGTTAAAGTAGCTTGGATTGTGTAGGCGATCGCTATACAGCTTGCAGGGGTACACAGCCTTGCTTGCCATCATTCTTAGAGTCCTGCGACACCTGATGCAATGGCATCCCATAGCTCTTGCAATTTGGGACGAAAGAGTGTTATCGATAGCATAGCAATGACGACTAAGACCCCCACAAGCACGGCGTATTCTGTTGTTGCCTGGCCGTCTGTTGTGGCAAGTTTGCAACGTATATCTTTTACTGCTTGCATATACTTTGCGAGAGTTCTGTTTGTGTGCGAATCCTTCTTCATGCTTATCTCCCTTCCCATTGCTGTTGTTGGTATGCATCGTTAAAGCCCTTCGATAAGTTCAAGTGCCACTGGCCCCAAAACTACCAGCAGCATGGCTGGCAAAATAAGCGTTCCGGTTGGCAGCATCATCTTTACTGGGGCTTTTGCAATAAGTTCCTCGCGCTTTGCTCTGCGAATAGAGCGTGCTTCAGAAGCGGCTGATTCAAGAGGATCAACAAGGTGAGTACCGAATCGCACCGATCTTATAATTGACTCAATAGCGTGAAACAGCAGTTGCGAGTCATAGAGCGAAGCAAGTGCTCGAAGCTCTCCTTCGCGGGTTCCAAGCCCCAGTGACCAGCGACGTTGAGCTGCTGCACATTCGCAAGCAAGCTTTGTTTGGAAATGAGAGTGATATAAGGTAAAGCTCCGATCGAAGCTCAGTCCACTGCGCAAACCAAGGGCAAGCACTTCAAGCATTTCGGGCAGCTCTTTATCAAGTGCACGAAGGCGTTCAGTTCGTTCTGTCTTTATTGCTTTCGATATACTTTGGAAACCAAGTACTAATCCAAGGCCTGAGAGCACAACACCCCATTCAGGTGAGATGACAAAGCCAAGAGCTGCTCCCGCTACGGTTCCTGCAAGGGCAAGATGTATACGCGCACTGCGAAAGGATGCTGCGCTTAAACGCGTATGGAGGCCGGCAGTACGTAGCGTTTCATCAAGAGTGTGTAATCCTTTATCTACTTGTTTGTGATCGTTATTGTTTATGCGCTCCGTGTTGCCTGTAAGCCTAGAGTCGCGTTCAATACCGCAGGCATACGCAAGTACTGCTGCTGAAAAGCCACTGCAAGCAAACGTGTTCTGATCGGTTAGCTTGATGTTGTTTGCTCTGGTGTGTTTTGACCTACGTGTGATTCGTGCTTGAGATGTCAAAAGGTCACAAGCTACATAGCTACCCCCAAAGCCAGCGCATACTATCGCGCACAGAGCGAGTACTAGCGACATCTCACTCACCTACCTTTAAGGTCTGACGTACTGCCAGTACGCCTGTAATCTGCATACATATCGCTACTGACAGCAGGGCAAGACCTGCGATGCTTTCAAAAAAGGGAGATAAAAAGTCTTGACTAACAAAGGAAAACAAGGCAACAAGCACAAAGGGCATCACCGACACAATCGAGGCTGATAGGCGAGCCTGAGCTGTTTGAACACTTAAGGATCGTGCAAGCTCCAGTTCACTTTTCACCATGTCGCTTGCTGCGTTGAGTACGTGTTCCATACTGCCGCCCGTTTGATGTTGAACATCAAGTGCAAGCGCTACAAAGGCTAGCTCGGGTGTCGATCGGTTTTCACGCAGGCAGGCAAGTGCCTCGGAGGTGGTGCCTCCAGTAGTGAGTATGTGATGTGCACGGGCAAAGGGTTCACGCAGTGTTCCATGAGATTCGCCGGCAACTCGCTGAAAGGCTTGCATGAGCGAAAGGCCTGCTCGAAAGCATGCTCCCAATGATCGTAAGACATCTGGTATCTCATTGCGAATGCGAGCTTGCGCGCGTTCTCGATGCGCTCGAAATGAATAGGCGGCAACAACTATTGCGCATCCTGCAATGGCAATACCGCCTGGAATTGATATAGTTGCAACCGAACCAAGAACAAAAAGAACTGCCAGTGCTGTTAGTACAACTGTTGTCATAGCCTCCGATGAAGTAGTAAAGCCTGACTCAGTTGCATAGATAACGGCATCTTGAATAAAGCGTGCGAATCTTTTGTGCGCAAGCAAAGGTCGGCTTAAAGGAATCAGTGCGGAAATACCGTTGCGAAGTACCCAAGCTTTAAGGCCGTCGCGCATGCCTGTTTCTGTAGGGAGAGTGCCTAATGTGCGCTGCCGCATCCATGTTATAGCTACGGTATAAGCACATACCCCCATACCAAAGGCACAGATGGTGGCTATAAAGGCAAAGACGCCATATGCTTCCATGCTCTCACCTCCGTGCTACTTGCTATGCCAAAGGAAACAAGGTCTTTGATCCAGGACGGCTCGCGAAGCCAACATCCATGCAGTTCAAGTGGACTTTTTATATACAGCGTTTCGATAACACAGGAGCGTGCCGCCTCTTGAGAGGTCACTGCGGCAATTTCTGCGAGGTAGCGTGAGCCATCTGCCCCTCGTGCTGTTTGCACAATGAGATCAAAGGCTGTGGTGATAGAGGTCTCAATCACATCAATGGGAAGATCGGCTGCATAGCGAACCATCATGGCGAGTCGCGTGACGGCTTCGGCGGGGGAGTTTGCATGCAAGGTCGTAAGCGAGCCATCATGACCAGTACTCATGGCTTGAAGCATGTCAAGCGCCTCTGGACCTCGGCATTCCCCAACAATGATGCGATCAGGTCGCATACGTAGTGCATTGGTCACCAAATCGCGGATAGTTACTTCGCCAAAGCCTTCTGCATTGCGGGGGCGTGCTTCAAGGCTAACAACGTGCGGATGATCTTGAAAGCGCAGTTCAGCAGCATCCTCTATTGTGATGATACGCTCTGAGTGCGGTATTTCATACGACAAGGCATTAAGCAAGGTAGTCTTGCCTGAGCCGGTTCCGCCTGAAACAGCAATGCTTCGTTTCAGGCGCACTGCCCATGCAAGTGCTTGGGCTACCGTTTCATCAAAACTTCCAGCTCTTTGCATGTCGGCAAGTGTCATAGAGCGTTCGGAAAACTTCCGAATAGTTACCATAGTGCCTGCAGGAGCCAGTGGTGGTACTACGACGTTAACGCGATGACCTTGAGGAAGGCGCGCGTTGACCATAGGTGAGGACTCATCGATTCGTCTGCCCAAGGGTCCTAAAATGCGATCAACGAGTGCTCGTATATCCTCTTCAGAAGAAAAACCACTCTCGCTAAGAAAGAGCTTGCCATCTTTTTCGTAGTACAGAGAGGCTGTACCGTTAATCATGATCTCTGTTACGTCATGACACTGTATAAGGTCGTCTATCGGACCAAAGCCAAACATGGAGTCAAGAAGATCTTCGACAAGTTGCCGGCGTTCTTTATTGTTTTGCGGTGTCCACAACTCTTCCTCAAAGACTGTTCGGCATGCAGTGCGAACCTCATTGCGTGCGCGTTCAGGATTAGACGTATACATAGTTGCTATGGCATCAGCCGACAAAATGTCAAGCACGCGTTCTTTGAGTAGCGAGGCCGCATCTGTCTTTGGATGAGTGTTAGTTTCACTACCTGAATCTGCCTGTTTGACCCGCTCCATCAAACTCATGATGCCCGCCTTTTTTTAGGACGCAATCCGAACAAGCGATGCGCCAGAGGTAAGTCGTGTTTATTGCTGGCAACGCGCTCATTCCATTTTGGCAACAGTTCGGATAACGCATCCTCGATGCTTCCACTTAAGGCATTGCCTCCTTCAATAAGATCAAGCGGCTGACCTGCGGCAAGCAATTCTTCAACCTCACTGCCCCCATCCATCAGTTCAAAGGCGTGTGAGCCTTGCAAAGCACATGAAATGTCAAGCGAGGTGTACAAAGCTGATCGCGAACACCGATTAGCAGCAAAGGCAAAAGGTCCAGTTGCAATACCGCAACGAGAACATAGTTCAAGTGCGTGTTGGCATGCCCGAAGTGAAGAAGGGCGCTGATCAACTAAGAACAAAGCTTTGCTGCTTTGCTCAAGAAGTACTGCATGTTGCTCAGTCCAAAAGCTTCCTGTATTTGCGATGATTACCTCATATGAGCTGCGCAATGTATCAATCAGTGATCCGATGCGTAAGACAAGTTCCTCTGCTGCTTCAAGGCGGTGTGGTGCGCCTAGGACGGCGGGTAGGCCACTTTCGGGGCGCAGATGAGTTAAGCTGATAGGTGAGTTAGCGGCTTCATCAAGGCGCAGAGCATCGTCGCGACCAATGAGTGCTAAGACGTCACCAAATTGAAGGTCAAAATCAACCAAGACCGTTTTATATCCTGCCTTCTGCGCAATAATCGCAGCCAATATCGCAACGGTACTTTTACCTGCGCCACCACTGCCGCTTACAACAGGCATGATGAAACCCAGGTTGGAAGGATGGATGTCTATCTGTGCATGTACGCTATTGCGTTTCGAGTGGGTCGGACTCTGGCCTACATGCAAGGACGCCTGTTGGGTTTGAAAAGGTGTCTGTTGGGTGTGAAAGAGAGTTGATGGCGCATTCTTTTCGCCCTTTGCATGTTCATAATCACAGTCGTGCAGTTCACGCATAATCTCTTCGGTATCAAAGCTGTGTTGATCTAAGCTTTCAGACACGGCACCTGAAAAGGATAGAGGCTTTTGTGTGGTTGTAGTAAACGATGTGAAAGCGGTAGCTGCTGATAGGTTTGATTGTGCAGGTGTGCATGTGGGCGGCTGTGCACATGAAACACTTAGCTTCGCATCCGTTTCGTCATGTGTGAGTGCGCCGGTTTGCGCATATGCTTGTTGCGCGTGTAGATAAAGTTGTGCAAGGTCAGTTATGCCACACACCTCATCAATGCCTGCACAACTTGCACGACTGCGTAAGGAACCATTGTGCTCGCTTGATATAAGAAATACTTTTCTGTCTGGACAGTCTTTTTTAAGCGCGGCAGCAAGATTAATAGCGTCAATATCACTACAATGTGCAACCCATGCATCACACGCGGCATCGATAGAGCGTATGTATGTGCGCGCTTCTTCTCCGGATGAAAAGATGTGCAGCCATGGTTGAGGTGAGAGCGCTTCACCTATGCAGTTTATAAGTTCAGGGGAACGTTGTATTTCTTCGTTAGCACAGAGCACAACACTACGTGCAGGTGTTTGTATATTCATAGTCTAGTCGTCTCCCTCATTGTCAGACGCAGTACTGCTTTGTCCGGGAAGCGTGAAGTACAAATCAATCGTATTGGCTGCAACAACAAGCTCTTCGACTGCTTCTGGTTGTACGGCAAGCGTGATCCATGCTGTCGTTCCACTTGTCACAGACCCAGATGTTAGGCTGGTTGCAAGTACCAACACGCGTTTGCCTATAAGCTCAGTTGAGCTATTTCCTGTGGCATAGATATCAACAAGCGACCCTGGGGAGATCGCTCCACCAACCGCTTGGACTTCTTTGGTAGGGACGCTTAGTGCTGTATATCCTGTTGGAACATCAATGAGTGCCGAGTTGTTACCAAAGCGCCGCATTGAAATAACTTCGCCTTCTAGAATTGAAGAGGCAGCTTGCAAACCTACTACGTCTTCTATAGAGGTAACAGCATCGTCGGGTAAGAGTTCGGCAAGCCAGGTGCGCATTTCAACAGCAGAGACAACAATGGTTTCTCCGGGGGCTATGTCTCGTGTGGCGACACATACCTCAACCTGTTCACCTCCGTAGCGGGCGAGCGCTTCTGCGCGAAGCTGTTCGGCTTCACCGCGCACACTTGCAACATACAAGGCTACGCATACAGCACAGAGGATGCCGCATGTAACGCCTATAAGCTTTGCCTTTTGCGCCTTCACAAGCTTCCTTTCGACGTGTACGGCATGTATTGTGAAGGGCGACGGGCCGCACGATGCTGCTGCGAAACTCGCGAAAAACGGTGCGTTTATCACGTGTACAGCTCATTCGAAAGCTATATGACGACATACAGCGAAGCGAGTGTTTCTTGCAATGAAGCAACGCGGAGCATATGTATATCATGCGTTTTACCTTAAGACAGGTGTATATGTAGCTATGTATGCATGCATCAGAGGTGTGGACAAAAACTTAGACATCTCAAGATAAGGAAATAGTCATATATCGCCACCACACTACCATCATGTATTCAAGCTCAATATATTTGTATGCATCTGATGTG
>CAZXOF010000015.1:0-18539 GCA_964642255.1 uncultured Eggerthellaceae bacterium | reverse complement strand
AGGGCTAACTATACTCCTTGCTTTTGTACCCGTCAAGGACTATTTTTTCGAAATTGAGAACACTTTACTAAGCCTGTATTCCTGATGCTCAACCTAACTGTACACTTCATACTCTGGCAATGTTTAGGTTTATATGTCAACTTACTCTAGATATATAAACTATATACGAGTGTATCTGGTATACACGTATATATGCATGCACACATCACCAATCTTGTACCTTATATAAATATATGCATATCTTTGCAGCATCAAAGGTATTTTTATGGCAAAACTCATGGCTTCAAACATAACGTCGGTGTAAGCTAGCACAGCTTCGATGATTTATGGGATAGGAGGGTGTTATGACTGCAACTGCCTGCCACCTTCCCAACAAGGTGATCCCTATTCTCCCTGATGCTACGACTGCTTTGTCTGTGCTTGAATCGGCAGGATATGAATCGTGGCTTGTTGGGGGTTTTGTACGCAACTCTTTATTAGGACAAGCCACAAGCGATATAGATATAGCAACTGCGGCACCATGGGAGTGCGCGCGCGATCTGTTTAATCGTCAAGGTTTGCGCGTAATTGAAACGGGAGCAGCACATGGCACAATTACCGTCATCATAGGGTCAACACTATGCGAAATTACCAGCTTTCGCATTGATGGCCCCTCTCGTGATCACAGGCATCCTTGCTCCATTACGCCTACCACCTCGATTACCGAAGATCTTGCGCGCCGCGATTTCACCATTAATGCTCTTGCATATCACCCTCAACGTGGTATGTATGATCCGTTTGGCGGTGTTGCTGATCTTGAACGCAAGTTGATTCGTGCAGTAGGTGATCCCAAGCTTCGCTTTGCTGAAGATGCACTTCGCATACTCCGCGCATGTCGTTTTGCTGCTCAACTTGGCTTTTCAATCGATGCTGCTACAAAAGCCGCAATGCTTCACCGAAAGCGCTATCTTACCTTCATTTCATTTGAACGAATTGCTCACGAACTAAGCTTGCTGCTATGCGGATCAGCAGCTGGTAATATTTTGATGACCGAAGCTGACGTGATTTCAATTGTTGTACCTGAGATTGCTGCTGCACGCGGATTTGATCAGCGAAGTCCTTATCACTGTTACGATGTACTTGAACACACGGCGCACGTGATTGACCAGACTCCTGCTGAGCCCCTACTACGATGGGCTGCCCTATGCCACGACCTTGGAAAACCTGCAAGCTTTTTCCTTGATGATCAGGGTATAGGACATTTTTATGGACACACTATTGTTGGGGCTCATATAGCAGCAGGCATTATGCAGCGCCTTAAGATGCCGCGTACCTTTTGCGACCAAGTGATTTCCCTGGTACGCCACCACGATGATGAGATCAATACAACCAAACGCTCCGTTAAGCGTGCCATACGTTCACTTGATGGCAATCCTGAACTTCTTCGTTTGCTCTGCAAATTGCAAAAAGCCGATGCTTTAGCACATGCACCCGAACATCAGGGAGGTGCGGCACATGCTGATCGTATTGAAGCAATTCTTGACGACATCATTGCTGAAAGCGCAGCACTTTTCGTTACTGATCTTGCTATAGATGGCCATGATATATTAGCGCTTGGTATTGATCAGGGTCCTGCAATTGGCATTCTCCTTAACCAGGCACTTGAAGCAGTTATTGACGAGCGCGTACACAATGAGCGAGACGCACTGCTTACGTTTGTGCGCAAGCAGGCACATATCTTGCTCAAATCACGTCACTGACTGAATCAAAACATGCCTATCGATATACTTTAAGGCATTTGCTGACAGTTACCAGCATCGATGAAGCTTGCCTCTATCTCACGTATGCGATCGTAGAGATAGCGGTTCTGCGGTACAAGTATGTCATGGCGCTCTGCAAGACGTATGATCGTACCGGCAAACTCCTCCACTTCAGTAGGCTTTTTATTGATGCGATCTTGCACCATTGAGGGGATGCCATCTGGGTCGAGAGAAGAAATTAACGCAACCATCTGAGATAGATCGGCTTCAGTCACATCAATACCTTCGGCACGCGCCACCGCAAGTGCTTCTCTCATGGCGGCAATGTAGCAGCGATTCTGCTCGGTTCCTGGCTCGCTTGCCGAGCCATAGCTTCCCTCATACACCATGCAGGTCTGATTGATACCCGCGTTGAGCATAAGTTTAACCCACAGGCGATGACGCACGTCATTTTCAATAGTATAAGGAATACCAGCACACTCAAGAAACTCCGCTATATCAGAAACAGCCTCTGGGTCTGTAGCTGGCGCTGCTCCAAAACGGATCTCTCCCCTATGGGTAAAAGTAAGCGCACCGTCAAGAAACACCGCATCCATCCCCTGCGTGACGCTCATGACTGTATTTTCCCAGCCAAAACGCTGTGCAATACGCTGTTCGCTCGTCACACCATTCAAAAGCGACATGATGCGTGTGCCTGGACGCACAAGGCGCTCCATAGTGGTAAGTGCACCTTCAAGACCAGTTGCCTTAACCGTCAAAATAACCAGATCGACAGGGGAAGCATCACGCTCGGCACGCGTAACAATAGAACAAGGAGCCCCGTTGATGGTCACGCTACTGGGATTATGGCGAGCAAAGCGCTCATCATCCATTACAAACTCAGCGACACCATGTCCTAAGTTGCGTTCGATGATATGAGCGTATAGTAAACCAATGGCTCCCTTGCCAATGAAGGCCACCTTGTTGATTTTCACTCTGCACTCCTTCCCACTGACAGACTTGCATTGTATCGCGCTACATCTGAACAGTAACGTAAGTCTAGATATCGATGCGCGCCGTGCAACACATACACCAGCCTATATGCACATGCGCCCCATTGCTCACACTGTTTATTCATTTGTTGCTAGATTTCTGTGCTACAGCATGCATAAAATATCAAAAATGAGATTAGATGATATCGAGGTGTTGGTATCACATGAGCGGCAAGTAAGTATACAATGAGGACATCATATACACGCAAGGAAAGGAGGCCCTTTCAACATATACCGTAAGTTATAACACGCAACAAAAGGCACCGGCCCATCATTTCGGCGTATCGCAGCATAAACTTACTCTGCCGAATACCTGCGTATCTTGAAACACACATCAAAACTGGTAACAGATGCGTCGACGAACGGGCGGAATTTTACTCTTGAAAGGTGATTTGTATGAACAAAGAGAAAAATTGCAGCCAGTATGATGCATGTACCTTTGTAATGCCAGAGGGAGCGTATCAAGACGAAGATGGTAAACTCCGCTCTGCCTCGGGCAATTTGCTCCCTCATGGCTTTTATCAAACAGACGACGGCACCTTGCTTGAATACTCTAATAATATCAAATCAACATCTCTTAGTATGCAGTAAAGGACGTACGGATGCTTGTGATCGTTCGCATGCCTCAATGAGACGCGACAGTTCAAGGGATATGTATATATACCAAAGGCCCTATTGTCTTACATATCCCTTGAGCAAATACAATGAAGGTTCTCTGCACTGCACTATCTCAATACAATCACCAAACAACTTGTATAAGTCCTTAGATCTCTCTGTGTACATGTATAGCATCAAATATGTATTTGCATGCTTATGCGATACAGTGAGTAATGAATACGTGTAGTTTCAGTTCTCATTCAGTCCTCCAGCACAGTTTTTCATTCTTCAAGCCTTGTAAGCAAGAATGCCATTTAGGAGTGCAGCGATTGGCGTTTTCTTACCGTCACAAGAGCAACAGCAACGATCATAAGAATAAGCCCTGCCACATCCGTTTCTGAAAATACTGTTTTCAACCATACGGCAGACACGATGGTTGCACTTATCGGTTCGATACAACCAAGTAGACTACCCTTCACAGAACCTACAACCGACACGCCATGAAGAAACAGTGTGAAAGCCGCAAAAGTTCCTAAAACAGCTATCACTCCAAGCACAATCCAACCCGTTGCATCCATATCGGGCACAGCAACAGGCCTACCCGCCAAAGCAAGCATACTCGCAACAACACATGATACAAGCGCTCCTATAACCATACCGCTCGCTGTTACACAAAAACTCCCCCACCGATCAAACAAACGGCGCGGATACATGGTGTACACAGCAGCACTCACTGCGGTGGACAGCCCCCAGAGAAGCGCTGGCAAGGGCAAAACAAGCTGCGATGGGTCACCACCAGTTGCAATCAGCCACGTTGCAACAACGGCAGCAATTAGCCCTAGCACTTCAGCACCATGCGGAAGAACACGTGTTGAAAGACAAGTGGCAACCATGACAATAATGCAGTTCGCACTTTGTAGTACCGTTACCGTACCTGCATTTGACAGACCAATAGCAACAACATACGTAATCTGACATGTAAACAGTGCAAGACCAAACAAGGCAAGGCGCATGCGTTCCTGTGGTATGCACAGCAACTGAGTGCATGACTTACGATAACGAACGACCAACACCACCAAAAACAGTAGCGCCGCTGCCGCTTCACGAAAAACAACAATGAACATCGGATCAATGGAGTAGTGCTCAAGCAAAAACTCTGAACCTGAACCCGAAATACCCCAGAAGGCACCACCGATAAGCGTGCATGCAACACCAAGCCAAAACCGAGAGGTATCGCTACGGTTCATGTAAGTCCCTTCGTGCGAAATATCTCATTATCACTGCGATTCTGCACCGTCAGTTTGCTTGTTAATCTTTTCGCTAACTGAGGTACCGCAGCGTGCTGAGCGACGTGGCAGTCCCACAGCAAAGCCATCAGCTGAGCGACATGATGTTTTTGACGAGGTATCGCGCGATACATGCTTATGTTTCGTCGCCGGCATCGCATCCTTGGCTATAGGTGACGCATCTTTGCATCGTAGTACTCGCGTTACCCGAGAAGTAGCATCGGGCGCATCTTGCGTAACGTCTTCTTTCGATTCACCTAAGAGATGAGTAAGAAATTCGGCAACTGTAGCAAAGAGCACTTGTTGTTCCTCATCTACAGACGAATCTATAAGCGAGTGCACCGGTAGTGTTAGACGACGCTTATCAGCCACATAGCGTCCGCCCGCACGTCGCAGCTCTACAAGTTTTTTTCGCGGTACCACCACCGGCTCAATAAGTAACTTACCTCCTGTTACCGATACCGTTTTGATGCCATGCTCAGCTGCAAAAACCTTGAGACGAAACTTCGCAAATAGATTCTGTGTAGCAGCAGGCACAGAGGGATGCTGATCTGTGAGATCGCGCACTACATTATCAAGCGCTTCTTGTGTGGCGGCCGAGGCAAGACGTCGATACCACAATACACGTTCATCTGTATCGCAAATATATTCTTCGGGAAGATACGTATGCCCTGGTATATTTACCGTAATGTCAGACAGCGCCGGCGCTAGACCAGTATCAGAAGATGAGTCACCCTCACGTGCTGCGTCAAGTGCTGTTGCAAGCATCTGCGCAAATAGATCAAAGCCTACAGCTGACATATTGCCATGCTGTTCAGCTCCAAGCATACTTCCTGCTCCGCGTATCTCTAAGTCACGCATTGCAATGCGCATACCACTGCCTAAATCCTGATATTCATCAATTGCCATAAGGCGAGCGGTAGCCTCTTCGGTCAAGGCAGCGGTTTCTGGGAACATAAAGTACGCATACGCCTGTGTTGAAGAGCGCCCAACGCGACCCTTGAGCTGGTACATCTGTGCTAAGCCAAGACGCTGAGAGTCCTCAATAATAAGCGTATTCGTATGAGGATTATCAATGCCCGATTCGATAATTGTTGTTGCAACTAATACGTCAAGCTCGCCCGCAGAGAAATCCTCCATAACACGCTCGAGTTCGTCTTTGCTCATTTTTCCATGTGCAACACCAATACGCGCCTCTCCTGCTGCTATACCAACACGCGCGACCGCATCATCAATAGTACGAACACGGTTGGAGACGTAGTAGACCTGTCCGTTACGTGCCAATTCGCGCCGAATCGCTGCCGATACAAGATCGGGATCCCACTCACCCACATGCACCTTTACAGATCTGCGATCATCCGGCGGCGTTAAAATCAGGCTCATATCACGCACGCCAGACAGCGACATTTGTAAAGTGCGCGGAATAGGGGTTGCAGATAGAGTAAGAATATCGGTTGATTCGCGCAGGTTTTTCAGCTGCTCTTTGTGCCCTACGCCAAAACGTTGCTCTTCATCAATGATAACAAGCCCAAGATCGCGAGGGTTCACATCACGCGAAAGCAATCGGTGTGTACCTACAAGAACGTTGACCTCTCCATCGGCAAATCCTTTGAGTGAGGCTTGCTGTTCTGCAGATGTACGGAAGCGAGACAGCACCTCAACGCGCACACCAAAAGATTCAAAGCGTTCACGAAAGTTTGTGTAGTGCTGCTGTGCCAAAATTGTTGTAGGACACAGTACCATGACCTGCTTGTTTTCTTGGCACGCCTTAAACGCTGCCCGCAGTGCAACCTCTGTTTTACCAAAGCCAACATCTCCGCAAATAAGGCGATCCATGGGACGCACCGATTGCATATCAGCCTTCACATCGGCAATGGCAGCAAGTTGATCGGGGGTTTCTTGATAGGGAAATGCCTCTTCCATTTCACGCTGCCACGGCGTATCGACTCCAAAACAATACCCTTTCGCAGCCGCTCGGCGCGCATACACGTCTACCAAATCAAAGGCAAGCTTACGTGTTGCCTTGCGTGCACGCCCAAGTGCTCGCGACCAATCCGAAGTGTTTAAACGTGTGAGCCGAGGACTTGCACCCTCTGGTCCTACATAACGCGTCACACGATCAAGCTGCTCAATCGGCACATACAGTTTATCGCCTTCGGCATATTCAAGAAATAAATAGTCGCGTGCCGTACCGTCTACCTCACGCCGCACCAACTCACGAAAAAATGCAACTCCATGTGCCGCATGAACAACGTAATCACCAGGTTTATAGGGAAAGGTAACTTCAGTAATATCGATGTTTCGTACAGTGCGGACACGATGCGAACCCTGCAAATCGGACAAGGACACAATGGCAAGCTGCGCCTTTGGAAAAATCATGCCAAGAGGTACGTCAATATCTACAATGCTGACAATACCACGACGTAAATGTTGACGTTTAGGCCCCTTGCTTTCATCGGTGATCCGGGTGTCGTTGGAAATATCTTCAAAAGGTAGATTATGATCAACAAGAGCAAGTTTCATTGATTCGCGCGCACGATGATTTGCAATGGTATATACCACACGAAAGTCGGCATCTACCAAACTTTGTAAGCGCCCAAATAGGCGCTCTTCATCCCCTGCTATCTCAACGCGTTTGACCGGCAAGCTATCATCAACCGAGCCCCCAACATGCATGATTGACACACAGGTGGCACGCTGACCCGACCCGAAACTTATTTGCGCTGGGTCGCATAACAGGCCTTCGGCCTCAATTCCTGATCCAGCAAGATATCCTCGCAACTCGGCTTCAGCATGCTCAATATCATCAAAAAGGGAACGTGGCTCAACAAGAACCGTCATACTTGCACTATCAGCATAGTCACCAAGTGTAGCCTGGTGCTCAAATACATAGGGAAGCAAAATATCTGCACTATCTGCGCGCACACCGCCTTCATACAGTTCAAAGGTTTCTCGCAGGGCAGCATTTGAGATAGAACGCTTCTCAAGAACTGCGCGGGCATATACCATATCGCTTTGCTTTGCCTGAAATTCAACCACAGGAAATATTGTCACACTGGAAAGAGACGCTACCGTCTGTCCTGTCGAGGCAACAATGCGACGTATCTCATCGAGTTCATCCCCAAAAAAATCAAGGCGTACCGGATAGATCAAATTACCCGGAAAAAGATCAATTGTACCGCCACGTATACAAAAGGTACCTGGCCCTTCAAGTTCTCCTGTATTGAGATAGCCCATTCGCTCAAGCCGACGTGCGCAATCTTCAAACGACTGAAGCCCCGCCACATCACCTGCTGAAAGATCAACACCAAGACTCAGTGAAAGTGGATTACAGGTATGTGCCGATACAGGAGGCATAACGCGCACGAGTGATCGAGCCGAAGCAACAACAACGCATGGGGCGTTTGATGCCAACATGTAAGCAGCCTCCATACGATGTGCGATAACAGCAGGATCTGCCGTGCGGCCAACCCAGGGGCGATCACTACGCTCGGGAAAACGCACAACCTTATCTTCACCAAGATAAGCAACAAGACTGCGCGCAAAAGAAATTGCTGCATCTTCTCCAGCAACCACAACAAGTGTAGTTTGGGGTTTGTGTGCAAAACGCGCAGCTACAAGCAAGGGTCGCGCCGATGAAGCAACTCCCAGTGCAGCATCTTTACCCTCATCAAGTTTCTTCCAAAAGCCATCAAGAGCCCTTGATGTTTCGAACGCAAGCGCGATCGAGTCAATGAGCACAGTTGTTTCTCCCTTCGCATCCCTATTTCTTCTGCGGTACGTCCTATACAAGTGTCATGTACGAAATTGTAGTACAGTGCTTCAAGACACAGCTTATTTGGTAGCACAGATTGATTGACATCATGCGCACAGCCACTCTATCGTTGGTGCAGACTGGCCCTACAAGATTCTGCGCTAATCAACAGCATAGATACGAGTACCTGAGAGATACTTTATGATGTAATCTGTGCCTTGGAAAGGATATATATGCCTCGCGAGAGCATTGCTGTAAAAAAAGCACGTGCTGCACAGGTTGAACAGCGCATGTTTGAACACTATGGCGCTGGTTCGTGTTCTCTTAACTATGGCTCGCCATTTCAACTGACCGTTGCTGTTGTGCTTTCAGCACAGTGCACTGATGCTGCTGTCAACAAGGTAACACCCACACTTTTCAAGCATTATCCTACACCGGTAGAACTTGCCTCAGCACGTATTGAAGATGTTGAAACTATTATTCGCTCACTTGGCTTTTTTAGAGCGAAGGCGAAAAATCTCGTAGCACTTGCACGCACCCTACTCACCGATTTTGCAGGAGAAGTACCTTCCGATCTTACAAGTCTCCAAACGCTTCCCGGTGTCGGGCGCAAAACGGCCAACGTTGTTATGTGCGAAGCCTTTCGCAATCCTCAGGGTATTGCTGTAGACACACACGTGTTTCGCATTGCGCACAAACTCAAACTTGCCGGGCCATCGGCAGATACCCCTGATAAAACAGAACGTGCGCTAACCACACTCTATCCGCAATCGGACTGGCTCTACATCAATCACCAATGGGTACATTTTGGCCGCGATTTTTGCCGTGCACGCAACCCACGATGTAGCGAATGTTTTATCGGCGACTTATGCCCCTCATGTGGTAGCTGACGCTTTTGGCATTGGTGCTGCTTGCCTACGAGTTAGTTCTGCAATCACCGTTTCGACAAGCAAAGGTAATTTCTTTTGACAAGGCTCGGTCAAACCAACGGTATAGTGGTCAGGGGTCATATTTTCTACCTGCATACCAAGACAGAGACCTTCTGCTTCGTAGCCGAGTAGGGCTGCCGCATCAAAAAGATCAATCAGTGTCAAATCATGCAGCGATGCCATAGCTCCCGCATGAGGTGCCATTTCTTTTGGAGAAAAACGAAATACCGTTCCCGGCTCTTCCCCCGTACCATCAACTGCATCTACTGCAATAATAGTCTCGCAATCGCGCACCAAATTTACCTGATCAAGCGTCATACAGCCCAAATCAAGCAGTAAGACATCGGGTGGAAAATCATAGCCTGCAAGCAAGTGATCATATACCGCAGGACCAATACCATCATCAAGCATGAGTTTGTTACCAACGCATGCAACTGCAATGCGTGGGCGCACAGATACAGATTCACACATTGCGAACTCCTTAGATTGCCGTTCGGATGACCAAATTGTAATACGTCGCAAAAGCAAGCATAATCACACCCCCAATAACGCAGCCAAACGCCCATTTGCGTTCACGACGTACATAGTCTTCTTTAGAGAGGCCTTGCTTTGCAGCGCGGTGTGCCGCAAAGGGCTGCGAAAGAACGGCAAAAAGAACCGTCACGGCAACTAAAAGAACAACCACAACAATTGCAAGGGTAATAGATAGGGGTGTTTGCTGACTATAAGCACCATAAAGAGTATTGTCGGCTAGAAGCCATATGGGATAGTAAATAATGGAAAACCACATGCCATGAGCCGGACCCCAAATAGGCGGCAGAAAAAGTGCACCGATATTCACGCGCGGAATATTTTTCAAAAACTCCTGCTCACGAGCTATCTCTTCATCGCTTAGCTCTGCCATGCAGTCTCCTTGCAAGCCAATACTGAGCAGGTATATCACAGCTGATGGCTGTCCCTGCTTATGAAGCAAATCGGGACAGCCATATTGCTACACACACGTCATTAGTGTTTTGAACCCTTTGCGTAGGTGGGATTTGGATCGTTTCCAACAATGTTGTGAACATCAGGGTCATACACCAAACCACCGCTTTCACGCCACAAAAACATGAGCTGCGAGGGGGCAGTTCCTTCGATATTCGCTAAATATACATGCAAGAACATAAAGATGATAAAAACGAACATGAGGAAGAAATGAATAATCCTCATTGACATCGCACCGCCAACAAGCTCGATGCCTGCCTGACAGATTGCCAAGTTTGCAGTTGTACCCCACAGGCACAAACCTGTGTAGAACATGACGATAATCAATACCGGAATAAGCAGATAGGCAATCTTTTGAGGAACACCTAGTTTGGCGCTTAGGGGATGCTCTTTTTTAAGGAACAGGTAGTACTTAATCCAAGCACCAAGCTGATGGCGGTTATCCTTTTGAGGCAACCACGTTTTGTAATCGGTTACCACTTTGCGTGTACCGCCTGTAGGCGCCGACTTCACGAAAAACGCAAGTACCACACGCACAATACAGTTAATGAATATCACAAAGCCGCAGAAAATATGCGTCCCACGACATATACCCATTAGCCCCGGAATAAACGGAAAATGGATAAGAAAACCCGTGCAGATCAACATGATCATACACACCAAGTTAATCCAGTGCGTGATCACGAACGGCAGAGGATGGGCTTCGCGATAATGAGCGAGATGCGCCATGCTATTTCACCCCCCAAGGGCTCGTGATGGTTGTAAACTTTTTGCCCGTCTTAGGCTCGGTTACATGCACCGCACAAGCCGTACACGGATCAAAACTATGAACAGTACGTAGTGCATTGATAGGCTTCTCCATGTCATCAACCGGAACACCAATAAGTGATTCCTCCATGGGCCCATATACTCCATCAGCATTGTGAGGTGCAAGGTTCCATGTAGATGGGATAATAATTTGGTAACCGTCAATTTTGCCATTAACAATGCGCTGAGAGTGGTAGAGCGCACCGCGTGGAGCCTCCCAAAAACCCGTGCCAGAACCAGTGTCTGTTGCAGGCTCTGCAAAATAGGATGACTCCCCACCAGCAATAGCCTCCATAAGCTCAAGGCACCACTCTTCCATAAGTTGCGCTATATAAACCGTTTCAATCTGACGCACAGCAGTGCGACCAAGCGTTGAGTTTAAGGCACTCAGTGGCAGATTAAGCGTGGAAAGCATTGAGTCCACCTGCTCAACCACAGAAGATACACCTCGCGAATAGGCCGCAAGTATACGGGACAAGCCACCAGCCTCATGCGGCTGGCCATTATAGGCCGGACATTTTACCCACGTGTAGCGATCATCAACGTTGTACTCGGTGAACTCAGGTTCAGTTGTAAAATACGGTGAGGTATAGGTCTCTGAACCTTGATACCACGAATGCCCAGTATATTCGGTAATGAGGCTTTCTTCTACCTCTTCAAGGCTTAAGCTTTCACCATCAAGCGTCACCACGCCAGAGGGAAGATAGCGATCTGCCATTTCCATCGTCGCGTTTTCGAATACACCCCAAGCAATGTAGCGCCCAGCATTTCCACCCCAATCAAGAGCAGCTGAGTAATAAGGGGCTAGTGCTATGGTGTCTTGCAGCACGGTTGATTCAACCCATGAGCGAAGTTCACGAATGAGATAAAGCAAATTGTCAAGCTTTTCCTCGGTTGGTACAAACATGGTGCCACCAGGGGTGCAAGTCATAATGTGTGGCATCTTGCCACCAAGAATCGCCGATATCTCCGAGGCCTTTGCCTGCATCTGTAGGGCTTCCAAATAGTGTGCAGTTAACACCAAATCGGCCTCAGCTGGTAGTACGTAGGCATTGGTGCCGTTGGCGTACTGTTCCTCGGTTGGGAACCAGTTGCCGGAAAAAATGGAGAGTTGTCCATTGTTCGCAAATTTCTCAAGGCGATCGCGCAATGCAACAAGATCGCTGTTCATGGAGGTGTTCATCACATCGGTTGCTAAGGCAGCAGCCGCAGATGGATCAGCAGATAAGGCATTGAGCGGATTAACATAGTCAAGCGCCGCCAAATTGTAGAACCACAGAATATGACTGTGGAGAAACTGCGATCCCTCTAATAAATTGCGAATCAGGCGAGCATTGGTAGGAATAGTGATACCAAGCGCTTTTTCTGCTGAAATTGCAGACGACTCAGCATGAGAAATAGGACACACGCCGCAAATACGCTGCACAATCTGCACAGCATCAGCAGGCGTGCGATCTTCGACAACAAGCTCCATGCCACGGAAGCAGCCACCCGACACCCAAGCGTCAGTAACTACCCCATCTTCCACTTCCATCTCGACACGAAGGTGACCTTCAATACGGCTCACCGGGTCAATGGTTGAGCGTGTCATTAGTCCTGACCTCCTTTCGTGTCGGCTTCATTCGTATGCACGCCAAGAGCTTCGGCGGCTTCTTGCTTTGCTTGTTCAAGTCGCTTACCCTCATAAACACCAATGGCGTTTTCGGGATGCTGCTGATCCCAAGCGCGAACTTTTTCGAAATCGGCGCCACCCTTGGTACGACCGGTTGCCTTCATGCCAAAGCCATGTACAACAATTGCAGCCGCTACCACTGCGGTAACCCCTACAGCAATGGTAGTTGGTTGAACAACCAGTTCGCCTATGCGCAAATCACGATGACGCTTGTAAAACGGCGTATTAACCTCAACCCAGTTCTGCTCGGAATTCATTGGTGCTGCCTCACAGCACCCGATACAAGGCGAACCAGCCTTCACACACCAGCTACGTCGATTGTTGTAGAGCACAACACCACAGTTCGCCTTCGTTTGCGGACCACGACAGCCCACCGCATACAGGCAATAGCCCTTACGCTCTTCTTCTGATCCAAATTCATAGACAAACTCGCCGTTTTCGAAATGACCACGACGTTCACAGTTGTCATGAATCGTTTGATTGAAGATTTGCTCAGGCTTGTTTTCGCTTGTAAGCGCAAGGCCATCAAGGCCATCAAGCATAAGTACGCGTACCAGCACCGCAACAAGCCACTCAGGATTAGCTGGACATCCTGGAATATTTACAACTGGTGTATCAATCCCATTTTTCTCAAGGAATTGCTGTATACCCAGTGCTCCAGGAGGATTTGGATGAGCGCCCATCCACCCCCCGTTAACAGCACAGGAACCAAGCGCAACTACCGCGTAAGCACTCTCTGCCGCTTCGATCAAATGATCAGTTCCGGGAAGATCAGCAATACGCAGCGCATGTCCATTCCAACCTTCTAGAATGGCACCCTCATATACTAAGATGTAGTTGCCTGCATAAGCTTCTATTGTTTGAGCCTTAGCCTCTTCCAAGGAATGTCCTGCGGCTGCTGAAAGCGTTTCACTGTAATTGAGTGCAAGAAGTTCAAGTACCACTGTTGCCGGATCGGGTGACTCAAGCTTCGCAAACGCCTCCGTACATCCTGAACAGGATGCTCCCTCAAACCATAAGACCGGGTACAGATCACCTTCTGTTGCCCCAATGATCGATTCCTCGAGCGCTTGAGCAACCCGAGGCGCTGCCAGTTCAGATAAACCAGCAGCAGCAGCAACTGCAGCACACAGTTTCATGAAACTGCGGCGTGAGACCCCCCTCGCAGCAAGCAGTTCCTGAACATCCGTTGCAGAAGCCCCCTTCTTCATGTGCACACCTCCTCGCTCGCTCTCTTTTATACACTAGGCATATTTTCGCAGAAATATGTACAAAATAAAGGGTAGGTTTTACGCAATCATCGGCAAAAATGTCTTCAACAATCAAGCTTTAGCTACACTTTTGTAATATGCGTTATACAACACAAAAGCGATACAGGAGAAAACATGGACAATGCGCCTTCGATAGCCTACCTTGGGCCACAAGGAACCTATTGTGATGAGGCAGCTCGTGCATTCGCCTCTCGTTTTTCACCCGAATGTACTACGTTAGTAGAATGTGCATCTTTTGATGATGTTTTTGACTGTGTTGATCGTGGACGTGCAGAATTTGGTGTTGTTGCTATCGAAAACTCACTGGAAGGGGCAGTTACTGCAAGCTTCGATAACTTCGCATTTAAGAGCCCGGCCAATATCTTAGGCGAGCACGTGCTTGACATCCATCACTGCTTACTAACGCATCCTGAAGCCTCTTTGACCGACATCACCACCATTGCTTCTCATCCGCAAGGGCTTGCGCAGTGTCGCCGCTACCTAGCTGAACACCTTCCTGGACGCACAATGACTACAAGCTCATCAACAGCCGAAAGTGCAAAGCTTGCAGCTCATAATAAACATATTGCTGGTATTGGGAACGCTTTTGCAGCCGACATCCATGGTGCGCACATTGCTGCACGCAACATTGAAGATCACTTTGGGAACCAAACCTTATTCGCCCTTATTGGACGCCCCGGACATCCGCCGGTATTTGAAGGTAGACACCATAAAACCTTTTTAGCGCTCTTCATGCAAACAGATAAGCCAGGAACCTTATCAATGATTCTTTCCGAATTTGCTTATGCGAATATCAATTTGACGATGATTCAGTCACGTCCAACCAAGCAGGCACTTGGTGATTATCTCTTTTTCGTGTCCTTTGAACGGTCTGTAAATGACCCTGAAGTGCAAACTGCTCTTAACTGCCTACGCCTCAAACTGCGTGAGGTAAAAGTGTTAGGCAGTTATCCCCTACCCGATGAATAGTTAACGACAGCATGAATTGGGGCTCAAAAGTCACATACACACTGCATTTTTATACAGTATGCTCACACAAAGCCATACATTACAGAAGTGCCTAAAACGAAAGAATACTAAGGTGTTCGCATAGAATCTTAACTCCAATAATGATTAGTACCACACCACCAATAATGCTTGCTGGTTTTTCGCATCGAGAACCAAACTGATGCCCAGCAACCACGCCTAACACAGACAGCATAAAGGTGACCAAACCGATCTGTGCTGATGCGGAAATAATATCAACTCCCAAAAAGGCAAGAGTAATACCAACCGCAAGCGCATCAATACTGGTTGCTATCGCAAGCATAGTCATTTCGCGTATATCAAGCGTAAAAGCTTTCTGTTGTTCTTCACAGGAGCGTCCATTGTTTCTCAGCGCCTCGATAAGCATTCGACCTCCAACGAAGGTAAGCAGCGTAACAGCAAGCCAATGATCAAGCGGTGCAACAAAAGACTCAAATTGCGCACCTAGAAAAAAGCCAATAAGCGGCATGATCATCTGGAATCCTCCAAAAAACGCTCCGATGATCACTACCTGTTCTGTGCGCAACCTCGGCATAGCAAAACCCTTGCATACTGCTGCAGCAAACGCATCCATTGACAAACCAAGTGCAAGTAAAAATATGTCGACAAAACCCACGGCTTTCCCCTTATAACGGTTCTGTCATTTGTAATTACGCCTATGCACTAACGCATCACTTTCCCTACAGTAGCACCAAGCTATGTGGTTTTGTGCATGCTTATGAATGCAGTATTCCTGCATCGTTTGCAAAGAAACCCTCTTTCACAAGATCGGCAACAATGGAGTCAAACATACAGACATCAAGCTCGCCTCGACCTTGAGTGAGTTCAAAATCATTAAGTTGCACATAAGCATCTTCGCATGAAATGCCCCTATCACTTGCAAGCACAAGACGAAGCAACTCAGCACGCTTTTGGCGTCGTGAGCCTGTAAACGAACTTTGTCTCGCATAAGATGCCGAACGACGCGACGGATTCGTCACCGTCTTTTTTAGATACGCTCCATAATCAAGTAAGCCGTAATACCAGCCACGCACATCGCCACCTGACGGCGGACAGGTAGCACGCACCAGGGGAATAAGCTGAGAGTCAGCCACACGGCTACAAGAGGGAAAGAGTTCGTGCAAAAACACTGTTCGCACGTTTGTTTCAAGATAGATGGCAGGTTGCCTATAGGCAAAAGCAACAATACCGGCAGCTGTTGCTGATCCAATACCAGGAAGCATACACAGCTCCTCACAAGTATGCGGCAGAGCACCTTCATATGTTGTTGAACAGATATCTGCGGTACGTTTGAGGGCAAGTGCTCGACGGTTATAGCCTAAACCTTGCCACTCTTCTACTACGTCAGAGACTGCTGCAGCAGCAAGTGCATCTAGGCTAGGAAAGCGCTTCATGAAACGCTCCCAGCGACCTAGCACACGCACAACTTGTGTTTGCTGTAACATCACTTCGGAGATGAGCACCGCATACGCATCATCAAGATAGCGCCATGGAAGATCGCGTGCGTGAAGTGCTCCCTGTTCACGCACATACTTCACAAAGGCAGCACGAGAACGCGGTGCATCAATCGGCCAAGCCTGCTCTGCATCACCGGCAACTCGCGTGGCAGACTTATCAGTACCCTTTTTCACACCGTGCACCTTTAGATACAAGACCGCTGTTTACGATTTATGATTCTGGGCCAGCCTGTTCAAGCTCGTCGATAGTGCGACGAAAATCTCGAATAACCGCCTCTTCAAGCTCATGGTATTCATCTGACTCAACTGGCTGACAGGAAGCAAGCTTCTCAAAGATATTTTCCGAGGTCACTGGTACATAACGACGCAGCGCGAGTCCTTCCTTATATGCCTCGTCAATAGCTTCGCGTGCTGCCATATAAATATCATAACGCGGCAGATGAGCAGAATACTTCACTAAAGCAGCCCGATCAACACTACGCATCGACGGATGATCACGCATAATATCCATCCAAATATCAACACGCTCAGCCGACGTTGGGTATCCAATATCAACGAGTGTAAAGGGTTCAAGCAACTCACAGAAAAACGGCTCTACCTCATCGGTGGTTGACGCTGTTGCAAGCACGTAAATGTCTGGATTATCCACTGCTGTACGAATGAGATTGATAGCTTCGCGTGCGCCACGCGACAAGTGAGCCATCATAAAGCCGCCAAGCCCCTCACTTGAGTCGGTATCGGCAGGTGGAGCACCCCACAAATCAATATCTTCAAGCACGAGCACGCCGCGCCCCTCAAACACCGACCCCGCTGAACCAAGGCGTAACTGCCGTTCGTTTTGCGCCATGACGCACAATACGGGCACACCGGCAAGACTTGCTTCCACATGAAGACGCACTGTTGGCAAATCAAGCTCACCAACTGTTGCCATAACGAAACGCAGCGCATCTTCGCGCGCAGGTGAGCGAAACAACAGTGTGTCGGCAGCAGGCATACGGCTTAAACCATGGCGAGAGTTCAGAGTTTTTACCAGCTGATCAAACTCAGGATTATTGCCCGCTCCAATACCAAAGGAATGCATGGTTCGTATGGCTTCATCATAGCCAACAAGCTCAGCATAGGTGCCTGTACTGGGGGCATCGGAGGCAGGTTGTAAGACTTCAGCTGCTTTGGCCTCAGTTTGGTCAGCTGGCACTTTTGCTTTTGTGTTAGAAGCAGACTTCGAAGCCTTGGCTTGCTCAGGCGATGTTTTGCCAGCCTTCAATGCGACATCAGATGGCTGGGACTTCGCAGCAACCACCATGGGACGAGACAACATAACGCGGGTATGCATTGGTGCATCATCCTCGAATCCTAAGAAATCGCGTGAAATGGTTTCAGCCATATCTTCAAGCTCATCACGCGACAGACCAAACTCCTCTAGTTTATCAAGGGCAAGTTTTTGCAATTGCTGAGCGCATGCGGCAACTTCGTCAGAATCAAGATACGGCTCAAGCTTGTCGAAAATATATTCAGCCAACGCTCGTTCGCCTAATTTACACGCCAGCACCCATGCCTGCTTAAGACCCTGCACTGCCACGTCATTAGGCTCAAGGACTTCCTGTGCCGCGCTTTCGAAAGCCGCAATGTATAAGTGAAGCCCTATGACTGTGTCGCCTGCATCACACGCCGTTGCAGCACGGCGTAAATAATCCTGAACCGAATTGTCATTATCTCCGTTACGGTTGAACAAATTATCTAGATCTGCACTCTCGACCATTCGTTCCACCTCCTGAATCTCAAAACTTCACACGTAGCTTTTCATTCAGCATTCTACGCGATTCATATAGCCTTGTGTTACCAGCTTGCAAAAACACAAATGACCTCTTAGTGCGACACACAACGAAACAGGTCGTGCATCTATGAGATGAGCAACTTTTGTTGTCCAAAAGCAGACGGGCGGGGATGTGTATCCCCGCCCGTCTGTTGGTTTATATCAGCTTATAA
>CAZXOF010000014.1:5896-19980 GCA_964642255.1 uncultured Eggerthellaceae bacterium | reverse complement strand
GAGGGACGTCTAACCGATGGGCAAGGTCGCACGGTTGATTTCCGTAACACAGTCATTATCATGACAAGCAATGTTGGCGCGCGCGAGATCGCACAACGCACCCCGCTTGGTTTTGGGGATGAAGGTTCTGAAGGGCTTTCTGACAAAGAGATTCGTGCGCGCGCAATGTCGGAGTTAAAAAAGCTGTTCCGCCCTGAATTCTTGAATCGTATTGATGAGATCATCGTGTTTAAGTCGCTCACCAAAGATGAGATTGTCGAGATTGTAAGACTGATGGTGGATGATCTACGTCAGCGCCTTATTGCTCTCAACATGACTATCAATCTTACCGATGATGCATGTCGCCTTATCGCAAAAGAGGGTACCGATGCTACCTATGGTGCGCGTCCATTGCGCCGTGCAATTCAGCGACTGCTTGAGGATCCTATCTCCGAAGAAGTGCTTGAGGGTAGATGGGTAAGTGGTTCGGTCATTGATGTCGATCGCGATGGAGATGAGCTTGTATTTTCGCAAGGTGAAGGCGCTATTCCTGCACCGCGTAAACGTGACAGTATTGCGCGTGAAGCAGAACTGCTTATGCCCGATTATAACCTAGGAAGCGCTGGGTTGCCTGCTGGCACTAGTGGAGGTATTGCTGGAGGTGCTGCAGATTAAAGGCGTGTTTCAATATTATCTACTATATTTGAAGTCTAAAGCCGTGCTGAGACATGTCGTCGGCATGGCTTTGTGTTCGTGATATAGTGGAGCAATACGATCAGGAGGCTCCTTGCATGGACACAATTACAGATATAAATACCATAGCTTCGCTCATGCTTCCCGTTGTGGGCATCGTTTTAGCAATCGTACTAATTTGGATGGCGTTTGAAATTATTCGCGCAGTACGTCGTTCACGCAAAACCATAACCGCATTGCAGGATAGGTTTGCGAGCACGCTTGAAAATGCTAATGTGACACTTGGCAATATTAACGAGATAACAGAGTCACTCAAACCTGTTGCAGCAAAAATTGATCCACTTGTTGAGCGAGTGTCACTCACTGTTGATGCAGCCAATTTGGAACTTATGCGTGTTGATCACATCTTAGAGGACGTTGCTGAAGTTACTAGTGGTATGACTGATGCAGTGAATGCTATTGATGCCGTTGCAAGTGCTCCACGTGACATTGCTGCTAATGTATCGAATCGTTTACGTGATGCGTTCAAATCTCGTCGTGCAAGTGATGAATCAATTGCACTTGGAGAACGTCGGGCGCAGCAAACACAACAGGGTCAGCAAGGACAGGGCGACTATGCAATTGATTCGGCTATCGCTGAAAGCGCTTCGCCTGCTGATGTATCTACTTTCCTTACTAGCGATCAATCTTAGTAAGCATGCCTGTACTCAATACGCATGCAGTGACAGATGACGCCACTACAACTGGCTCATCTGTCGAGACAAGTACACCAGTTCTGCCTGCCGCAGCGACCACCTCCACAACAACCGCAACCGCTTCATCAGCCACTCAGACAAGTGACGCACTTGATCGTGCTCGGCTCAATTTGTATCGGGTGTGGACTTTTGTTGGTGCGGCGCTCATTGTGGGTGTTGTAATCTATCTGCTTAATTTACTTGCTATCCCGGTTGCCATGGCGTTGTGGACTGCGGTTATTGTGTTTTGTCTGCGAAGTCCCGTTGCTGCGCTTGAGCGTTATGGCGTCAACCGCTTATTAGGTACGGCGTGTGCTTATGTATTGCTTGTTGTGGTGCTCTCTCTTGTGATTTTTGCTATGTTCTCACCGGTTACAGGTGTGGGAGACCAGTTCACTAACCTCATTGAAAGTTTGCCCAACTATATGACAAGTCTTGCTATGTGGCTGCAAGAGTTTGCCAATCGTTATTCCGATGTACTTTCTAACGAAAGTGTGCATACGGCAATCAATGAAATTTCATCAGCACTGTCTACCTGGGCGGCGTCTGTGGCATCGGCAAGTGCTGCGGGGGTAGTCACACTTGGCTCAGCCATTATTAATAGTCTTATTGCAATAGGTTTTGCACTTGTCATTGCTTTCTGGGTACTTATGGAATTACCCGCGCTTGGCCGCGAATGTATGCGGCTTGTTGGTGAGCGGCATCGCGAAGATGCTGAAATGCTACATATGACATTCTCACGTGTAGTTGGTGGCTACTTAAAAGCAACTTTTCTTCAGTGTGCCGTTATCGGTATTGCCTGTGGTATTCTCTTCGCAGCTTGTGGTATTCCAAATGCAGCCGCTCTTGGTGTCATCGCGGGGGTATTAAACATTATTCCTATTATCGGATCATGGCTTGGTGGCATACTTGCAGCTGTTGTAGGCTTGTTTGTAAGCGTATGGGTAGCGGTTGTAGCCGTTATCGGAACAATCGTTATTCAGCAGTTTGTTTCTGCCTTTGTGTCTCCACGTCTCATGGGTGATTCGGTGGATATTCATCCAGCGGTAACCTTTTTTGCGCTCATGTCAGGTTCAGCTATTGGTGGTGCGATGAGCGGGCTTGGGGGCGCGCTTATCGGCATGCTGTTGTCCATTCCTGCCGTTGCCGTTGCAAAATCGGTTTTCGTGTATTATTTCGAGAAGCGAACCGGCAGACGCATTGTTGCCGCAGATGGTGTTTTGTTCAGGGGAGCGCCGCGCGAAGGAGAGGCATCCTATCCTATTGCTGATGCAACGGCACCTCGTCCAGTAGCAAGTGCAACATTGCACAAGCAGCAAACAAAGCAGCTGTATCCTCATGACACTGCTGAACATGAGTGCGCGAATAATCAGGAGGAACGCACGCAAGAATGAAATATATAACCATTGCAGAAATTCGCGAGAAATACCTAAATTTCTTTGAGGCAAAAGGCTGTAAGCGCATGCCCTCGGCTTCGCTTATTCCTGATGATCCGTCACTTTTGTTAACAAGTGCGGGTATGGTGCAGTTCAAACCCTATTTTCTTCAGCAAAAGCAGCTTGAAGCTCCCTATATTGGCACAGTAACGGTACAGAAATGTGTTCGCACCAACGATATAGATATCATAGGTTCAACAGGGCGGCACTTAAGCTTTTTCGAGATGCTAGGCAATTTCGCTTTTGGTGCATACTTCAAGCAGGAAATGTGTGCTTGGGCTTACGACTTTTCCGTTAATGAGCTTGGCCTACCCGCTGATCGTCTGTACTTTACGGTGTTTGAGGGCGATGATGAAACCATTACGGTGTGGAAGTCGCTCGGTATTCCTGAGAATCATATCTCAAAACTTGGCGAGGATGATAATTTCTGGCGTGCTGGTCCTACGGGTCCATGCGGTCCGTGTTCAGAACTCTACTACGATCAAGGTCCTGAATTCGGCTGTGGCAAGCCTGACTGTGCGCCGGGTTGCGATTGTGATCGCTATCTTGAATACTGGAACCTTGTATTCACCCAATACGACGGTCAAGAAGATGGCACGCTTGTTCCTCTGCCTAAGAAAAACATTGATACCGGCATGGGGCTTGAACGTGTTGCGTCTATTTTGCAGGGCGTGCAGTCTAATTATGAAACCGATGTGTTGCGCTCACTCGTTGCAGTAGGTGAACGCCGTGCAGGTGTGAATTATGGAAGCGACGAGACAACTGATCGCGCCTTAAGAATCATTGCTGATCATAGCCGTGCTGTAACCTTCATGATTGCCGATGGTATCTTACCTAGCAACGAAGGTAGAGGCTATGTGTTGCGCCGTCTGTTGCGTCGTGCCATTATGCAAGCACATCTCATTGGTATTGAAGGACATTTTCTCAACGACTATGTTGACGAAATCGTTCGCCTTATGGGTGATATTTATCCTGAAATCGTAGAAAATCGTGAGCTTGAGCGAAGCCTTATTGAAGCTGAGGAAGAGCGCTTTGGAGCTACCTTACGTCAAGGTCGCACCTTTCTTGATGATGCCCTAAGCCGTCTTGAAGGTATGGTATTACCTGGTGATGAAGCCTTCATCTTACATGATACCTATGGTTTTCCCCTTGAAATTACCAGTGAGATTTGCTTAGAACGTGGCGTGACGGTTGATGTAGAAGGTTTTGAGCATTGCATGGAACAGCAGCGCAGCCGCGCGCGCGCGGCAGGCGCAAAAGATGCCGAGGCCGCATGGTCAAGCTATGGCGGTGTGTATGCCGATTTACTCAAGGTATATGGTTCAACGCAGTTTGTTGGCTACGATGAGCTTTCTTGTACGTCTGCACTGTTAGCACTTGTGTGTGATGGCAAGCGTGTAAGCAAGCTTGCCACAGGTGATGAGGGTGAAATTGTACTTGCAACAACGCCGTTTTATGCCGAGATGGGCGGTGAGGTTGGTGACACGGGCACACTTGAGGCTGCATCGGGTGCTCACGCTGAGGTCTGTGATGCGCAGGCACCTGTTGCTGGTCTTGTGTCTCATCGTGTGCGAGTAAACAAAGGCACTCTGCGCGAAGGGGATATGCTAATAGCTACCGTTGATGCGCGCCGTCGCAGCGCTATTACACGCAATCATACAGCTACACACCTACTGCATGCCGCGCTGCGTACGGTGCTTGGGGATCATGTTAAGCAAGCGGGCTCTTTCGTTGGGCCTGATCGGCTGCGCTTTGACTTTACACACTTTACAGCTGTAACGCCAGATCAAATAGCACAGATTGAGCGTGTAGCAAATGAGCAGGTTATGGAGGCTCATTCAACACATATCTACGAAACTTCGTTCAGCGAGGCACGCTCTTCAGGTGTAACAGCACTGTTTGGCGAAAAATACGGTGAGACCGTGCGTGTTGTTGAAGCAGGTTCTTTATCGCGTGAGCTTTGCGGTGGTTGTCACGTGCGAAATACGGCAGAGATTGGCTTTATTAAGATCACCAGCGAATCAAGCGTTGGTGCAAACCTTCGTCGCATTGAGGCTGTGACAAGTCTTGCTGCGCTTGACTACGTTAATCGTGTTGAGAGCGAGCTTAAAACTACAGCTGCCCACCTGAAAGTACCCCTTTTTGAAGTGAGCGAGCGCAGTGTATCGCTGATGACCCAGCTTAAAAAGCTACAAATGCAAACAAAGCGTGCCGAACAACTAGTGCCTGGTGACGATGTCGCTGCGTTATTGGCTGGTGTACTTGAGGCTAAGGCAGGTTATCCGGTGCTCATTGCGCGTACGCAGGCGCATGATGCAGGAGCTCTACGTGCGCTGTGGGACCGCGTGCGTGACCAACTACCACAACCGGGCGCAGTAGTGCTTGCGGGTGAGAAAGAGGGTAATCCTATTCTGCTTGCCGCTGGCACCGATGAGGCGGTAGCGGCCGGTTTTGATGCGGGAGTCATCATTAAGACCATAGCAAAGCATGTGCAAGGTGGTGGCGGTGGAAAACCGACGATGGCTCAAGCTGGTGGTAAAAATGCTACCGGAATTGAAACTGCCCTCAAAGAAGCGCAAGCTCTGTTGCTATCTTCATAAGATGAGCAACGTGGCGGATAGCGATGTAGTCATCAATGTTGATGCTAACCCTGTTAGTGCTGATGTCTACTCTCTAACATTACAGGCGTCTTTAGCGATACGATAGACATCAATGCGGTTGCTAATCTTGATGCGTAGTTGTAAGCCATGTGGCAACGCAAGCGAGCGTTTGTGTATTAAAGAAGGGAATTGCATGCGTGTTATGGCGCTTGATATAGGCAAGGTACGCACCGGTATCGCAATAAGTGATATCTCAATGCGCGTTGCCTCACCAGTTGCTGTACTTGCCACGCATGAGCTTATGTCGCACAGCATCGTTTTTCGCCGGATGCTTGAAGAATGGGAACCTGAGACACTGGTGTGCGGTGTGCCTAAAACGCTTGCTGGGGAAGATGGCCCACAGGCGAAGCAAATCCGCATGACTGCAAAAAAAATTGCACGCATGTGTAACTTATCGCTTGAGTTTGCTGACGAACGCTTAAGTTCAGCTGAGGCGAAACGGAGTTTGCGTGAAAAGGGACTATCAGAAAAAGAGATGCGCGGTAAGGTCGATATGATAGCTGCGTGTTTATTTCTCCAAGCGTGGCTTGACGCGCGCCACGCGATCGAAGAAAAGCGAGAGTAGCGCCAATGACGCCACGCAAACAAATCACTTATTCACAGCGTCCCAATCGTGCTGCTCGCGCAGCTCATGCGCGGGGCGAAAAACAATTCCGCACCTATGATACCAGCCATATTCGTCCTAAGCGCAGTAAGGCACCAGGTATTATCGCGGCAGTGGTAGCGGTTGCTGTTATTGTTGTTGTAGCAATTGTGGTACTTGTTTCAATAAGAGGATGTTCAAGCGTTGAGTTGCTTGCCGAAGGAGAAACGGTAGAGGTCACCTTTGAAGAAGGATCAAGTGCCCAAGCCTTTGGTGAGGCGCTTGCCGAAGCTCGCGTGGTAGCAAGTGCAAGTGCCTTTGTAAGCCGTGCCACCGAACTTGATGCAACATCAAGTCTTATTGCCGGAACGTATACCTTTGAAGGCGGCATCACCATTGATGAGGTTATTGAGATGCTGCAATCGGGTCCAGGTTTGGTGGGTGTTGCGCTGACTATTCCTGAAGGTTTCACACTTGCTCAAATAGCAGCGCGTGTTGAAGAGGTAACGGAAGGACGCATAACGGCCGATGAGTTCACACAAGCCGCCTCTGATGCAAGTGTGTATGCCACAGATTACAATTTCCTTTCAGAAGTAGGAACCGCCTCGCTTGAGGGTTTCCTGTTTCCAAAAACCTATGATGTTACTGATGAGGCAACGGCCGATTCTATTATTCGTATGATGCTTGATCAGTATGCAACCGAAATTTCTGTACTTGACTATACCTATCCAACTGAGGCGGGACTCTCGCAGTACGAAGTGCTTATTTTGGCTTCAATTGTAGAAAAAGAAGCAACGGATTCTACACGTACGACAGTAGCATCGGTGTTTTACAATCGCTTGGCAATAGGTATGCGCTTACAATCGGATGCCACCACCGCATATGTGGTAGGGGATGATCCCACAGCTGAAGACATAGCCAACGATACGTCAGGCTATAGTACCTATCAAAACGATGGACTGCCTGTAGGGCCTATTTGTTCTCCAAGCCTTGCAAGCCTGCAAGCTGTGTGTTCGCCTGAAACAACCAACTACTTTTATTTCTATTTTGCTACCGATGACAGTGGGGAGTTGCAGTATTACTTTAGCGAAACGAACGAAGAACACAACGCCGCTATTTTTGGCTAAGGCAAGGAAGGCGTAAGTCCTATGGCCTTCTTGCAGCCTGAGCGCTATTTTTCGCGTCTTACACGTGTCAATATCAGGCATGACTTATGTGATGCAGGTTTTGAAAATGTCCTGCTTGATATTGATAATACGATCCTCTCGCGCGATACCAATGCTGTTCCGCGCGATGTGGGTCTGTGGCTTGCTCAAGCGCGCGATGCGGGTATTGTTTTTTGTTTTTTATCGAATAACTGGCATAAAAACGTACACGAACTTGCCGCTGAGCTTGAGCTTCCTATTGTGGCAAAGGCCATGAAACCCTGTCCCGCAGCCTTTTTTATGGCGCTCCGTACCATAGGAGCCAAGCGCTCAAATACGGTGATGATTGGCGATCAACTTATGACCGATGTGTTAGGCGCGCATCTAGCGGGTATAAAAGCCTATTTGATTGCACCCTTAGTGGAACAAGACTTACCGCATACATTGATGTTGCGCACTATAGAGCGCGCAGTGATGCGGACACGCTTACCGGAAGAAGAGTCAACAGATGGTGTGCGCGCTTTTGAAAGCTTGCAAGCTATTGCTATACATGATGAAGATGCAGTACAGAATCAGTGTGTAGCAGATGGTCTCACAGACGATGCAAGCAAGGTATAAGCGGGCACATAAGAAAGATCAAGAGATGTGCAAAACAACACAACATCCAGGCAGTGTAAACATCGCAGATAAAGCAGGCTGTATATGCACTCCGCATGCTGCTGATGACTCAAACAGCTCAAGCAGTATTGAAAGTCCTGCTGATCGCGCTACACACCAAACCCTCAACACACAGACTCCCTCAGCTTCCATAGCACAGGCAACCCAGCGCCTCTATGTGCTTGGGCACCCTATTGCACATTCGAAATCACCCGCTATGTATAATGCCGTCTATGCACACATGGGGTTGCCATGGATCTATGACCTAGCCGATCTTGCATGTGAAGACGATGCGCGCAGCTTTCTTGAACAGCGAAACTTTTTAAGCATTAACGTAACAACGCCATATAAAGTGCTTGCCTATGAGTATGCAACGGCAAAGGCAGCTTCAGCAAAACTTGCTGGGGGAGCAAATTTGCTGGTTGCCAAGGAGGGCGCACTTTTGGCCTTCAACACCGATGGTGAGGGCTGTGTGGAAAACCTGCGTCGCGCTGGTCTTGCCTTCCAAGGTGCACGTGTGGTGGTGTGCGGAACCGGGCCAACCTCATGTGCTATTCTTCACGCCTGTGCTCTTGCCGGAGCCGATGATCTTGTACTGCTTAGTCGCGACAAAGCTCGCTCACAAGCTGTACTTGAGCGCTATGTTGATACCTTAGATACCCTAGCCTTTTCACCAATGAGTGAATCGCTAAGCCTTGATAAAGGTAGAGACCAAGCAGCTAAAACACGACGCAGTTTTCGCGAAGTCTACGAACAAGTGCATTTTCGCTTTGGGAGCTATGAACGCTCACGCAAGGCAATTGTAGAAGCTAAGCTCATTATTAACGCAACACCCCTTGGAATGCATGAAGGTGATCCTGCGCCTTTCGATACTAACTTGCTTCATGCGAAGCACACGGTATTTGATGTGGTCTATGGTCACGGTGAAACATCCTTGCTTGCTGCCGCACGCCGCGCAGGCGCACAAGCATACGATGGTTCTGGTATGCTTGTTGCTCAAGCGGTCGCAACAATTGGAATAGTTACCGATCTTGCAGGTATTGAGTGTCTACCCAGTACCGATGAACTCTTCGTTATTATGAAGCGTGCTTTCGAAAAAAGCTAACGCCAAAACACAGTGCTGGTATAGACTAACAAGGGAATACGCTCACCGATACCACGAGGTTCACAATGCGCTATTACACAGCAGGGGAAAGCCACGGTCCGGCAGAAACAGCAATTGTCACCGGAGTGCCGGCAGGACTTCCTGTTTCACTTGATCACATCAATGCCGATCTTAAACGTCGTCAAGCAGGCTATGGTCGAGGTAGCAGACAACAAATTGAGCAGGACTGCGTTGAGATAAGTTCAGGTATCCGCTTCGGGAAAACATTAGGTTCTCCGGTAACCCTCACTGTGCGCAATTATGATTGGGAGCATTGGCAAAGCCGCATGACTGCCTTTGGTACACGTCCTGCTGATACTTGTCGCGAAGTGACACCGCGCCCGGGTCATGCCGACCTAGTGGGCGCGTTAAAAACCAATACCGATGACTGCCGCGATGTGCTAGAGCGCGCAAGTGCTCGCGAAACCACGGCACGCGTTGCAGCGGCAGGTATTGCGCGCGAGCTGTTGGCTCATCTGGGTGTAGAAATCTATTCCTATGTTGTATCTATAGGCAACGAACACATGGAAGAATCCAGCCCCGCAGAGGCAGCAGAATACAAACCGCTTGACATCGAGCTATCAGAGCTGCGTTGTCCTGATTCGTACGCAACAAAACGTATGAAACAAGCTATTGATAAGGCAAAAGCGGCAGGTGAAAGCTTAGGAGGAACCTTTCGCGTTGTTGCTCTTGGCTTGGTGCCAGGTCTTGGTGGCTATGCACAGCCAAGCGATCGCCTCAGTTCGCGCATAGGGGCAGCACTCTTTTCTATTCCAGCAATTAAAGGGGTCGAATTTGGCTTAGGCTTTCAAGCTGCACATCAGCTAGGATCACAGGTGCACGATCCTATTGCGCTTGATGATGATTTCGGCTTTATCCGTACTAGTAACAACGCAGGCGGCCTTGAAGGAGGCATGACTACAGGAATGCCTTTGATAGTAACAGCAGCTATGAAACCTATTGCTACCCTTATGACACCACTTAAAACCGTTAATCTTGACACCCTAGAGACCGAAGATGCCTCTCGTGAGCGATCAGATGTGTGTGCTGTTCCGGCAGCAGCAGTTGTTGCGGAAGGTGAAGTGGCCTTTGTGCTTGCCAATGCCTATCTTGAAAAGTTTGGTAGCGATTCAATGGCTGATATTCGTGCGGCCTTGAAGGCTTATAAGCAGCGGCTCACCTTGGCGTCGCGCTAGTAGTGACAACCAGTAATGGCAGCGATAACAACATCAACTTATACCTATCAGCTATGTCGCTCAGTGTTTTTTATTGGCTTTATGGGCGCGGGCAAAACAAGTGTTGCGCGCAAACTTGCACGCATGTGTGGCATTGTTTCGGTGGACGTAGACACCTATCTTGAGCGGCGGGAAGGTCGTTCAGTTAAAGAGATTTTTGACACGGATGGCGAATCTGTGTTTCGTGTATTGGAAACCGAAGTGCTCTATGAGCTTGCCCATAAGGATCCCTTGCTTATTGCTTGTGGGGGTGGTGTAGTAACAAGTCCTGCAAACCAAGAACTATTACGCAATACAGGCTTTGTGGTTTATCTTATGATTGCCGCCGATGAAGCACGCTCACGCATCCGTGATATATCAACGCGACCTTTGTTTGGCGACATTGAATCAGCGCGGCGGCGCAATCAAGAGCGCGCGCCACTTTATGAGGCAGTTGCCGATGTCACAATTGCAACTACGGGGCGCAGCGTATTCGATGTTGCATGCGAAGTGAAATCACTCTTGATCAAGAAGGGTGTGTTATGTCAACAACCAAGGTAGTAGTCTCTATCCCTGAAGAAGCCTCTTATGATGTATGTATTGGTTCGGGCCTCCTTGATAGCTTGGGCAACAGTTTGCGCACTTGTTTGGCGACATCTGATGCATCACAGCTACTCATCATAACCGATGAAAACGTAGCACCGCTCTACCTTGCAAAAACGCGCAAATCCTGTGTATCCGCTGGCTTTCGCGTGAGCGATATTACTGTTCCAGCAGGCGAGTCGGCAAAAAACCTAGAAGTTTTAGGTGAAGTATGGGAGGCAATGGCCTCACTTGCGCTTGATCGTAGCTGTGTTGTTGTTGCCCTTGGTGGTGGGGTTGTAGGGGACTTAGCGGGTTTTGTGGCTGCAACGTATATGCGTGGTGTAGCGATAGTGCAGGTTCCTACAACCCTACTTGCAATGGTTGACTCATCGGTAGGTGGCAAAACCGCAGTGAACTTGCAAGCAGGTAAGAACTTGGTGGGTTCTTTCAAGCAGCCTGTATATGTATGTGCCGACACTGATACACTAAACACCCTGCCCGAACGTGAATGGACGTGTGGTTTGGGCGAAGTAGCAAAATCGGCAGCGATAGACTCCGATGACTTCTTTTTCTGGCTTATGAGCGAGGCGCAGGCTTTAAGGGCACGTGAAGGTGCGACTGTTGTTGAGGCAATTATGCGCTGTGTGGTATTTAAGGCCGGCATTGTTGCGAAAGACAAGCAAGAAAGCTGCGGCGTACGTGAATGTCTTAATTATGGACATACACTTGGACACGCTATAGAACTGCTTGAGGGTTATGGCACTTATTCGCATGGAGCGGCTGTTGCTGAAGGTATGCGTTTTGCTGCACGGCTTGGTATGCGAGTTCTAAATACGCCAGAAGATTTTGTACAAGCGCAAGATACGCTTCTTGAAGCGCTCGGTCTAAAATCTCTGCAATTATCAATAGACTCTCATGATATATTCGCTGCTCTTAAGCGCGATAAAAAAACTCGTAACGGCATTGTGCGTTTCGTGTTGCCTTATGATGTAGGTTCATGGAAGCTTGAAGCTGTTGACGAAGATATACTTCAAACTGCCTTACGTGATTTGTGGTAAAGCGGTTTATCTGCTGAACATATGTAGCTCCAAGCTTTTATGGCAGCACAACAGTGTCACAACAGATATAAAACGCTCCTCTGAATATCAAAAACACAACATTGATATACTGCATACTGCTAATATGACCAAATCACATAAATAAGGTATATGTAGCGCACTGGCTACATATACACGTGTATCTAGCATATACGTGGCGCACAAGCGCTAAGTATAATATGAGCCATAAACAGACGATCAGACAACCAAAATAAGTATTCGAAAGGTGACTTACGTGGACAATAAGCTTGTAGATAAGCTCCGTTTGTATGTGTCGTATATATGGTTGGGCATTCCGCTAATATTTGCCTTCGCTGTTATCAAGATGATGTGCCCCGATTCTGACGTATATTTCTTAGCAGCAACCGGTCGCTACATTGTCGAGAATCAAGTTGTTCCTACCATCAATCCCTTTGTCATTCATGGAGATATTGGAATCATTGTACAGCAGTGGCTTTTCGACGTGCTGGTGTATGGCATATACGGTAACTTTGGAACAATCGGACTATATATCTATTCATGTATCGTACTTATTGTTACTCTTGCGCTTTTATACAAATACCTACGTTTTTTCTCGAACAATATACGCAGCACAATTGCAGTGGTAGGCATATGTGCTGTGGTCTTATCCTTTGTTGCAACGTCTCGACCAACAAGCATAAGCATAATTGTGTTGATCACCCAGCTTATTGTTCTTGAAACGTACAAGAAAACAGGCAAGAAACGCACATTGCTTGCTCTGTTGTTACTATCTCTGGTAGAAATTAATGTTCATGCAGCAATGTGGCCCATGATGTTCATTTTAGTCCTGCCATATCTACTGCCTCGAAGTCTTCCGCAAAAAGAGTATGTAAAAACTCATATTAAGCAATATATTAAGGAAGTGTGGGGCGGGGCAAAAATCCTTATTCTTGTCATGTTTGGCATGTTTGTGGTGGGTTTTGTCAATCCAAATGGTCTGCGTGGCATGATGTATTTGATTTTGTCCTATGGCTCGGCTTCGCAAGGCAATATTGCTGAAATGCAATCACCTCAAGTGTGGTCGTTGTGGGGGGTGATACTTTTAATTTGGCTTGCGTGTATCGTAATATACCTTCTCCGCTTCAAAAACAAAGCCGATCTTACTCGTACGTGCCTTGCTTTGGGCACCTTTGTGCTAGCGTGTATGCATATAAGAAGCATATGGATGCCTGTGGTTGGGGTAGCGCCTTTGCTCGTAACATTGCTTGCTGTTCGACAAAACAAGCGTACGACAAATAATAGAGAACATTGCCAAGCTCAAAAAAACTCTCTGGCACTGCTAGGAGTAAGTGTTATAGGTATATGTGCAATGGTGATGATATACACCACTGCCTCGTTCAGTGTTGAGGACAGCCAAACTCGTCCAGAAGTAGCTGAAAGCTATTTGTCGCAGTTTAATAAAGATGAGCTTGTCATTTATACTGAATTTAACAGCGGTGCTTATCTTGAGTGGACAGGATATAAGGTCTACATTGATGCACGTCCCGAAATATACGAAGAAAAAATCAATGGAGCTAAAAACATTTATTCGGAATGGCTAGCGGTGACATATGGAATCATTGACTACGACGAGTTTCTTGAATCGTATGGTTTTACACATTTGCTAGTGGAATGCAATTCACCTTTTGACGTATATCTTGAGTGCTCTGATAACTATGTTGTTGTGGTCGAAGGTAACGGCTACTGTCTTTACGAGGCTGTGTAGTGAACTCTATCTATGCGATATCACGTTTTATCGCAATGTGAAGATAGTTCTTGAAACGTCTCGTATTCTAAAAGTTGCCATCTGCGGGCATATTGATGCCGTTTGTTGTGCTATCCGCTTTAAGAGAATCGGTGAACTTTGGAACAAGAATTCGCAGCATATCCATAAAAACCCTTGCTCTATCAGCAGCTATGGCAAATAGCAGGAGCAAGGTCATAAGCTAATATTATATGAGTTTCAATAATGAGACAATATAGATATTGCCTTCAAATAAAGGGCAGAGAGATAATGTTGCGTTGTGAAAACAGCCGGCACATGTTTTCAATGTAATGTCGTTCATCTCATAGAAAGGGCATGTATATGAGTAACCTTATGAAGCGCGAGAGCCTAAACACCCCGGCTCTTTCTGGTCAGGGCTCTATTGAGTGGAT
>CAZXOF010000014.1:0-5796 GCA_964642255.1 uncultured Eggerthellaceae bacterium | reverse complement strand
AGCGCGAGAGCCTAAACACCCCGGCTCTTTCTGGTCAGGGCTCTATTGAGTGGATCGTTATCGTTGCACTCGTTGTTGCCGTTCTTATTTTCGTGTGGTATCAGGGTGGCCTCTGCAGTGCTATCACCAATATGTGGAGCAGCGTCACGGGTCAGGTCGAGAATCTAAGCAGCACGATTGCTTGCACCGGTGGTTCCAGCTCGTAGTTACCACTAACGATCGGATCTGCTGGTATTGGGCAGCTTTGCTAGCTGGCAAAGATCTGCTGCTATGGTTGCGTATTATGAGAAGGTAGGGTGTTTTTCTTGCTCACAACATTCTGTCAAATATATATTGATGATGATCTGATATGGAACCCCCGTACGAACGGATGCCGCCTTGAAGTACCCTATATTAGCTACGTCGAGGTTCATGGTTACAAGCTTACGTAGGTGTTCAACATAAGGATTTGGGCGGCTGTTACTGAAATCATACTCCTCTCTCATTTTCGATACCTCAAGTACTGAGCTTCCTCATGTTTTGTTGAAATATAATGCGGATGACTAAACCGTTATTTCTCACGCAGTGCGACACTGCAAGCATGCAAGTTGACATACTCATACCAATCAAGATGAAACGTTCTTCGACATCTGAATGATCGGAATTCACCAATGGTGCGTGCATATGGGTCATAGAATGACTCAGTGGCTTCTTCAAATGTAATCGAATGCTTGCGCGTTGTTCTTTGCCTTGCTCTCATTCCGCTCGAAATCTATGTGCCTATTGTCAAATATATGCATATATAGCAAAGTTACAAACGTCATTGGTATGAGCCCCTCTTCTCGCTTTGTTTAGGCGTCTAACTAAGATGCAAATCGCTATTTTCGGTATTAGGTGATGACCGAGTGTTGATAAGCGTTACTCTTTCTGGTCAGGGCTCTATTGAGTGGATCGTTATCGTTGCACTCGTTGTTGCCGTTCTCATTTTCGTGTGGTATCAGGGTGGCCTCTGCAATGCTATCACCAGCATGTGGAACAGCGTCACGGGCCAGGTCGAGAGTCTAAGCAACACGATTGCTTGCACCGGTTAACTCCACCACCCCGTAGTTACCACTAACGATCGGATCTGCTGGTGCACTTTTGCGACTAAGAGAGTTGCTTGACGTATCTGCAGCTCGATAAAAGGTTACGAAGCCTGCAATGCTCTACAATGAATGATTATGAAAAGCAGGTATTGTATCGTATTGACCTGTCCTTATATTCTTAAGCGTGTGGTATGCTAGTTGTCTTAAGGATATTGATTATTGAAATAAAACCAATTGAAGTGCAGATGGAAGGAGGCAAGGCGTGATACTTGGTGTCATTATTGCCGTGATTGCGGCATTTGTGTATAGCGCAGCTTCCTATGAATATCAACATATACGCTTTAGTGTCCTTGATTCTGAAGACTCAGAACATCTTGTCGAGGCACGAAAGGGCAACGTAAATGATAACTGGCTTGCAAGTGTTCAAGCACAAATCGAGCGCGGTTTAGTAAATCCCGACACATTAAGTGAGTTAAGCTCTTTAGGTTGTTTATCTCTCGATGGTCTAGAAGCCTACATTGAACAGGCAAAACGCACCTATCATCCAAAGATTTTAGCGTTTGCACGACGTTTTGGGTGGTTCTTTGCACTAGGTGCTGCATGTGCCGGAATACTGTATGTCCTAACAGGTGGTGCATCGAACCTTGTGCACCCATATGTGACTGCTTTAGCGTATGGCGTTTTTTTTGGCTCTATTGCAGCTCTATCTGTTGCCGACATACAGTTTCGCATCATTCCTATCCCGTTTCTTGTCTCTTTTGCTTGTGCAGCGCCGCTGTGCTTTGATAACATGCTTTTATATTATGTAATAGGACTTGCAATATGTTCGGTTCTGATACTTACCTTTGTTAACATAGTAGAACATTTGAAAAAACAAAAGGGACTTTTTGGTACAGGTGATGCACTTATATTAGCTGTTTCAGCGGCAGTTCTCTTTAGCTTTGAAAATGGGTATAATGGTTCTGTACTTTTGGCGTGGTGTGTAGCAGTCGCCTTAGGCGTTATTATAACGCTGTTTTATCTGCTTTTGACTGCGATGCATCATACGTCTTCGGGGAATTCCTCCGTACCACTTGCTGCTCGTTTTGCGGTGGCATCTTTTGCATTGACTGGTCGCGGAATGGGCGCAACGCTTCGTATGCGCATACCCGCCGGCCCGCTGTTTACTTGCGCACTTGGTGTTGCATTGTTTACGGTGCACTTGATTGGCTAAAGAGGTGGTTTTATGAAAAGACGTACAAGGCAAGATCTGCGACTACGTGGTCAAGCCTCCATAGAGCTCATATTTCTTGCGCTCCCCCTGTTGCTTCTATGTGCTGTTGCAATAGATGGCATGCGTTTGTATACCACTTATTATTCGTTGTCTGCTGCCTCATCAGACCTTGCGCGTCTATATGCGGCACAGTATGCCAACGGCTTGGAAGATGAAGCCAATGATGGAAATGTAAAAGAGATGCTGATTGCTTATGCACAGGATATGGGTTTATCTTCCGATATTGAGATTGATGCTAGTAGCTTTGAAATAAGTGATGCCGCTGCCCTTAGCAACGGATATACCATTACGCTTTTTGACGGTAATACCACTACCGCAGATGTTAGCCCCACTGTTAAAAGTTATACGGTTACCGTTTCTGCTCCGGTGCTTGTGATTTTTGCCCCATTGTGGAGTGCTGTAGGGTTGGAACAAAGTGGCACAATTACAGTGGCGGCAAGTTCTGTTGCGTACGCCACTGTTGAAAGAGGGGCGACATCATGAGTCGGCAAAGAGGCTTAGTAGGTCAAGCAACTGTTGAATCGATACTTACATTTCCCATTGCGATTATTTTTGCAATAGGCATCTTTTGTGGTTCTTTGGCGCTTTTTGAGCGTGTATTAGTCACAGAATCGCTTTCTGCACTTGGTTCTGACTTACCAAATGAAGAATATGACGTTGACTCGGGTGATCCCATCTATAACTGGTCTTATTATGCAAGTGAGACGGCAACCCAAGATGAGCGCAATCAATTTGTGAAAAGCTTGCTTGTAGATTCTGACTATAGTTGGGGTGACGGCGCGTTTTCTGACTGGTCGCTTGCAAAACTTATGCTCGATGAAGATAAGATTACGGTTACAGGCGCAACTATCACTACCAGCTATTCCAAAACTCTAACCGACGGTCTTGATGCAGAAGTGGCAGCGGCACTAAATGCAACGGCAGCGCGCGCAGAAACCACTATTGTAACCATAAGTGCGAATGTAACATATGAGTTCAGTACACTTGCTGCTCTTTTTGGTAGCAGTAGTACAACATTAGGAGTAAAACGTAGTTATGTAGTCAGTCAAATATATGAATACTACGGAAGCTAGTTATCATAAACGACTACGATGTGGATATAGGTGCTGTGTACTTTTGGTGTTTGGTATATCAGCATTAATGGTGATGGCAAGCAAGGAAAGGAGGTTTTCGTGTTCACTATAAGTTTTGCAAAGGCAAAACGCCAACGGCAAACAGGTTTGCCGGGACAAACCACCATTATAGTTACCATACTTGCAGTTGCTATCTTTTGTTGTATTGGTCTTGCTTTTGATTTTGCACGCTATACTGGTACACAATCTGATACCCAACAAGCTTTGGAGCTAGCCCAAGATACCGTTACCACAATAAGTGACCAAGTAAAATATGCAGACAGTGTAGAAGATACGGTAGATACGATCTGGAACGCAATTGTGGTCTCCCTTGAAGCGAATGGCTTTAATGGCGACATAACCGTACAAGTAGTTGAGGTGGGTACAGACTACAACTCTGATGGCACAGATTATAGTAGCGTTTTGGGGCTTAATCGCGTTATAGGGGTACGTATTGCGCTGGTGCCCGACTTCACGTGGACCTTGGCTTCGATTTTTCTTGATTCAATCGGATGGGCCGAAGATTCTATCTTTACACTGATATTCTATTCTCCCGCGACACAATCTGAGGTATATCGACCATCTGATGGAAGGAATGGTTATGTTGCCACTTGGTCGTGCACGATATCGAATGGAAACGTAAGTAATGAGAGCAAACCAACACCCGAATCTAATGACGATAATATCGCCAATGTCCGTGGTATGGAGTATGCTTTAAATCAGACACTTAGTTCGCTGCAGGAAGACGGCGTCAGTACGCCACAATAGGAAAGGATGATCATGGCTCGCAAGGACCAGCAAAGCACCGAAGAACGTACAAGTGGGGATAAGCTTTCCCGCAGTACAGGCCGCGCGTCTCGATCCTCACAGCATATCGGAGGTACGGTAGCTCAGCAAAGTGGCGGCACAGGTGGCATGCTGGGTAGCTACGATAGCATGAGGCGAGTTCTCATCATCGTAGCAAGTGTAGCTTCTGCCGTTGCTGTTGTAGCCTTGTTGTTTTCGTTATGGCAATACACCCAAGCCACGGCACTGATGGCGGAATATGAGGACGAATACACCGAGGTCGTAGTGCCGGTGTCAGATATTTCAGCGGGTACCGCTGTATCAGCAAGTAATTTTACGGTTGTCAGTGTGCCAGCAAATTTAGTTCCATCTGATGCGTCGGCTAATATTGAAGACTATGTGGGAGGCGTTACTCTCATAAATTTGACTGCTGGTGTTCCAGTGTCATTGTCTGCCGTTACACAGACGTCAGCAAGTGCAAGCTTTGCAGATTCGCTAGAGTCGGGCACGGTTGCGATGTCTATAAGTATCTCAGGGGCGTCAGCTTTAAGTCCGCTTATTCAAGTAGGTGACCATGTGGCAGTTATCGCTACTTCAAATGGTGTGACAAGCGTGGTCTTTGAGGATCTGGAAGTCTTAGCGCTCGACAGTAACTATGGTACATCTTCCACAAGTTCGAGTAGCTACTCTATGGTGACACTCAAGGTTACGGAAGAAGAGGCCATAACCTTAAGCCAGCTTTCGAATGTCACCTTGCTGCTGATTCCAACAGAAGATGTTATGGCATCAAGTTCGTTGTCGGATGAAACATCAACTTCGACAACGCTTGAGTCAGAAGAAGGCTAGGACAACAACTCAAGGTTTACTTACTAGTAGTTATTCCGTAACAAGAGTAATAGATAGGTTATAGGATACACTATGCTCGATAGATCATATGATGACACTATAGAACGATTGCTCGAAGCTTGCCGTGATGCTTTAAGTGACTTACGGCTCACGGGAGGTATGGATGACATAGAGCTTGAGCGTATTCGCGGAGTTGTGCAGGATCGTGTTTTGGGCTCTCCAGCATTTGGGATTGCCGACATTGATCTTCAGAGAGAGGCACAAACCGACATTATCAATGAGCTGCTTTACTTAGGGCCGCTTGAGGAGCTTTTGCTTGACCCAGAGATCACTGAAATTATGGTAAATGGACCAAACGATGTATGGGTTGAAAGTCGCGGTAAGATTACTCGCTCAGCCGTTCATTTTCGTAATGATGCTCAAATTCGCACAGTTATTCGTCGTCTTGCCGAGGAAGACAATAAGCGTTGCGATGAAAGTTCTCCGCTGCTTGATGCCATCTTGCACCGCAGAGGCCAAGTCTTTGATGGCTCTCGTGTAAATGCTGTTATGCCTTTGGTTGCAGTAGATCATCCTGTTATTACGATTAGAAAGTTTAGAAATGATGCTATGACCCCGAAGGATCTTATTAAAAATGGATCCTTCAATGGGCGTATGGGCTTGTTCTTGCGCGCTATGGTATTAGGTAGAATGAATGTTATTATTGCTGGTGGTA
>CAZXOF010000013.1:12246-20124 GCA_964642255.1 uncultured Eggerthellaceae bacterium | reverse complement strand
GAATGGTAACAAAGTCGCCACCGCCAAGGTAGTTAACGTTACCAATCTTGCCACCGGCCTTAACTGCTTTCACAGCGTCCTCAAAGGTCTCAACGCCGCCACCAGCAACGATAACTTTGTCAACACCTTTACCACCGGTAAGTTCAAGCACCTGATCGGCAATAGGGCCGTTCTTATAGGAAATGAACTCATCTGCGCCGTACTTTTTGGCAGCCTCAACACATACCTCACGGGTACCAACAGCAATGATGTGAGAAGCACCACGCAGGCTTGCGCCAGCAACACACATAAGACCCACAGGACCAATACCAATGACAAGTACGGAATCACCGTACTGTACATCAGCAAGTTCAGCACCATGGAAACCAGTTGGCACCATGTCGGAAAGCATGCAAGCATCAACAGGATCAATGTTTTCAGGCAGAAGGGCAAGGTTGCCATCAGCATCGTTTACATGGAAATACTCAGAGAACACACCGTCTTTGAAGTTGGAGAACTTCCAGCCAGCGAGCATGCCTCCAGAGTGCATAGAGTAGCCACCCTGAGCTTCAAGTGAATTCCAATCGGGTGTAATGGCAGGAATAAGAACCTTATCACCAGGCTTGAAGTCGCGAACAAGCTCACCAACCTCATCAATGACGCCACAGGCCTCGTGACCTAAAACCATGTTATGACGCTCACCAATAGCGCCTTCCCAAAGGGTGTGAACATCGGAAGTACAAATAGCAACTGCGAGGGGCTTGACGATGGCGTCTAGCGGCCCACAAGCAGGGCGATCCTTCTCGATCCATCCGGACTCGCCAATCTTGAGCATTGCGTAACCCTTCATAAGCACCTTTCCTTTCAATCGACGACCATATAACTGCCAGTACGGCCTGACGTGTAATATGATAATCGAAACATGTTTGAAACATGTCTGTAATAAAGTTTAAATGTCATTTTTCTTTCAAATTATCCAAAAAAAATCGGGTTACAAGCAAAAATATCGAGTATCGATGAGTGCGTTATCTTATCAATCACAGATTCGATAGAGTTGCTGGCATATAGAGTATCAACTTTGAGTTGCTGTCTAGTCTGCTGTATTCATTGGAGTGCTCGGTTACTCGATTTTTGAGCAGTGTCATTCTGATTGATAATCAAACACATATCTAAGCCTCTTGCCGCTGTTAGGGACGTACTATTCTTATAAAAGAATAGTTGAGTTCATGGCAATATAGTTTTGTTTTGCTAATCAAGGGCGGTGGTTAGTCAAGTTGAACAAGATATATGTGGACGACAGGATAGAGACGCGACATCCCGAACAAAACATCACAAAAGGTGATGCACTCACCGCTTGGTATGACACCATCAGAAGCAGGCCGAGATTGGATAAGACTCAAAACGAGTACCTGGCTATTAGAATAGACGTTAAAGGAAGGCTGGTTAAACTGGTAGCCATTCGCAATCGCGAGGAAGACTTTCTTATCTATCACGCTTTCACTTCTCCGCAGGCTAACGCGAAAAGAGAGCTCGGGATTACAGGAAAGAGCGACAAGAGATGAGTCATGATGAGCTGCGCCGTAGATTCGGAGCAACAGAAGAGCAGCTAGACGAGTGGGTCGGTGAGTACGAGGGCATCGATTGGTTACACATGCGCTTTGGAGAGATTATTAATGGTAGGCCGAGACTGGTTGATGAGCCGCTCGACTTGATAACAGTAAAATATCCCACCCGCTCACTGTTGCGATAAGGAGAGTGCAAGAGGAAACCGGGATGACGAAGTCGGAGTTCATGCACCGCGCGATCGACAACGAATTTATGGCTATGGGGTAGGAGCACATCAAGCTCGCGGTGTAACAAAGTGCATATCGCACAATATAGTTGATGATGCGTAGTAGTGCGAACGCCCCTCTTTATTTGTTCTTTATGCAAGATTGGGTGTTACGTAAACTGTAATGCACAGACGAACCCGGCCCATTCAAGGCTGTCGGTGTTGCGAACGTAGGCATTAAAGGTTGGTGCGTGGATATAGGGCAGCCCTCCAGCTTCCTGCACAATGCCTACGTGACCATAGCGATAGAGTACATCGCCTGGCTGTGAGTCGGCAATAGGAATGCGATTGGTTGCAGCGTAGTACAGATCCTCGCTATAGTGGGGAAGTTCTACCCCTGTTTGCGCATAGCACCACTTCACAAGTCCCGAGCAATCGAAACTATCTGGACCTTCCGCACCCCATACATAAGGGCAACCAAGCCGCGAGAGGGCATACTCAACAACGTCGTTGTGGTCGGGTACGGCAACTGGGTCTGTGGTGAAATCAACTTCAAATGCCTGCTCTTGAGCCCGGCGCACTGCTTCTTCGGCCTGCTCAAGCGAAAGAAGACCTTGTGCTGCTGCATCAAGATCAGCAAGATATTCATAGGCAACAGAAATACGTGTTTCTATATTGACGCGAATGGCCTCTGCCGTATTGGCTTCAAGTTCGGCAATCTCTTTTTGGCGGGCATATTCATCGCGAAGAGCAGCAAGTTCGTCTCGGAGAATACGTGTTTCAGATATAAGAGAAGCGTCACGGTTGTTAAGTCGCTGTAATAAAGCAAGATTGGTGGCAAATTCGTCAAAACTTGCTACACCGAACAAAAAGTCAAAAACAGACACAGAGCCCGATCGATAGAGCGCTCGTGCGCGGTTACTTAAATGGGATTTGAGTTCCACAAGGCGTGATTCGGCTGCCTCCATGCTGACCTGTGCCTCTTCCATAGCAGTTTCGGCGGCTTGTTGTTCAGAAAGCGCCTGATAGTAAGCATCCGATGCCTCTTCAAGATCGGCCTGTAGTGCAACAATTCTTGTCCGAAGGTCTGCACTCGTATTTGCAGCTTCAAGCATTACATCTTCTTCGGAGCTGCTCTCATCGGTTTCATCAGTAGTTTCAATTTCTTCGGTATCTTCATCAGTGTTGGCAAGCGTGTCATTGTCAGATGCTTCGTCAGCAAAGGCGTGATGGGAAAACAACATGTAAGAGGTAGCAGAAAGTACTGCAATGGTTACAAAGCTACGGCGAGAAAGATGTAAGGGCGCAGTGTGAGCGTATGTATCTATAGGATGGGGCGTGTTTACAGATAAGGTGCGCGATAGGGCAGAAGAGAACAACCGAGAAGGATGAGAGGACTCAGGCATGAATTGCTACACTTCCTTTCTCAACATGCAGAAAAGCCGCTTGAAGCGACCTTTCTGTCAACGATGGTTGTTGTTGTACCGCTAGCTGTGCCCGATATATAGCCCCTAAGAAAACTGCAAGGCGCAGGTAAAGTTGGCCCATGATAGCGGATCGGTGTCACGCACATAGGTTCCAAAAGTAGGCGCATGTACATAGGGTACACCGCCGGATACTTCGGCAATGCCAACATGTCCATAGCGATAAAGTACATCTCCCGGCCGCGCTTCAGAAACAGACACAATACGGGATGCGGTTCTATACAGCGACTCGGTATAGTGGGGAAGAGAAACGCCAATCTGCAAATATGACCAACGAACCAACCCGGAGCAATCGAAGGAGTTTGGTCCTTCGGCGCCCCACTCATACGGACAGCCAATACGTGACATGGCATACTCTACTACCGAGCTGTATTCTCCTACCGAGTTACTGCTTGAGTTAGACGAACTGCTTGAACTCGAACTTGAGGAGCTAGAGTTACTGCTTGAACTTGAACTGGACGAACTAGAACTACTGCTTGAACTTGATGAACTGCTTGAAGAGCTAGAATTGCTTGAAGAACTTGCCGCCGCCTCTGCTGCAGCTTGTTGTGCTGCAAGCTCTGCCTGACGAGCAGCCTCTTCGGCTTGCTCTTGCTCAAGCAAAGCCTGTGCTTCGGCATCAAGTTGACTTATAAGTTCGGTAGCCTCTTCGACACGAGCCTGGGTATCAGCTTGAATTTGAGCAGCTTCTGCTGCCTCTTCGGCTGCAATTTGTTCTTGGCGCGCATATTCGTCACGTGCGGCCTCAAGCTCCTCGCGCGTCTCCTTTGTGACCGTGACAAGATTAGCATCTTGTTGGTTCATTCGCTGTAGCAATGCCCAGTTGGTCGTAAATTCCTCAAAACTTGTCGAACCAAGTAAAAAATCAAGAGCGGAAAGCGACCCTGAACGATACATCGACCTCGCTCGATCACTCAGTCTTTCTTGGAGACTTGCAATGCGGGCGCTTGCTTCGTCGATGCGTTCTTGTTCGGCTTCCATAGCCTCCTGTGCTGCTTCTTGGTTTGCAAGAGCAGTGTAGTAGTTAATAGATGCAGCCTCGAGATCAGCCTGGAGTGTAACAAGTTGTGAGCGAACTGCATCTGCCTCAGCTTGAGCTTCGGCGGATGTTTCTGCTGCGAGTGCAAACTGGCGAGAGGTAAGGAGTGCGCCACCTGCCGTGGCGGCTACAGCTGCTCCAAGAAACGAGCGGCGACTTATGCGTAGTAAACTCATGTGAACGATGCCTCCTAGAACGGAATTGTCGTGTGTGAGTTGTCGTAACACGCTTAAAATCTTAGCAGAAAAGCCCTTTTAACATGTGGATAGGTCTGATATTACGGGGTTTATGCGGCTTTGAAAGCAGGGTTTGAACTGGTGGTATGTGCACTAGGTGCACACTTTGTGGATGGGTAAGGAATACGGCAAAAATGCCGCAAAAGAACACGATATGCACACCATGTGTGCGAACGTAAGAAACACAACACATTCTCAGACACAACGTACTGTCATGCCGTACATATGATGATGTGTGTAGTATGTCGCGAGGCACATGGCTTTTGTTGCGCCACCTTGCTGCACTACGCTGAAACAAAGAGGCTGGCGGCAACCTCCCCAAAGGGACGTATGGGTGGCTGGTTGGCGTGATGTTTTTCTAAATGTTTTTCCATCCAAGCAATATCGTACCAACGCCCAAATTTGTAGCCACATTGATGAAAGATACCAACCAATCGAAAACCAAGACTTTCGTGAAAGTGTTCGCTTGCGTGGGTAAGGTATTCATCTTCTTGGGGTGTTCGCGCAATACAGGCATTCATATTAAGGATACCTTGAGCTAAAAGCGCCTGCTCCAAGGCGCCATATAGCAGGCGTCCAATGCCGCAGCGACGCATATCTTGGTGTACATACACACTTGTTTCGACAGCCCAGTTATATGCTGCACGCTCCTTGAACGGACTGGCATATGCATATCCAACAATACGAGGGTAAGGCTGAGTGTCATTCGATGTCTCAGCAAGAATGTAAGGGTAGTGCTGAAGTGTTGTAGCGATGCGTTGCCTAAACTCTTCAACGTTTGGTGTTTTTAGTTCGAAGGTAACGGCTGTTTTTTCGACATAGGGAGCGTAAAGAGCTAACAATGCGGCTGCATCATGCACCGTGGCGATACGTATATGGATCGGTACTGTTTTAATAGTATTCTGGGTCACACAAGCTTCCTCCCCTCAAGCTATGTGCAGGCAAGCTGTACTTTTCATACACGTAATATTTTGTGTGGTGCGCATATGGTATCTGAATTCACGTATGCACTATGATGCGTGCACTATGTTGTAACAAAAACGATAAGAGGCACACTATACCCGTACCAGATGTATGAGGCAACAGCGTCAGAATTTGTAGATCATGTATCACAAAGATCCTGCTTTTGCTTCAGCTCTCATTAAGACTGTTTCAGTACAGTGTTATACGCAAGCTTTGCGCGATCTCTATCGGCGATGCTGGTATGGCGCCTACCGAGCAGCGCTTACTGTGAAGCGCTAATGCGCGTAATGCGCTGATACAGTGATGAGTGTGTTTTCCTATAAAGCTGGGAAGGATGCAGCGATGAGCGAAAGTTTCTCTTCGAAAGACACAAGTGCACAAAGCGAATCCGTACACAGTGACCCTATCAAGATATCTGAGGCGGTACAGTCGTCAGAACCAAAACCAAACAAATCGAAAAAGGCGCTAGGGCTCCGCATTGCAATTGCATGTGGCGTGCTTGTGGTGGCGTTTATTGCTGTCTATGCCGGGGTAGTGTTTGTAGGTGTTTCCTTTACTGCAAAAGAGGGTGAAGTTCGTTCTGACTGGTCGGTTGAGACGGGGGAGCTGATTGAGAGTCAAGAAGACCTTGGCATATCCGTATATGAAGCTTCAGTTGATTCTAGCCTGCGTGTCATTCAGCTCATTCCGGAAGAATATGAGGAAGAGAGTTTTACGTATTATGACGAGGAGGTGCAGGGGCGTATTGCAAGTGCTATTGCTGAGGCAAAAGAAACATCTACATGGACAGCGGATAACCCTTTGGCAATTCTGAATCCCTTTGGAACAGGGAGCAACGGACTCTACTTGTACTTTACAACCACTTTTGCAACACAGGTTACTTATACCATTAGTGTTGACGATGACTCTATCTCTGACTACGCAGTCACAGCTAAAAATACTTTTCTTGATAGTGATGAGCTTGATGTAACCGAAAATGCTCAATCAGAAACCGAAGCCGAGTTATCGCGTGAGCATGAATTTCAAATTGTTGGGCTTGTGCCAGGTATGACGAATCATGTCACGCTGACCATATATGGATCGCAAGGCAATGTACGTCAAGAGATGACTTTCGATATCACGATGCCCGATACACAATCGGGCTATCCAACCCAGCTTGAGGTAACCGACGGGGCAAGTGATGAGGAGCTATCCGACGGCCTGTTTGTTCTGGTGAGAACTAATGGGTATTTAGGTTATGCTTTCTTCTTCGATAACGATGGTGTCATGCGCTACGAAATGGTAACGGAAGGCTTAGGGCTTGATCGCATTCTTGAATATGGCGATGACATTGTAGTGTGCTCATCTGCGTATGGGCTAGCGCGCATCAATGGATTAGGGCGTGTAGTGGCAAACTATGACTTGGATGGATACGTATTGCATCATGACATTAACTACGGGGGCGAGGGTATAGTTATTGCGCTTGCCGAACATGAGAACTCCGAGTTCGTTGAGGATGTGGTGATTGAAGTTGATCTTGCGACAGGGGAAGTGACCGAGCTTGTAGACTTTACCGAACTCATGAGTGATTTTGTTGATGAATACACGCATATCATAGGCCCAACCGATCCCTTCTTTTGGCAGGTAGGGGAATACGATTGGATTCACCTTAATACGGTTGATTATGACGAGGAAACTGACGCGATTATCGTGTCGTCGCGAGAGACCTCAACCATCATGAAAGTCAGTGATGTACATAGCGATCCAGAGTTGGTATATTTCATTGGCGATGAAAGCTATTGGGAGGGCACAGCTTATGAAAATTTGTGTCTTGAACAGACAGGAGATTTTAAGTTTCAGTATGGCCAGCATACTGTTGAGTTCGATGGAGAAGGCGAAGAGGACGGTACCTATTATCTGCTATTGTTTGATAATAACTATTGGGCAAATAGTACGCGTAGCGATTATGAACCTGATCTAGATGGAACCGATGTATCAACCGATTTGTATAGCGGCACAACAAGTTATGTATATCGCTATCTTGTAAATGAAGAGGCAGGTACCTACGAGCTTGTTGCATTGTTTGCTGTGCCGTATTCAAGCATTGTGTCAAATGTAGCGCATGCTCCATCATCAGATAACTACATTGTTAATTCGGGCGTGGCAAACGTGTATGGCGAATACGATGCTAACGGAGAGCTTATTCGCGAATATGCCTACGAATGCACATTACAGAGCTATCGAACCTATAAAGACGATTTTATTGGCTTTTGGTACGAAACACCCATTTCATAAGAGTTGGATAGGGTACCTGATAGTGCTAGAACAATTAATTTTATCTTACAGTACGTGATTGGTAACAACACTGCCATTAGTAACTGAATTGTTTGTTTCTTGATTAATGTTTTTTTTTTCTTTTGGTCATAC
>CAZXOF010000013.1:0-12236 GCA_964642255.1 uncultured Eggerthellaceae bacterium | reverse complement strand
CGGCGCTCGCATCAGATGTATTACTGTGTGAATAGATAAGTCTGTCAAAGCGGAAGGGATTGTCGTCCTGTTTGGGGCACATCTTTTCAGGTGATGATGCGAGAGGCATGCGAAGAATAGTGCGGATAAAGCTCTCATAAATGGAATCAACAAGGTATGCAAAGGAATCAAACGCTTCCTGCTTGTATTCAGTTAAGGGATCGCGATGTCCTAATGCGCGCAGGCCAATGCCGGTTTTTAGGTGCTCCATATCTTGCAAATGGGTCAACCAGTGATTATCAATAGTGCGAAGCATAATGCGTGCCGCTATGTTTGCTAAGACTTCAGATCCAAGGACTTCTCGCTTCTCGTCAATATTTGCTGTAAGCGAGACGATAATTGATTGAGCAAGGTCAGCAGATGTAACGTCTTTATCAAAAAGACCGTCAGGTACCTCATCGCTTCCCGAAAAAGCTGTCAGCCATGATTGCAAGCCATCACGATCCCAGTCATCGGGAGCAACGGCTTCTGGACAGTATTCTTCAACTGCATTTTCAACAAGTGCATCGATGATGTCGGGCAAAAGATCATCAAGGTTCTTGCCATCCAAAACAGCATCGCGTTCTTTATAGATAGCAATGCGTTGCAAATTCATGACATCGTCGTATTCAAGCAGGTTTTTGCGCGCAGCAAAATGCATGCTCTCTACTTGTTTTTGCGCATACCCAATGACTTTTGAAACTAAGCCCCCAGCAATAGGAATATCGTCTCCGCCCCCATTCTTTTCCATCATGTTGCTTATGGTTTCAAGGCGGTCTTGACCAAAGCGGCGCAAAAGACTGTCGTCAAGTGAGAGAAAGAATCGCGATTCGCCTGGGTCTCCTTGACGCCCTGAGCGTCCGCGAAGTTGATTGTCGATACGTCGCGATTCATGGCGATCGGTGCCAATGACGTAGAGGCCACCAATGAGACGCACCTTATGGGTGTCGGCGTGTGCGTCATGTTCTGCTTGTTTTCGTGCGGCTTCAAGTTGGATTTCGGTAGCTTCTTGTGGGGATGTGTGCCATGAGTGCTCAAGAATTTCATGAGTAAGCGTGTCAATGTTGCCACCAAGCTGAATGTCGGTGCCGCGCCCGGCCATGTTAGTTGCAATAGTGACAGCTTTAAAGCGTCCTGCTCCTGCAATAATATGTGCTTCGCGCTCGTGCTCTTTGGCATTCAGTACTTCGTGTGGGATGCCACGTTTGTGCAATAGAGCGCTAATGCGTTGCGAGCCTTCAATAGACGAAGTACCCACCAACACGGGTTGACCCTTTTCATGACGTTCTGCCACCTCATTCGCAACAGCCTTATATTTGGCCTCTGTTGTGCGATAAATTAAGTCTTCATGATCAATGCGAATAACGGGCTTATTGGTAGGAATAGGGATAACTGACATATGATAGATCTGGCGAAACTCACTGTCTTCAGTGAGTGCTGTGCCGGTCATACCGGCAAGTTTGTCATAGAGGCGAAAGTAGTTTTGTAGCGTCACGGTAGCAAGCGTTTGAGTTTCGTCGTTAATATCAACGCCTTCTTTTGCTTCAAGTGCCTGATGTAGACCGTCCGAATAGCGCCGCCCTTCAAGGATGCGCCCAGTAAATTCATCAACAATTTTAACTTCATCATCCATGACTACGTAATCGTGATCACGGTGAAAAAGAAACTGTGCTCGAAGTGCTTGCTGAAGATGGTTTGCAAGTTTGCCAGATACATCGGCATAAATATCCATACCAAGGAAGGCTTCTACCTTGTCAAGACCATCCTCGGTGGCATATATTGTGCGACGTTTTTCATCGAGCACATAGTCTTCGTCAGCTTTTAACAGTGGCATTGCAGCGGCAAAAGCGATATAGGTTTGTGTCGCTTTGTTACCAAGACCCGATATGATGAGTGGTGTGCGTGCCTCATCAATCAAAATAGAGTCAACCTCATCAACAATGGCATACCAGCGACCTCGTTGCACGCGATCGGCAGGATCTGTCACCATATTGTCGCGTAGATAATCAAAACCAAATTCCGAATTGGTTCCATAGGTGACATCGGCACAATACTGTAGTTTACGCCGATCAGTAGACAGTGAGCTTTGTATGAGCCCCACTTCCATACCAAGAAAGTGGTAAAGAGGACTCATCCACTCTGCATCGCGTTTTGCCAGATAATCGTTAACCGTGACAACGTGTACATTTTTGCCACCTAATGCGTTCAGGTATCCTGCCGCTGTGGATACCAGTGTCTTTCCTTCGCCGGTTTTCATTTCAGCAACAGAGCCGTTGTGCAAAGCCATAGCGCCAATAAGTTGCACGTCAAAATGACGCATACCTGTAGTGCGCTTACTTGTTTCGCGAACAAGAGCAAAGGATTCAACAAGCAGTTTCTCAAGCGCTTCACCTGCCTGTGCTCGTTCGCGCAATGCATCTGAACGAGAGCGTATATCTGCGTCAGTCAATGATGCAATATCCTCCTCAGAGGCATTGATTGCATCAACAAGTGCGCGATATCGTCTTAAGTCTTTATCTTTACCAAATGCAAGCAAGCGCGAAAACACGTGCTGCGCCATAGATACTCCTTTGCTGTGCAGTTTGCCTACAGCTTTTTACCATCTGCTATATCCTAAAAGCTCAGCCTTAAGTTTTCGATATTCAAGAAACAAAAAGTCTGAATATGTATCTAATACGGTTTCTTCATTGGATGGGTTATGCCATACACCATCTGTAGTTTGGTATCCGTAGGCAGTAATTTGTGGCAGGGTTTGTAAAAGAACAAGCTGAGATTTTTGATAATCCGTCAGAGGTGCTCCTATGGTTTCAAGCAGGGTAGCGCCGAGGTAACAAACTGACATATCTTGCCAGGTGGTCTCATCATCAATTCCAACGATGTCATAGTTAGCCCAAATCAGATAGGTGCTCTCATAAAGCCTCATCGTATGTTCCATGCTATCTTCATCGGTGAAGAGTGCATCATTGTATACGTCAGCGAACTCAGGTTGATGATCTCCGAAAAATAGCACCACTATGGGACGGTCAAGCTGTTCAAGTTTGGCAAGAAAGGCTTCAAGAGCGTCATCTGATGCTTCTATGCAGGCAAGATATTCATTAAGAGCTTCAGTTGCTTCTTCATCATCGACACTGGTGGACTGATAATTAAGCTGATCGCTTTCATCAATGAGACCCGAGTTATAACCACTATGGTTTTGTATGGTTACGTTAAAGATAAACTGGGGACTATCATCTTCTTCAAGCAATTCAAGAATTTTGTCGTATGTTGCCTCATCAGTTACCATGCCACGCAGTGTATCTGCATCTTCAAAACTAGTGAAGGAATAAAAGTTGTCAAAACCAAGCTCTTCATAGACCTGGTCTCGTCTCCAGTTACTTGCGAGGTGCGGATGTATGGCAGTTGTTGTATATCCGAGCTGAGAAAATTGGCTCACTAAACTCTCACAGTTGGAAAATGAATACAGCTGATAAGGATAGTTTCCGCTGCCTATAAGCGCTAGGGAGTTTCCTGTCAGAAATGAGAACTCACTATTGCAGGTTCCTCCGCCGTAATTTGAAACGCCAAGAACACCCCGCATAATAACGTCTTGAATACCATCAGTGTAAAAGGATGGACCTTCGTAATCTGCATCAAGATCTCCATAGATAGCCGAAAGATCAACAAAGCTTTCGTTCATGACAACAATGACCGTTGGTTCCTCTTCAAGAAACTGTTCTTGGCGCAATGCAAGCAGTTCATTGTTTGTGCTGTTTTCGGTATAATTTCGTACATAGCTTTCAAGTAAGGCATCTGCTTCGTTGTCGGAATAATCTGTAGGTGGTGTTGCTAGCAGATCTGACGACATAGTTTGGAGTGCTGAGATAAAACTTACAGTAAAGCCACACCGAGTATAAACATAAGTACTGTTCCAGCCAAAAGAATCGACATTATAGTCGTTTTTATAATCTGGTACGGTAACCACGACACCAAGAATAAGCAGGCAAACGCATCCAGTTAATACATTAGATATATATATACTTTTGCGTGAATCTTTGTTCGCGCATGGATAGCAAGCGAACAAAAGTATATGACTCGCAACACACCAACACATCAGACCCTTGAGCAGGCTTGAATCAATTGCGTAGGTATAGCCACCACTTACACTCAGCGCTGTTGCCATGCTGAGTATATCGATGGGTAGCAATACGGTTCCCCTAAACTCAAGAACGAAATGTTGAACGATGCCAAAAAAGCCACATAGGCACAAACCAAAAAATGGTAAGACAAAACGACGCTGTCCGATAAGCCATAAAGCAGTGACCAGTAGTAGAACAAGAACAATATTGAGGCACACAAAGGCAGGCGACATAGTAAACAAGTCGCTGTTCCAGGGTAGTTCGATTGAGGCAAAACCAAAGGATGCTGCTGCAATAAGTGCGATAGGAGAAATAAGAGGACGCAGAACGCTAGATTGTGCAATATACTCTTTCAAAAATGTGTGCACTACTGCAAGAGCTCCGCATAGAATTATGGCGATACTAGCTGCAATAAGAGCACGTGTGGATGCAGTGCAGATGCCGACAAGGGCAGTAGCAAGTAGTGCGAGTAGCAACAACAATGCAGGAATGACGCAGCGTAGTGCGCGTAGTAAACGCTTCCGAGGTAGTGTTGACTCAATGTTGTCTTCGGCATCAGTGGTCTCGTCGCGCGGCTTAGATATCTGCGATATCATCAAGGATCGAAAAAGCTGCATCAGCCCTCCTGTTTCTTCTAAAAGTATCTTTTGAAAGGTATACGTATAGGAACAATGATAGATCAACAAAGACTGATCTATGTACATTGTCATTATCAAAAGTGCGAATGATACGTGCACTTGTGTTACCCATCGTGGTGTTTGTATGCTTGCCATGCGACAATAAGGCGCGTTGTCTAACACCTTTTGCGCGTGTCGCATTTCGGTTTACCTAGAACTAAGCGTGCAGATCATATAAATACAGGAGCGTGACATAAGTATGGCTGAGTTTATTTTTCAAATGTATAAAGCGCGCAAGGCGCATGGCGACAAGGTGATTCTTGACGACGTATCGCTGTCGTTTTATCCCGATGCCAAGATTGGTGTTGTTGGGCCTAATGGCATGGGTAAATCCACGTTGCTTAATATCATGGCAGGAGTTGAAGAGATTTCCAACGGTGAGGCGCGCTTAACGCCAGGCTATACTGTGGGACTGCTACCCCAAGAACCATCTCTTGAAGAAGATAAAACCGTCCTAGAAAACATTCAGCTTGCCTTTGGCGATATTTTGGCTAAAATTGCCCGTTTTAATGAGGTGTCTGCCGCAATGGCTGATGAATCCGCTGATTTTGATGCACTTATGGCAGAGATGGGTAGCTTACAAGACCAAATCGATGCTGCAGATGGATGGGATCTTGACAGCAGGTTATCGCAAGCAATGGAGGCGCTGCAATGCCCCGAATCCGACGCACCGGTTGCACAGCTCTCTGGTGGCGAGCGCCGACGAGTAGCGCTATGTCGCCTCTTGCTTGATGAGCCTGATCTGCTTTTGCTTGATGAACCAACCAACCATCTTGATGCTGAATCGGTACTCTGGCTTGAACAGCATCTCAAAACCTATCCCGGAGCTGTGCTCGCCGTTACTCATGATCGCTATTTTCTTGATAATGTTGCCGAGTGGATTTGTGAGATTGATCGCGGTCGGCTTTTTCCGTATAAGGGCAACTACTCAACCTATCTTGAGACCAAGGCTGAAAGGCTTGAGCGCCAAGGTCAGCAACAAGCAAAACTTGCACGCCGTATGAGTCGAGAGCTTGAATGGGTACGCAGTTCGCCAAAGGCGCGTCAGGCAAAAAGCAAGGCTCGTCTTGCAAACTACGAGCGCATGGAAGCTCAGGCTCGCCAGGCGCAAGGAATTGACTTCACTGAAATTCATATTCCAACAGGGCCGCGTCTAGGGCAAAAAGTCATTATTGCCCGAAACTTATGTAAGTCATTTGGTGATCGCGAGCTTATTTATGATCTATCTTTCACCTTGCCTCGCAACGGCATCGTGGGTGTTATTGGTCCAAACGGTGTTGGTAAGACAACGCTCTTTCGCATGATTATGGGCGAAGAGCAGCCAACAGCAGGAACGCTTGAAGTAGGCGAAACAGTATCAATCTCCTATGTTGATCAAAACCGTGTAAACATTAATCCTAACAAAAAGCTTTGGGAGCTTGTCTCAGACGGGCTTGATTATTTGCGCGTTGGTGATGAGGAAATACCAAGTCGTGCATATGTAGCAAGCTTTGGATTTAAGGGGTCTGATCAGCAAAAAATGGCTGGTGTCTTATCGGGTGGTGAGCGCAACCGACTCAACCTCGCACTTACTCTGAAACAAGGTGGCAACCTGATTCTGCTTGATGAACCAACAAACGACCTTGATGTAGAAACGCTTGCAAGTCTCGAGGAAGCACTGATGGTGTTTCCGGGCTGCGCGGTCGTTACAAGTCACGACCGCTGGTTTCTTGACCGTATTGCTACTCATATCCTTGCGTGGGAAGGTAGCGACGACAATCCCGGAGCATGGTACTGGTTCGAGGGAAACTTTGAAGCCTACCAAGCCGATCGCGAGAGGCGCCTTGGGTCGGAAAGCCCAAAGCCCCATCGCGTGCATCGCAAGCTTACGCGCCTCTAGCCACCAAATCAAGCAACGCGTCTGCAACCTCTTGTGGTGTGTGCACAAGGCGCGTTGCTCCTGCAAGCTCTTCTGCTGTGCCGCATCCGTACAAGCATCCCACAAATAGCAGGTTATGAGCATGTGCAAAAGTGCGGTCTTTGCTGCGATCACCTACTGCAATAAAGCCACCTTCGTGCTGTGTGCGAATCGTTTCGAACATGCGCTCTTTTGGCTCGCCATGAAACTCTTCGGCGTTGTAGTACGCAGAAAACCAGGTATCAAGTCCAAAAGCTTTGCGTGCAGCTTCTTGGTAAGAGGTGCGACAGTTGCTCAAAAACACGCAGTTCAAACCTGCTGCACGCACACGATCAAGCATGGTAGGAATACCGTCGAACAGCTGCGCTTCACCTGAAGCCATAAGTGCATCAAGGCTTTCCCCAACCCGTTTAGCTGCCGCAATCCATGCCTCATCGGGTAGATCGGGTAGAAGTGTTGTCCATGCTTCACGTGTTGTAAGGCCTATATTGCGTGCGGCCTCATCACGCGAGAAGCTTTTCTGTGGCGCAAGACCGCGATCAACTAAGAGCTGATATCCGTCGGCAAAGGCTTTGGGGTAGATATGCAAGGTGTCGTGTAGAGTACCATCGAAGTCGAACACGACGGTTTTAATTGACTGGCTTTCCATTGTTGTTTACAGCTGACGCAGAAGGTTTGCCATTTCAAGTGCACCCTCGGCACTCTCTGAACCCTTGTTGCCCGCCTTTGATCCGGCGCGCTCAATAGCCTGCTCTATGGTGTCTGTTGTGAGAACCCCCATCATGACTGGCTTTCCCGTTTTGAGTGATACCTGTGCAATACCTTTACTAACCTCGCTGCATACAACATCGTAGTGACTTGTTGCTCCACGAATAACCGCGCCTAAACAAATGACAGCATCGTAGTTGTCTGATTCCGCCATTCTTTTTGCTGCGACCGGAATCTCAAAAGCGCCCGGCACCCACGCCACTGCTATATCATTTTCAGGTACATTGTGGCGTATAAGGGTATCAATTGCTCCAGATAACAGCTTGCTCACAATAAACTCGTTAAAGCGAGCGCATACAATGCCTACTTTTATACCCTCATTGACAAGTTTTCCTTCAATCACTTTCACTGTCATAGCGCTTTCCTTTCAGCTTCCTTTATATATGCTGGTTTTAGGCGTTACTACATTTGTGCTAGCCAAGATTTAAGAAATGCCCCATCTTTGTTGCCTTGGTCTGTAAATATCTACGGTCATAATCTTGCGGCTCGGTTACAAGCGGAACACGTTCTGATATTTCAAGCCCAAAGTCGGCTAACCCATATACCTTATTGGGGTTATTGGTAAGCAGCCGAATAGAGTGACAGCCTAAGTTACGTAGTATTTGTGCACCGCTCCAGTATTCGCGTAGGTCTGGTTTGAAACCAAGTGCTTCGTTTGCCTCTACGGTATCGAGGCCTTGTTCTTGTAGCATATAAGCCTTCAGTTTGTTCATAAGCCCAATGCCGCGCCCTTCTTGGCGCATGTATAGCAAAATACCACGCCCTTCGTTCTCGATAACGCGCAGCGCGTCTGCTAACTGCGATCCGCAATCGCATCGAAGCGATCCAAATACATCGCCGGTGAGACACTCGGAATGCACGCGGCATAGCACGTCGCGCCCGTTGCCAATATCACCTTTGACTAAAGCCACGTGCTCTTCACCGGTAATATCGTTTACAAACCCGTGAATTTGAAAGTCTCCATACTGGGTGGGTAGCTTGGTCGTAGCCTGTTCCTTCATATGGTTGTCATGCACGCGGCAGTAATCTTGCAATTGTTTGACCGACACAAAGCACAAATTGAAATCTTGTGCCATTTGATATAACTCAGAGGTGCGCATCATAGTGCCATCTTCACGCATAATCTCGCAGCACAGTCCACATTGCTTCATGCCGGCATGGCGCAGCAGATCGACTGTTGCTTCGGTATGTCCACTGCGTTCCAAAACGCCACCCGGACGTGCTACCAGTGGAAACATATGGCCTGGCCTGCGAAAATCTTCAGGGACAGCATCATCAGCAACGCAGCGCAGAGCCGTTTGCGAGCGCTCTGCAGCAGAAATACCGGTTGTGGTGTTGCGATAGTCAACCGATACTGTAAAAGCCGTTTCGTGGTTATCGGTGTTTTCTGTAACCATCTGCGGAAAATTGAGCTTGCGTGCAAGAGCGACACTCATGGGCATGCAGATAAGTCCCTTGGCATGTGTTGCCATAAAATTGATATTTGCCTGCGTGGCATATTCCGCCGCACAAATGAGGTCACCTTCGTTTTCTCGATCAGGATCATCTACCACAATAACAAGATGCCCTGCTTGAAGCTCGCTTATCGCCTCTTCTATCGTATTTGGTTTCATACATACCTTTCTGTTGTACTGTGGCTTCCTTACTAGTTCTGCACTGTGTTACATATGACAGTACGTTGTGCGGCAGCATGTTGTGCAACAGCACGTCGTGTAGCAATGCATCTTGGTGCATTAAAAGCCGTTGCGCTGAAGAAACTCAAGTGTAATACCACCTGTGTCTTCTAATGATGCGTCTTCTTGGTTGGGCGTTAAGGATATGCTCTGTGTGTCATAAACAGCGCTTCTCATGTGTATGACGCTTCTTGGTGTGGCATCTGAAGCATTCTGATATGCACCACTTTGCTCTGTAGCACCTATATTTCCAGGCGCTCCAATGTGTAAAAGCTTGTATACGTATTTCCCCAAGACATCGTTTTCAAGATTAACGACATCACCAATGCGCTTGCTCAGCAAACTTGTCTTGGTACCAGTATGAGGAATAATCGAAACGCCGAAGTTATGTTCACAGACATCGGTAACAGTAAGGCTTATCCCATCAATGGCAATTGAGCCTTTCTCGATGATGAGTGCGCATATGTGAGGTGTGGTAGCAATGCGAATACGTATAGCATTTCCATCTCGTCTTGTTTGAGTAATTGTGCCTGTACCATCAATGTGTCCTGACACAATATGCCCGCCGAAACGTCCGTTTGCCGGCAGTGCTCGTTCCAAATTCACCAAGGCACCCGCCGATAGTAGCCCAAGATTTGAACGTGCAAGTGTTTCTGGCATGACATCAGCCTCAAAGCCTGTTGCTGAAAATGCTGTAACCGTTAGGCATACTCCGTTAACGGCAATACTGTCGCCAGTATGTACGTCAGATATCACAGTGTGTGCCGCTATCGCAATCGAACCCGACTGAGCGCCGGAAACAACGCGCTGAATGCGACCGACTTCTTCAACGATACCGGTAAACATTAAAGCCTTTCTTCCGAGTGATAGCTATTGCTTGTGTTGGAAATAGCGGCGTCAGAAATAGCGTTGCGTGTGAGGTTGGGTAAAGGTGAGTCGGTTTGATCAAGGTCAAACGAAAGCCGTATATCATTGCCGAAACGTTTGATGCGTGGCTTTCTTAAACACAATGCATCTGCCATACATACACATCCATTGCCGCCTACCGGAACTAAGGCATCCGTGCCTCCAATAATCTTGGGGGCCAGATAGACCACCACACGCTGCACAATACCTGCCGATAATGCGGCGGCATGCAAACAAGGGCCTCCCTCCGGTAGAGCTGAGGCAATACCCTCTTCACCCAACAGGTTCATCAATGCTATCAGCGATACATGGTGCGTATCATCAAGGGGTAGATGTACCACGCGCACGCCTGCTGCTTCAAGATCCTTGATCTTTGCTGCTGCGCTGTTGTATGCATCAAGTTTGTCCTCAGTATGCGTTGCTATACCATCTGCTGAAGCTTTCATGCCGGTTGCAATAAGCAGCTTTGCTTGTCCTTCCGCCGTCGAGCGAACAAGGGTGCAATTTGGTGGGATACGCAAATGTGTGTCGCACACAATCCGTAGTGGTTGATTTGCTGTTTCATCATGTGCCCTGCGGCTTGTGAGTAAGGGGTCATCAGCAATCACGGTGTTCACTCCTACCATGATGGCGGCGTATTGATGTCGCAGCTCATGAACATCGTTGCGCGATTCTTCACCTGATACCCAACGTGCATCTCCCGTGCGTGTTGCAATATGGCCATCAGCAGTCATGGCCCACTTTGCAACTACAAAAGGCTGTTGCGTAGTGATGTAGTGAAAAAAGGCTGGATTAAGCTCATCGCACGCCGTCTGCTCTACACCCGTATCAACTTTAACGCCCGCAGCGCACAAGCGCTCAATACCTTGTCCGCTTACCAGCGGATTCGGATCATGTGAACCTATGACAACTCGTCTAATGTGTGCATCAATGAGCGCGTCTGCACAAGGCGGCTGTTTTCCCGTGTGCGAGCAGGGTTCAAGGGTCACATAAACGCTTGCTCCGTCAGGAGATTCGTTACAGGCATTCAAAGCGTTGCGCTCTGCGTGCGCATCCCCGTAGCGTTTGTGCCACCCTTCGCCAATGATGCGCCCATCTTTTACAATTACAGCTCCAACAAGCGGATTTGGGTTTGTCCACCCTATACCACGTTTTGCAAGATCAATCGCTTGACGCATAAATCGCACGTCATCTGAAATTGGCGTTGTATTGTCGTTTTGCACCGCAGTCCCTGCTCTTTGTCGTGCTACCTTTTATATTCGCTTTAGTACGAAGACATCTCAAACTATGCACTTATACGCCATTAGTATGTAAGCGTCCTTGTCCAATACTGGTGCCTGTGCTGATACAATCAGTGAGGTCATGCAATCTTCCCATACACATAATGCATTTCGCGCTCATCTACGCAATCGTGCGCTCATTCGCACAATCGCAAGGGTAGAAACATTCAAACCTTTTGATACCTTACATCCTGTAGGGCATAAAAAACGCCCTCGAACTGTTCCGGGGGCGTTGAAATACCGAATGCGTCAAGCGTTTGTTGCTTACGCGGATCTCGTTCTTTCTTCCGGACTATAACCGTTGGTTCTGGAATTTCACCAGATCAGCCTCATTTTTGAGGGTCGCGGACTGGGAGACATATACTCCGTCACCGCCAGTGAGGACTTGCACCTCGCCCTGAACAGATACTGCAGAATTATAGACGTGTCGCTTGCTCAAAACAAGGGTGTATTAGTGAGCGTATCGTATCATTATCCGATCGGTTGAAAATCAAACTGTCGAAAATCAGCGCAGCACTGTACGTGAATCACCTAACGTCAATAAGAGTGATAGTCGCGAGAAGTGTTAATGACCGGTGTTATTCTGATACATTATTACTGGTTTTGGAGCAGTAGTATTCTGATTGGCAATCACACCACAAGTTAGAAAGGAAATTGTCGGAGTGATGGTAAAGAAGAAATGCTGTAAGTTCCGTCTGACCCTATTAAAGAACTAATCTATAGTCCGAAGAATTTGAGGGAAAATATACTATTGTAGATTCTTCTGTAGATGAAGAACTTCAAGCTATGAAGAAAAATGGGTACTACATAACAACTAAAGCATTTTTATCCCAATTTAGTAATTGGTTCTGTTAACCCAGCGTGGATATAGGTTTGTGCAAGGGGGTTAGATGCTAACGGAT